>NZ_JABWQS010000019.1:0-105092 GCF_014268545.1 Pseudomonas sp. SWRI81
GGTATACCGCAATCGCGAGCAGGCTCACTCCTACAATGGTTTTTGGTGTCCTGAAGAGTTGTGTTACAGGCCTACAACATCCTCAGCCTGCAACCCCTTCTCGCCAGTAATCACGGCGTACTCGACCTGTTGACCTTCGGTCAGCGAGCGATGCCCTTCGCCGCGAATCGCGCGGTAGTGCACGAACACGTCCGCTCCGTCTTCGCGCTGGATAAAGCCGTAGCCCTTGGCGTCGTTGAACCACTTCACGTTGCCGGTTTCGCGTGTTGCCATCTGTTCATACTCCTTTTTTATTATTGAACGGGCTTTTCGCAGGAAAGCCTTCGAGGAACGTCAGCCTGCGTCCGACGTCCACAAGAGGGCACCGGCAACAGACCGCCGAGTATATGACAGGTGCGGAAACTCTCAACAGGAGATTACTTCGGCGCTTTTTTGCCGATTTTCCGTGAATCCGGCACACTATCGACCGCCCGAGCGCCTGCTCGGTTTTATTCACTCACGCAGAAGCCGTATGACCCGTTCCCCGTTCCGCCGTCTTGTGTTTGGCACCCTGCGCCGCTTGTTGTATCTCTGGGTTCGCTCCGAGACCATCAACCAGTCGTCGTTCACCCTCAACCTCGACCGCAGTCGTCCGGTGTTCTACGTCCTGCAAAACCCTTCGCTGACCGATCTGGCCGTGCTCGACACCGAGTGCACCAAGGCCGGACTGCCGCGTCCGGTGCTGGCGGTATCGGTGGGTTCGCTGATCGAGCCGGCAGCGTTTTTCTATCTGACGCCGGACCCGGACTGGCTTGGCCGCCAGGACAAGCGCGGTGCGCCGCCAACGTTGACCCGACTGGTCAGCGCATTGACCCAGAACGCTGCCGAAGACGCGCAAATCATTCCGGTCAGCGTGTTCTGGGGCCAGTCGCCGGACAGCGAAAACAGCCCGTGGAAACTGTTGTTTGCCGATAGCTGGGCAGTGACCGGTCGCCTGCGTCGGTTGCTGAGCATCATCGTCCTCGGCCGCAAGACCCGCGTGCAGTTTTCCGCGCCGATCCACCTGCGCGAACTGATCGATCACAACAAGGGCCACGAGCGCACCGTGCGCATGGCCCAGCGCATCCTGCGCGTGCACTTCCGCAACCTGAAAGCAGCAGTCATCGGCCCGGACATTTCCCACCGTCGTAACCTGGTGAAGGGTTTGCTCAATCAGCCGTTGGTCAAGCAGGCGATCCTCGACGAAGCCGAGCGTGAAAATATCTCCCCGGAAAAAGCCAAGGCCCAGGCCCTGCGCTACGGCAACGAGATCGCTTCGGACTACACCTACACGGCGATCCGCTTCCTCGAAGTGGTGCTGAGCTGGTTCTGGAACAAAATCTACGACGGCATCAAGGTCAACCACATCGAAGGCGTGCAGAACGTTGCTCAGGGTCACGAAGTGATCTACGTGCCGTGCCACCGCAGCCACATCGACTATCTGTTGCTTTCGTACCTGCTGTTTCGCAACGGCCTGACCCCGCCGCACATCGCCGCCGGGATCAACCTCAATATGCCGGTGATCGGCAGCCTGCTGCGCCGTGGCGGCGCGTTTTTCATGCGCCGCACCTTCAAGGGCAATCCGCTGTACACCTCGGTGTTCAACGAATACCTGCACACGCTGTTTACCAAAGGCTTCCCGGTCGAGTATTTCGTCGAAGGCGGCCGCTCGCGCACCGGGCGCATGCTGCAACCAAAAACCGGGATGCTTGCCATCACGTTGCGCAGCTTCCTGCGCTCGTCGCGCATGCCCATCGTGTTTGTGCCGGTGTACATCGGTTACGAGCGCGTGCTCGAAGGCCGCACTTACCTGGGCGAGTTGCGCGGGGCAAGCAAGAAGAAAGAATCGATCTTCGATATTTTCAAAGTGATCGGCGCGCTCAAGCAGCGCTTCGGCCAAGTCGCGGTGAATTTCGGCGAGCCGATCAAACTGGCGGAGTTCCTCGACGCTGAACAACCGGACTGGCGCCAGCAGGAACTCGGCCCGCAGTTCAAACCGGCGTGGCTCAACGAAACCACCAACCGCCTCGGCGAAAAAGTCGCCCGGCACCTCAACGAAGCGGCGGCGATCAACCCGGTGAACCTGGTGGCACTGGCCCTGCTGTCGACCACGCGTCTGGCGCTGGATGATCGCGCCATGGCACGGGTGCTGGATCTGTATCTGGCGCTGCTGCGCAAGGTACCGTATTCGCCGCACACGACATTGCCCGAGGGCGATGGCCGCGCGCTGATCGAACATGTGAAGGACATGGACCTGCTCGCCGAACAGAACGACGCACTGGGCAAGATCCTTTATCTGGACGAGCAGAACGCCGTCCTGATGACCTACTACCGCAACAACGTGCTGCACATTTTTGCGCTGCCGTCGCTGCTGGCAAGTTTCTTCCAGAGTACCTCGCGCATGAGCCGCGAGCAGATCCTGCGCTACACCCGCGCGCTGTATCCGTACCTGCAATCGGAGCTGTTCATCCGCTGGAGTCTGGAGGAACTTGATGCGGTGATCGATCAGTGGCTGGAAGCGTTCGTCGAGCAGGGTCTGCTGCGGTTCGAGAAGGACCTGTACCTGCGTCCGGCACCGAGTTCGCGACATTTCGTCCTGCTGACGCTGCTGTCCAAAAGCATCGCCCAGACCTTGCAGCGCTTCTACATGACTGTGTCGTTGCTGCTCAACAGCGGCCAGAACAGCATCAGCGCCGAAGAGCTGGAAGACCTCTGCACAGTCATGGCCCAGCGCCTGTCGATCCTGCATGGTCTGAATGCGCCGGAGTTCTTCGACAAGAGTCTGTTCCGCCACTTCATCCAGACCCTGCTGGACCTCGACGTGCTGCGCCGCGACGAAGCCGGCAAACTCAGCTACCACGAACTGCTCGGCGAACTGGCCGAAGGCGCAGCCAAGCGCGTGCTGCCGGCGGAGATTCGCCTGTCGATCCGCCAGGTGGCGTTACATCGCAGTGAAGATGCGGCGGATCAGATCACGCCACAGCCTGAGGCTTGATGCCTTACCCCTGTGGGAGCGAGCCTGCTCGCGAAGACGGAGTGTCAGTCGACATTTATTTTGACTGAACCACCGATTTCGCGAGCAAGCCCGCTCCCACACTGAAAGGAGATTCATCCATGAAAAAACTACTGACCCTTGCCGCCGCCACGCTGCTCAGCGCCTGCCAATCAACCGCCCCCGCCGGCAAGGCCAGCCTCGACGGCGAGGTCTTTTACCTGCAACGCATCGCCCTGCCACCGAGCGCCACCCTGAGCGTCAGCCTGCGAGACGTGTCACTTGCCGATGCGCCAGCCGTTGTCCTCGCCGAACAGAAAGGCCCGGTCAAAGGCCAGGTGCCGTTGCCGTTCCACTTGAGCTACGATCCGGCGCAGGTCAAACCCGGCCATCGTTACTCGGTCAGCGCACGCATTGAAGTCAACGGCGAGCTGATGTTCATCACCACCGAAAACCACGCCGTGCAACTCGACGGCAACGACCCGCAGCCGCTGAAAGTCCGCGTCGACGCCGTTCGTTAATCCACCTCGCCACAAGGAAGCCGCCATGCGCCGCCCTACCCTTCGCTTCGCCGCCGCCTGCGCCGGCCTGCTGATCTCCGCCAACGCCCTGGCCCTGTCGCTCAACGACCTGTCGCAACAAGACGCCACCGGCGGCCTCAAAGACGCCCTGACCCAAGGCGCGCAGATCGCCGTCAAACAACTCGGCACCCCGGGCGGCTTCAGCAACAATCCCGAGGTCAAAATCGAACTGCCGGGCAAACTCGGCAAAGCCGCAAGCAAGATGAAAGCCTTCGGCATGGGCGCCCAGGTCGAAGAGCTGGAAACAGCGATGAACAAAGCCGCCGAATCCGCCGTGACCCAGGCGCAACCGATCCTCGTCGACGCCGTGAAGAAAATGAGCGTGGCCGACGCCAAAGGCATCCTCAGCGGCGGCAACGACTCGGCGACCCAATACCTGAACAAATCCAGCCGCGAACAGATCCGCGCCAAATTCCTGCCCATCGTCAAACAAGCTACCGACAAGGTTGGCGTCGCGCAGAAATACAACTCCTTTGCAGGTCAAGCTGCGGCCTTCGGCGTGGTCGATGCGAAGAGCGCCAATGTTGAAAGCTACGTCACCGAGCAGGCGCTCAATGGCCTGTTCGAGATGATCGGCAAACAGGAAGAAACGATTCGTCAGAACCCGGCCGCAGCGGCGACGAGTCTGGCGAAGAAGGTGTTTGGTACGCTTTAAACGGTCATCACACAGGGGCGAAGTGATTCGCCCTCAAGTCATTCAGCCTTTTTCGGTAAACCTCGGTAAATCCGACCACGGCTCGCAAAATAACTGAACACTGAAGCTCGATGAAATAAGTCAGATCCAGTTCATCTGCCTCGGTGTGCAGATAGGAGCGTCCGTATTTCACCGGCGCATTGCGCAGCAACAGACTGATCGCAATGTAGCGAAACGCAGCAAACTCGTGTTTGAACATGAACCAGTAGAAAAGCGCCCGGGCGACCCGACCGTTACCGTCGCGAAAGGGGTGTTCAAAACCCAATGCGAAATGCAGCGTGATGGCCTTGATCATTGGATGCAGAAAGTTGTTGTCCAGAATCGAGCCATCGGGCTGGTTGATCCAGCCGGACAGCCTCGCCAACCGCAAAACCAATCCAGCAACAGGAGGCGGTCGGTGCACGGTGTTGCCCGCACCATCCTGAACGACTACTTCATCATTGGTTCTGAACATCCCGGGTGAATACTGCTCGTCATCGATCCCCTCCACACCCACTCGATGGATCTCTGCAATCAGCTCAACGCTCAGTGGTTCATAGCGCTTTTCCCAGGCGAAATTCATCATTCGATAATTACCCATCACCATGCGCTCATCCGGCGTACGCGGCTGGCGCTGATGCTTGAGCATGTCCTTGGCAACACGAGTCGTGGTCGCCGCGCCCTCCAGTTGGCTACTGGCGATGGCTTCGTCTTCAATCAAATCATTGAGCAGGTAGGAGAAATGCACACGCTCGCCGATCTGACTGGTCATGTACTCCAGCGCGGCGGTACTGGTGTGACGATCCACCACAGATATGGTTTTCTGAGCCAACGGCGTCGACACATATTTGCCCCACTGCACCGGTTCGCCCAACGGCAACAAATTGACGTACTGCGCCGCCCGAGCCTTTTTCACCAACGCCCAACAGAGGTTCGCGTCCAACCCTGCAGCCCAGCGATAGCGCAACGCCTCAAAGGGCAAATATCGCCCCTGATCATCGAGCGGCTTCAGCAATGCCAGGTAATCGGGCAGACGCTGTTTATGTGGCGGGCGGGCCAACAGGTCGAAGACAGGATCGGTTCTGCCAGTTAATGTCGGTGGTTTCATCGGGGCAGACTCAGGGATTCGGGAAAACAGAACCCGGAGTACAGCATCTGACAGGCAGCGTCTCAAGATCGGAGGTTTCTGAAAAAGATGTAGGAAGGGAGCGAGGGCTTGCGGATGGAAATGTGTAGGCTGTCAGGCCGCCTTCGCGAGCAGGCTCGCTCCCACAAAGGGAATGGGTGTATTCAAATAGAAATAGGTCGGCTGCCAGGCCGCCTTCGCGAGCAGGCTCGCTCCCACAAAGGGAATGGGTGTATTCAGATAGAAATAGCTCGGCTGTCAGGCCGCCTTCGCTGGCAAGCCAGCTCCCACAAAAGCCGAGCCAGAGCCAGAGCCAGAGCAACCAGTCCAGCCCCACGCGGCGAAGCCGCCCCACTCAACAATGAGCGCAAGCTCGAGTACCGCTCTTGATCTTGATCCACGGGCGACGTCGGAAGGCTGAGTGGAGGGATTGATCCGGGCGTGGGAGCGCAGCGACCGTCTGGCGCAGCCAGACACAGCGGAAGGAGGTGCAGCGAAGCAAACCGGAAACGCTGCGCCCGGATCGATCCCGCAGCGAAGGAACCCGAGCCTGCGAGGGCCGAACGCAGGAGCAAGCGTTTTGGGTTACCTTTTTGGCGTTTGAAAAAGGTGACCCGCCGTAAGGGCGGAACCGTAATCAGCAACCCCCACAGCAACGGATATACACCCAAAACCCCCTAGTCATGGTCGGCCCGAAGGCCGCCAAGACAAAGAAACTCAAGCCTCCTTACGCACCCGAAACCAGGCCGCATACAACGCCGGCAAAAACAACAAAGTCAGCGCCGTAGCCACAATCAACCCACCCATGATCGCCACCGCCATCGGCCCGAAAAACACACTGCGCGACAACGGAATCATCGCCAGCACCGCCGCCAACGCCGTCAACACAATCGGCCTGAACCGCCGCACCGTCGCCTCGATAATCGCCTGCCAGGGCTTAAGCCCGGACGCAATATCCTGCTCGATCTGATCGACCAGAATCACCGAATTACGCATGATCATCCCCGACAGCGCAATCGTCCCCAGCATCGCCACAAACCCGAACGGCTGACGGAATACCATCAGAAACAGTGTCACCCCGATCAACCCCAACGGCGCCGTCAGAAACACCATTGCCGTGCGCGAGAAACTGCGCAGTTGCACCATCAGCAAAGTCAGCACCACCACAATAAACATCGGCACCCCGGCATTCACCGACTTCTGCCCACGCTCGGAATCCTCAACGGTGCCGCCGACGTCCAGCAGATAACCATCGGGCAGTTCGGCACGAATAGAATCCAGCGTCGGCATGATCTGCTTCACCAGAGTCGCCGGTTGTTCCTTGCCATAAATGTCCGCTCGCACCGTCACGTTCGGCAGCCGATTGCGGTGCCAGATGATGCCCTCCTCGAAACCGTATTCCAGCGTGGCAATCTGCGACAGCGCGACACTGCGGCCGTTATCGGTCGGCACCGCGAGACTCGGCAGCAACGACAATTCAGTGCGTTCATGCACGGTGCCGCGCAGCAGAATTTCGATCAATTCGTTGTCTTCGCGGTACTGGCTGACCGTCGAGCCGACCAGTGAACTCTGCAGGAATTTCGCCAGATTGGCCGTGCTCACCCCGAGGGCGCGGGCGCGATCCTGATCGATGTTCAGATAGACGACCTTGCTCGGCTCTTCCCAGTCCAGATGGACGTTGACCACATGCGGGTTCTCGCGAACCTTCGCTGCCACCTTGCGGGCCAGCGCGCGGACCTCCTCGATGTGTTCGCCAGTGACGCGAAATTGCACCGGATAACCAACCGGCGGGCCGTTTTCCAGACGCGTGACCCGCGAACGCAGGGCCGGGAATTGTTCGTTGAGGGTTTCGATCAACCAACTGCGCAGCGCTTCACGCTCTTCGATGGTTTTCGCCAACACCACAAACTGAGCAAAACTTGCCGCCGGCAGTTGTTGATCCAGTGGCAGATAGAAACGCGGCGAGCCGGTGCCGACATAGGCCACGTAGTTGTCGATGCCGGCGTGTTCCTTGAGCAGCGCTTCGAGGCGTTTGACCTCAGCGGTGGTGTTGGCCAGCGAAACACCTTCGGCGAGCTTCAGATCGACCATCAGCTCCAGCCGGTTGGAGGCCGGGAAAAACTGCTGCGGCACGAAGCGGAACAACATCACCGAAGCGATAAACAGGCCAACGGTAAGCACAATCACCGTTTTGCGGTGCGCCACGCACCACTCCACCAGACGCCGCACACGTTGATAGAACGGTGTGGCATACGGATCGGGCTGGCCATTGCCAGTGCCGTGTTTCGCCGCGTGAATTTTCGCCAGATCCGGCAGGAGCTTTTCCCCCAGATACGGCACGAACATCACCGCTGCCACCCATGAGGCCAGCAAGGCAATGGTCACTACCTGGAAAATCGAACGGGTGTATTCGCCGGTGCCCGATTGGGCGGTGGCAATCGGCAGGAAGCCGGCGGCGGTGATCAGCGTCCCGGTGAGCATCGGAAACGCGGTACTGGTCCAGGCATAACTCGCCGCACGAATGCGGTCGAAGCCCTGCTCCATTTTGATCGCCATCATTTCCACAGCGATGATCGCGTCATCCACCAGCAAGCCCAGCGCCAGCACCAACGCACCGAGGGAAATCTTGTGCAAGCCGATCCCCAGGTAGTACATGCAGGCAAAGGTCATCGCCAGTACCAACGGAATGGTCAACGCGACGACCATACCGGTGCGCACGCCGAGGGAGAAGAAGCTCACCAGCAATACGATCGCCAGCGCCTCGACCAACACCTGGACGAACTCACCGACCCCGGTTTTCACCGCGGCCGGCTGATCGGAGACCTTGCGCAATTGCATGCCGGCCGGAAGGTTTTTCTGGATCCGCGAGAACTCGCCCTCCAGCGCTTTGCCGAGCACCAGAATGTCGCCGCCATCCTTCATCGCCACGGCGAGACCGATCGCATCGTCGCCCATAAAACGCATGCGCGGCGCCGGTGGATCGCTGAAACCGCGACGCACGTCAGCGATATCAGAGATGCGGAACGTACGATCGGCGACGCGGATCGGAAAGTTTTTTATCTCATCGACCGTCTGAAAATTCCCCGAGACGCGTAGCTGCAAGCGCTCGCTGCCGGTCTCGAAGAATCCCGCCGTGGACACCGCGTTCTGTTCCTCGAGAGCCTGCTGCACCGCCGCCAGCGGCAAGCCGAGGGTGGCGAGTTTGACGTTGGACAGCTCGACCCAGATTTTCTCGTCCTGCAGCCCGAGCAGTTCGACCTTGCCGACATCCTTGACCCGTTGCAGCTGGATCTGGATGCGGTCGGCGTAATCCTTGAGCACGGCGTAATCGAAGCCGTCACCGGTCAGCGCGTAAATATTGCCGAAGGTGGTACCGAACTCATCGTTGAAGAACGGTCCCTGAATTCCCGGTGGCAGGGTCTGGCGGATGTCGCCGACCTTTTTGCGCAACTGATACCAGAGGTCTGGAATGTCCTTGGAATGCATCGAATCACGGGCAATGAAGGTCACCTGGGATTCACCGGGGCGGGAGAACGACATGATGCGTTCGTACTCACCGGTTTCCATCAGCTTCTTTTCGATGCGTTCGGTGACCTGGCGCGAGACTTCCTGTGCCGTCGCGCCGGGCCAGCGGGTCTGGATGACCATGGCCTTGAAGGTGAATGGTGGGTCTTCGCTCTGGCCAAGTTTGGTGTAGGACAACGCACCGACGACAGCGAGCAAAAGCATCAGGAACAGTACGATCTGGCGATTACGCAACGCCCATTCGGAGAGGTTGAAGCGCATCGGGGCTTACTCCTTGTTCGCCAGATTGACCACACGGTTGGAGCGATCCACCGGCCGCACCTGCTGACCATCGAGCAGCACATGAACGCCAGCGGCCACCACCCAGTCGCTGGCATTCAGGCCTTCGAGCACCGCCACGCTTTTCTCGCCGAAGGGGCCGACCCGCACCGGGGTTTTCTTTAGCGTGTTGTTGCCGTTGACCACCCAGACATAGGTCGCGCCGTTTTCCGCGGTCAGCGCTGAAAGCGGTACTGACAGCGAAACACTGTCGGCCGATTGCACGAAGACGCGGGCGCTCTGGCCCAGTTCAGCCGGGACTTTGCCACTGGTGAACGCGATTCGCGCGGCGAAGGTGCGGGAACGCGGGTCGGCCGATGGCGACAGTTCGCGGATCTGCCCGGCAAAACGCTGATTCTGCTGCGCCCACAACTCCACGGACACCGGCTGACCGACCTTGAAGCGGCCGAAACTCTGCTCCGGCAGGCTGATCAACACTTCGCGCTCGCCATCGGTGGCGAGGGTAAACACTGTTTGCCCGGCGGCGACCACTTGCCCGACCTCAACCGAACGCTTGGCCACTACGCCATCCTGCGGCGCACGCAGCACGGCGTAACTGGCCTGATTGGTCGAGACGTTGAATTCGGCTTTGATTTGTTTAAGGCGGGCTTCGCCGGAGCGGTATAGATTTTCGGCGTTGTCGTAGGCCGAGCGGCTGACCATCTGCCGTTCCATCAGGGTTTTGTAGCGATCCCGTTCGGCGCGCACCAGATTCAGATTGGCTTCGGCGGCGGCGACCTGCGCGCGGGTGGCCTCCAGCTGCAGGCGCACGTCCTGCGGATCGAGTTCGGCCAGCGGCTGGTCGGCCTTCACGCGCTGGCCTTCATCGACCAGTCGTCGGCTGACTTTGCCGCCAATACGGAAGGCCAGATCAGGCTCATAGCGGGCGCGCACCTCGCCCGGATAACTTTCCATCGCCTGCGCCGAAGGCTCGGGCTGTACCACCATGGCCGGTCGCACGGTGACTTTCGTCACCTCTTCCTGACCGCAGGCCGATAACAGGAATGCCAGACTGGCTGGCAATGCAAAGGACAACGCATGGCGGAACATGGTGACGGACCTTTCGCGAATGGGGCTTGGAATATTTATACTGGCGGGTATGGTATTAATAGCAAACTCACCAGTCCAGTATTAAAAACGAAAAATGTCGAACAATCTTTCCGCTCCAAACGGCCCGGGCCGTCCCAAGGACCTGGCCAAGCGCCAGGCCATCCTCGAGGCGGCGAAAACGCTCTTTCTGAGTCATGGCTACGCCAACACCAGCATGGACGCCGTGGCCAGCGAGGCTGGCGTGTCGAAACTGACGGTTTACAGCCATTTCAACGACAAGGAGACGCTGTTCTCCGCTGCCGTGGTCGCGAAATGCGAGGAGCAACTGCCGCCGCTGTTCTTTGAGTTGCCGGACGGCATCGCGGTTGAAGACGTATTGCTGAATATCGCCCGCGGCTTTCACCAACTGATCAATAGCGATGAATCGGTGAATCTGCACCGGCTGATCATGGCCCTTGGCAGCCAGGATCCAAAGCTGTCGCAAATCTTCTTCGAAGCAGGCCCCGAGCGGGTGGTGAGCGGAATGGAAGGGTTGCTGACGAAAATCCACGCCAGCGGCGCGTTGAGCATCGATCAGCCACGCAATGCCGCCGAGCATTTCTTTTGCCTGATCAAGGGCGCGGGCAATTTTCGCCTGTTGTATGGCTGTGGCGAGCCGCTGACCGGGGAAGCGGCCGAGCGGCATGTGCGCGAGGTGGTGGGGTTGTTTATGCGGGCGTACAAACCCTGACTCTTCGCTGCCTGAACTGGCGCTATCGCGAGCAGGCTCACTCCTACAGTGGATTTGCGTTCACCACAGATCAGTTGTGGGAGCGAGCCTGCTCGCGAATAAGGCAACCCGGTCTCACGGCTTGAGCGCTTTCTTCGGGTAGATATCGTACCGGCTCGACTTGCCATCCAGCGCATGGCTCGGTTTCGGCCCCTCAATGCACGGTGCCTTGCGCGGACGCTTGACCACCACCCGGTGCGTCGCCAATGCCAGCGCCGCCTGCAACAGCGCAGGCGCGTCCGGATCATCGCCGACCAGCGGCCGGAACAGGCGCATCTCCTTCTTCACCAATGCGGTTTTCTCGCGATGCGGAAACATCGGATCGAGGTAGATCACCTGCGGCGGCTCTCCTTCCCAGTTCTGCATGACCTCGATGGAATTGCCCTTGAGCAATTTCATTCGCGCGACAATCGGCGCCACCTCGAAATCTTCCGCCGCGCGCGCCAGACCGTCCTCAAGCAACGCACCGATCAACGGCTGGCGTTCGATCAGGCTCATTTCGCAGCCCAGACTGGCCAGCACAAACGCATCCTTGCCCAACCCCGCCGTGGCATCCAGCACCCGCGGGCGCACGCCTTGAGCGATACCGACCGCCTTGGCGATCATCTGCCCGCTGCCGCCGCCATACAACCGACGATGCGCCGCGCCGCCTTCGACAAAGTCGACCCGCACCGGTCCCGGCGCATCCGGGCCGAGCTGTTGCAACTGCAAACCCTGCTCGCCGACCTGCAAGGCGAACTCGCCGTCAGCCTCGTCGAGTGGTAGGCCAAGACGCTCGGCCCACTGCTCGGCTTGCGCTTCAAACGCCGGGCCGAGCGCCTGGACATGGATGCGGCAGGCCGCGGGTGACTCAATCATGAAAAAACGCTCAAAAAAGTTAAGGATCGACAAAAACCGCCGATAAACCATTCAACGCGCATTTTGCCAGAGCTGAGCGTCAACCGAAAAAAATGTCAGGCATTCTTCCCACATCGATTGGCTACATTTCGCCCCATGGCGACTTCAGCCGTCATAACACTCAAGCACTGAGCGGCGTCAGTCACCTGTGGCAGGATTTCTTTGCCCAGGCCCTGGCCGAACAGACGAGTGATGTGGTGCCCGCCTGCGGCACGTTTCCTCCGGTTGACCTGAACAGCCCCGTAGAACCGACCGTCGGCAGCGAGCTGCACGCGCACATCATCAGCCAGCGCGAGTGCGATGTGGTCGAAACCCAGGTTCGCCCGCCAGAACCGCTGTTCCTGCCGATCGCCGAATTTGAAATGGAACTGCTGGACAAGCCGTTCCCACCGTTCCCGCCGGAAGAACTCAAGGCTCAGCAAGAGCAACAGGATTTCGACAGCAGCTGGGTTCGCCCGATCGTCGTCAACAATGGCCAGCCACTGCCAGAGCCGGGCCCTGCTCCGCAGAAACGCCCACTGTACCTGCCGATTGCCGAGTTCGACCTCGACCTGCTGCAAAAGCCTTATCCGCCGTTCCCGCCGGAAGAAATCGTCGAGCAACAGAAGGCGCTGGACTTCGATAATGGCTGGGCGCGCCCGATCGTTCTGCAGAACCTGCGCCTCGCCGCCTGATCCTCAGCGACACACACTCCAGCGCCCGACATCGACATGAAAGTGATTGCGATGGGCGGCGTTGTAATCCGGACTCAACACCACACTGAACGCCTCGCAGGCGCCATCACGCACCTGACGCAAAAACTGTGCATCCTGATTTTGCTTCGGCCAGTCCTTGAGTACGCTGACGGCGCGCCCGTCGGCCAGGCGAAAACCGGCGATATCCAGCGCATCGGCGCTGGCATGGCGGCTGAGTGCACCGCTCTCGCGGTTGTAGACATTGCGGCAGGCAAAGCTGCCGAGGTGATCGAGGCGCGTGACCTTCTGACCGTAAATGGACTGCGCCGCGGGTTGCAAGGTGTGCTGTTCAAACATCGCGTAGGCCACGGCCAGCGGGCAGCTGGCGATGAAACTGCTGCTCAGCGCCACTTCGCCGCCCTGCACACGCAACGCGCCGATCAGCGGGCACTTGGCGCCGGGGCTGTCGGCTTGCCGGCTGACGCGCAGTGCCGAACTGCTCAAGGCCTTCGCGCATAGCGCGGGATCGCCGCGCAAGCGCATGAGTTTGTAACCGGTCAACCCGTTGGGCGCAGCCTTTACGTCCAGTGGTGCCCACGGATTCCATTCGGGCGGCACGTCGAGCCAGCCGCGCCAGACACTCACCGCAGTGCCGCCAAACCCCAAGACGACCAGCCAGAACAACCACCGCCCCATGCTCAATCCTTGAAGAACTGGTTGGCCTTGGCGTACGGCATTGATTGCGAGGTGAAGCCGAATGTGCCGGACTGGCGAATTTCTTCAGCGGCGCGGAAAAATTCACCGAACGCTGCCAGCGCGAGCGCCGAACCGGTGCTGATCCGCCGTACACCCATGTCTGCGAGTTGCTGCACGGTCAGTTTTAATCCGCCAGACATCAACACGTTGACCGGTTTCGGCGCCACCGCACGCACCACCGCCAGCACTTCTTCGGCATTGCGCAAACCCGGCGCGTACAAGACATCGGCACCGGCTTCGGCGAACGCCTGCAAGCGGCGGATGGTGTCGTCGAGGTCGGGATTGCCGTGCAGGTAGTTTTCCGCCCGGGCGGTGAGCATGAAAGGAAACGCTAGGGTGCGCACCGCAGCGACGGCAGCTTCAATCCGCGCCACAGCGTGTTCGAAGCAATAGATCGGCGCGTCCGGGCGGCCCGTGGCATCTTCGATCGAGCCGCCCACAGCGCCCGCCTCGGCGGCGCGCAACAAGCTCTGCGCACACTCGACCGGATCGTCGGCAAAGCCGTTTTCCAGATCCACCGCCACCGGCAAATCCGTCGCGGCGACGATGGCACGGACGTTGGCCAGCGTCTCATCAAGACTTAAGGCACCGTCGGCCTTGCCTTGGGAAAACGCATAACCGGCGCTGGTGGTTGCCAGTGCCGGATAGCCGAGGCTGGCGAGCATTTTCGCCGAGCCGGCATCCCACGGGTTGGGGATGACGAAGATCTCTGGACGATCATGCAGAGCCTTGAAGGCCTGGGCTTTGCGGAGTTGGTCTTGACTGGCTTGAACATTCATCGACGGGCTCCCGGGCAGAAAAAACCGCCTCAGAGCAGGCCAAGCTGCTCGGCGGCGGGTTCTCTGTATAGCTCAGGCAGCGCGGGCAAGCCAGGCAAACGTTGCATCAGTTGCGCATGAAAACGTTGTGCCAGCTTCGCTGCCAACAGGTTGTCGGCCGTGTGCAGAAAGATATAGGGCGTGCGGCCTTCTTCGATCCACTCGGCGATTTTTGCCACCCACGGTGCGAGAAACGTGTCGTTCGCTTCCAGTTGTGGATGGCCGATGAAACGCACCTGCGGAGATTGGGTGAACGCGGCTGGCCGCGTCGGCACGCGGGGCTTTTTCGACTGTGCGTGAATCACCGAAGACTCGGTCGACAGGCAACTGAACAATGCGCGCGGGTCGAGGCAGATGCGCTCCACGCCACGATCGAGCAGCAGACGATTGAGCAGTCGCTCGCTCTCGCCTTTGGCGAAGAATTGGTCATGGCGCACTTCAACTGCCAGCGGACAGTCCAGCGCATCGATGAAGGAGGCCAGCTCGGGCAGACGCTGCGGTGTAAAACCCTTGGATAATTGCAGCCACAACGGCGATACGCGTTGGCCTAACGGTTTGAGCAATTGCAGGAAGGTTTCGGCAGCAGTCAATTGTTCGCGCAAATCGCCGCTGTGGCTGATGTCGCCGGGGAATTTTGCGGTGAAGCGAAAGTGCGTCGGCATGATCTCGGCCCAACGCTGCACGGTGGCGGGTGACGGGCTGGCGTAGAAGGTCGTGTTGCCTTCGACTGCGTTGAATACCTGGCAATAAAGGGCGAGAAAGTCGGAGGTTTTGGCGTCTACCGGATACAGATACTCGCGCCAGGCGTTTTCGCTCCAGGACGGGCAACCGAGGTAGTAAGGCAGATCCATCAGATGTACAGATCGAGGCCCAGCACGTCCGCATCCCAATCGACAAAACCGGCAGTGCTCAGGTAGCTGGCCAGCGCCATGGCTACGCTTTTCTTCATCGCGCGGTGGTAGATCATGTCTTGCTGACGGGCAGGCAGATTGCTCAGGCGTTGCGCAGCAGATTGGGCGGCACGGGCAGCCAACTGCTCTTCGGTCGGTAATTCCAGCTCGCCGTCGATAATCTCGACGGACTCATCCAGCGCCGCATTGCCTTTGCGAGGCTTGCGCTTGATGGGGTAGGACTGAGAGGAAACGCCGTCTATACGCATAATTTCATGCTCGGTATCAATGATGGCAATTTAGCGGCACCTGACCGACTTAGCAAACTGCCGAGTGATAACTAGAACACAGAAAGCGCAAAAGGTTTTAAGCGAGGGGGCAGAAACTGACGATTGGCGATATTTGCCTGTGGACACCGAACCTGTGGGAGCGAGCCTGCTCGCGAATGCGGTGTGTCAGGAAAGCTGATTGAGACTGATACACCGCATTCGCGAGCAGGCTCGCTCCCACAGGGGGAGAGCGTTGTGTCAGCGGGCCTTGGGGGTGGCGACTTTATCGCGCAGGTAAACCGGTTGTGCGTCGTCCGCCACAATCGACTCACCGCGTTCCCAGGCGAAGCGCGCCAGGGTCAGCAGGTCTTCGGCGTGGGGCAGCATGCCGGCATCGGAGCCGGTCAGGTTGACTGCAATGCGCTCTCCATAACCCCAGCCAGTGCCGGCACCGAACCACTCGCCGCTGGCATCGGCCGGCAGCGCAGCGACTTCCGGCGGCAGCACCGCTTCGGCGCCGACCAGACGCATCTCCCCCGCCGTCTCGCGGTAGCAGCCCCAATAGACTTCATCCATTCGTGCATCGATGGCGGCCGCGACCTGGCTCACGCCGTGTTCACGAAAGGCCCGCTGTGCCAGCACCGCAAGGTTGGACACTGGCAACACCGGACGATCCAGCGCAAAGGCCAGGCCCTGCACCACACCAATGGCGATGCGCACACCGGTAAACGCCCCCGGGCCACGACCGAAGGCAATCGCGTCGACTGCCTGCAACGTGGTGCCGGCGTCGGCCAGCAGTTGCTGGATCATCGGCAGCAGCTTCTGCGCGTGCAGGCGCGGGATCACCTCGTAATGGCTCGTGACCTTGCCGTCGTGCAGCAAGGCAACGGAGCAAGCTTCAGTCGCGGTGTCCAGGGCCAGCAAGGTGCTCATCGATGTTTCCAAAACAGGGGTGGGAAAAAGTGCGTCAGTATAAACAACTACGGCCCGCAAGCGGGCCGTGGATGATGCGGCGGTTCAGACTTTTCAGCTCAGCGCTTCAAGTACCTTGGCGGTGATCGCTTCGACCGAACCCACACCCGGAATGTGGCTGTACTTCGGCTTGCCGCCATTCTGCGCGGAGAGGTTCTGATAGAACGCCACCAGCGGCTTGGTCTGCGAATGGTAGACCGACAGGCGATGACGCACGGTTTCTTCGGTGTCGTCCTTGCGCTGGACCAGTTCTTCGCCAGTGATGTCGTCTTTGCCAGCCAGCTTCGGCGGGTTATAGACGATGTGGTAGACGCGGCCGCTGGCTTCGTGAACACGACGACCGGCAATGCGCTGAACGATCTCTTCGTCTTCAACAGCGATTTCAACGACGGCGTCCAGCTCGACGCCGGCAGTGACCAGCGCTTCAGCCTGCGGAATGGTGCGCGGGAAGCCGTCGAACAGGAAACCGTTGGCGCAATCCGGTTGAGCGATGCGGTCCTTGACCAGCGCGATGATCAGGTCATCCGACACCAGGCCGCCGGCATCCATGATGCTCTTGGCTTGCACGCCCAGTGGAGTGCCGGCCTTGACCGCAGCACGGAGCATGTCGCCGGTGGAGATTTGCGGAATGCCGAATTTCTCGGTGATGAACTTTGCCTGAGTACCTTTACCGGCCCCGGGAGCTCCCAGCAGAATGACGCGCATCGATGTGCTCCTCAATTTTTTATATAGAAAACAACGGGATTCGCCTCTTGGGGCCAATCTTAAAAATACGGGTCGTGACCGCACAAACGGCCAAAGGCTGATCAAGATACACAGCAGGCTGCGCCCACACAAGACGCCAAAAGTCGGAGAAACCGACGCGCGCCGCGACGTTGCGCCACGGTGAGCCAAGTCGCAACCCGAGCATTAACTGTCGCCTGGCGATACTTTCACGCGCTGCACAAAGCGACGCCCGAGGTGGGCCTCGGGCGTCGCAGGTCTGCTCAAAAACATCAGCCGGTGTTGCGCAATCCGGCGGCGATCCCCGCCACAGACACCAGCAGCGCCTGTTCCACCGGGCTGCCCTGCTCGACATCCTGCTGCCGCGAACGGGCCAGCAGTTCCGCCTGCAATAGATGCAGCGGGTCGAGATAGGTGTTGCGCAAGCGGATGAATTCGAGGGTCTCGGGGCTGTGTGCGAGCAGCTGCGACTGCCCGGTCAGGCCGAGCACCACCGAGCACGCCTGCGACAATAGGTCGCGTAACTGCGCGCCCAACGGCAGCAGATCCAGCTCGACCAGACGCTCGTCATACGAGCGTGCAATATCCGCGTCCGCCTTGGCCAGGACCATTTCCAGCATGTCGATGCGCGTGCGGAAGAACGGCCATTGCTCGCGCATTTGTCCGAGCAGCTCGCCTTCGCCGCGCGCCAGGGCCTTGCTCAGGGCAGTCTCCCAGCCAAGCCACGCCGGCAACATCAGGCGCGTTTGGGTCCAGCCGAAGATCCACGGGATCGCCCGCAGGCTTTCGATGCCGCCGGCACGACGTTTGGCCGGACGACTGCCAAGGGGCAAACGGCCCAGCTCCTGCTCCGGCGTGGACTGGCGAAAGTACTCGACGAATTGCGGATTTTCCCGCACCACCTGGCGGTAAGCGCTGACACCGTCCGCCGCCAATTCATCCATCAGGTGCCGCCACTCGGGCGTCGGCGGTGGGGGTGGCAGCAGCGTTGCTTCGAGCACCGCCGCCAGATACAGGTTGAGGTTTTGCTCGGCGATGTCCGGCAGGCCGAATTTGAAACGAATCATTTCGCCCTGTTCGGTGGTGCGGAAACGTCCTGCCACCGAACCCGGCGGCTGCGACAGAATCGCCGCGTGTGCCGGGCCACCACCACGGCCCACGGTGCCGCCACGACCATGGAACAACAGCAGCTCGACTTGCTGTTCGCGGCAAATCTCCACCAGCCGTTCCTGGGCACGGTATTGCGCCCAGGCCGCAGCGGTGGTGCCGGCGTCCTTGGCCGAGTCGGAATAGCCAATCATGACTTCCTGCGGGCCCTGCAGCCGTGCGCGGTAGCCCGGCAGGTGCAGCAGGCGTTCCATCACCGGTCCGGCGTTATCGAGGTCAGCGAGGGTTTCGAACAGCGGCACCACGCGCATCGGCCGCAACACGCCAGACTCTTTGAGCAGCAATTGCACGGCGAGCACATCGGACGCGGCGCCGGCCATGGAGATCACGTAAGAACCCAGCGAAGCCGCCGGTGCTGCGGCAATTTCCTTGCAGGTGTTGAGCACCTCAGCGGTATCGGCCGAAGGTTTGAAATGCGCCGGCAGCAATGGCCGACGGTTGTTCAATTCGCCGGTGAGGAAGTCGATGCGCTGGTCTTCGTTCCAGTCCTCATAACGACCAAGGCCCAGATAATCGGTGATTTCGGTCATCGCCGAACTGTGTCGCGACGAGTCCTGGCGCACGTCCAGACGCACCAGAAACAGGCCAAACGTCACCGCCCGGCGCAGGCAGTCGAGCAACGGGCCGTCAGCGATCACGCCCATGCCGCATTCGTGCAGGGAGTTGAAACACAACTCCAGCGGTTCGAGCAGATCACGATTGTTGTGCAAGACATCGGCCGGCGCCGGCGTCGGCGCGGTCAACGCGGCATGGGCCCAATTGCGCGTAGCACGCAGGCGCTCACGCAATTGCTTGAGCACTGCGCGATACGGTTCGGCACTGTCGCCGGCCCTGGCCCGCAGCGCGTCGCTGGCCTGCTGCATCGACAGGTCGGCCGCGAGGTGGTCGACATCGCGCAGGTACAAGTCAGCCGCCATCCAGCGTGCCAGCAGCAACACTTCGCGGGTCACTGCCGCCGTAACGTTGGGATTGCCGTCGCGGTCGCCGCCCATCCACGAGGCGAAACGAATCGGCGCGGCTTCCAGCGGCAGGCGCAGGCCGGTCGCAGCGAACAGCGCCTGGTCGGCCTTGCGCATGTGGTGGGGAATCGCTTGCCACAGCGAATGCTCAATCACCGCAAAACCCCACTTGGCCTCGTCCACCGGCGTCGGCCGGGTGCGGCGGATTTCTTCGGTGTGCCAGGCTTCGGCGATCAGCCGTTGCAACGTGCTCTGGATCTGCTCACGCTCGGCGCTGGTCAGGTCGCGGTGATCCTGCGCAGCCAGTTGCGCGGCGATGGCGTCGTACTTCTGGATCAGCGTGCGTCGCGCCACTTCGGTGGGATGCGCAGTCAGCACCAGTTCAATGTCCAGGCGCGCCAGTTGTCGCGCCAGGGATTCGGCGCTGTGGCCTTCGCTGCGCAAGCGCGCGAGCAATTCAGGCAACACGCGGGATTCAAACGGCGCGGCCTGCGTCTCTTCGCGCCGGTGGATCAACTGATACTGCTCGGCGATGTTCGCCAGATTGAGGAACTGGTTGAAGGCCCGCGCCACCGGGAGCAGTTGGTCCTCGCTCAATTGATTGAGGCTGGCGCTCAGTTCGGCGTCCATCGAGCCGCGACGGTCAGCCTTGGCGCCCTTGCGGATCTCTTCGATCTTGTCGAGGAACGCCTCGCCGTACTGGTCTCGAATGGTGTTGCCCAACAGCTCTCCGAGCAGGTGAACATCTTCGCGCAAGCGTGCATCAATATCGGTCATCAGCAGTTCTCCAGCGGTAATCCGGGCGGCCTAGAAACGAGTGAATGACTCAGAGAGTGCCGCGCTGCGGCGCTTCTTACAAGCAGGCGACGAAGGGACTTTAAACCTTGCGGGCGAAAGCTAGTCTCAACAGTAAGCCGCACAACGGCTGGCCGCCGCGACGGCGGACACTCACCCAGACCTGCCATGAGCGGGTGCGCAATGAGGCCATCATGAAAATCCGTGAACTTGCCCAGCATTGGGAAGAAAATGCCAAAGGTCGCCTGACCGACACCGGCTACACAATTCACCTGGACGTCGAGGCCGCTGCGCGTCTGGCGGCGATTGCCGAGATGTACCCCAAACGCCATCCCGAGGAACTGCTCGGCGAACTGATCGGCGCGGCGCTTGAAGAGTTTGAGGCGAGCCTGCCGTACGTGAAGGGTTCGACCGTGGTTGCGACCGATGAGGAAGGTGATCCGCTGTATGAGGATGTCGGGCCGACGCCGCGATTCCTGGCGCTGTCGAGACGGCATCTGCATGATTTGTCCGCCTCCGAAACCAAGCAAAAGCACTGACACAACGCAGATCAAACTGTAGGAGTGAGCCTGCTCGCGATAGCGTCTTTTCAGCCACCACATGTGTGACTGACGCACCGCTATCGCGAGCAGGCGAAGGCCTACAATGGACTGTGTACACCCTCAATGTCCGGCTTCATTAGACCCCGCGCGTACCGCTTGAAACCGCCAAAGTTCCCGTTCCAGAGCCTTGTCCGAACGGTCAATTTAATTTTTGGCGATAGGCCATCTTTTCTGAACTTTTCAAAAATGCCTTCGGTCGGAACAGGTAACCACGCCTGGAACGAGCGTTTCAATTCGCGTCAACAAGCGATGCTTTCGGCTCCTCTGCCAGGATGGATTCAGTTGTATTTTCAGGAGATGCCTAATGGAGTTGAAGACCATGAAAACCCAAACCTCGTTTTCCCACCTGCACGGTCTGAAACTGGCCGCTCTGGCCATCGGCACCAGCTTCATCCTTGCCGGTTGCGCCGGTAACCCACCCACCGAGCAGTACGCGGTGACCCAGTCGGCGGTCAACAGCGCGGTCAGCGCTGGCGGTACCGAATTCGCCGCCGTGGAAATGAAGCAGGCGCAGGACAAACTGAAACAAGCTGAAATCGCCATGCACGACAAGAAGTATGACGAGGCACGTCGCCTGGCCGAGCAGGCTGAGTGGGACGCTCGTGTCGCTGAACGCAAGGCACAGGCCGCCAAGGCCGAACAGGCTGTGAAGGATTCCCAGAAAGGTGTTCAGGAACTGCGTCAGGAAAGCCAGCGCACCGTGCAGTAAGCGCGCATCCGGACCGCAAAGCTGAAACTCTTACCGATAGAAAGGACGACAAATTATGCGTAAGCAACTGATGATTCCCGCTCTCCTCGCCGCAAGTGTTGCTCTGGCCGCCTGCTCCACCCCGCCTAACCCGAACCTGGAACAGGCGCGCACCAACTACGCAGGCCTGCAAGCCAACCCACAGGCGAGCAAAGTCGCGGCGCTGGAAACCAAAGATGCCAGCGATTACCTGGACAAGGCCGACAAGGCTTATCTGGACAAAGAAGACGCGGCCAAGGTTGATCAACTGGCTTACCTGACCAACCAGCGCGTGGAAGTGGCCAAGCAGACCATCGCTCTGCGCACCGCTGAGAACAATCTGAAAAACGCCGCTGCCCAACGTGCCCAGGCACGCCTGGACGCCCGTGATCAGCAGATCAAACAGCTGCAGGACAGCCTCAACGCCAAGCAGACCGATCGCGGCACGCTGGTGACTTTCGGTGACGTGCTGTTCGCCACCAACAAGGCTGAACTGAAATCCAGCGGCCTGGTGAATATCAACAAACTGGCGCAGTTCCTCCAGGAAAACCCGGATCGCAAAGTGATCGTCGAGGGTTACACCGACAGCACCGGTACCGCGAGCTACAACCAGTCGCTGTCCGAGCGCCGCGCGACGTCCGTGCAGATGGCCCTGATCAAGATGGGCGTCGATCCAGCACGCATCGTCGCTCAGGGTTATGGCAAGGAATATCCGGTCGCTGATAACAGCAGTGTCTCGGGCCGTGCGATGAACCGTCGCGTGGAAGTGACCATTTCCAACGACAACCAACCGGTTGCACCGCGCTCTTCGGTGAGCTCGAACTAAGCTTCACCGCGTAGCGCAAAAGCCCCGCCTGATTTGATTCAGGCGGGGCTTTTTTGTGCATGAAGACAAATCCTGTAGGAGTGAGCCTGCTCGCGATAGCGCCCGATCAGCCAACATTGATTTGGCAGACACACCGCTATCGCGAGCAGGCTCACTCCTACATTGGATCGGGTTACTGCTCGAGTTTTTGTGGGGTCTCTTCGCCCATGCAGCGCACCGCTTTTTTCTGCGCATTGACCAACACTCCGGTCAGGCCTTTCTGCTCGGTATCAAATAGCACCAGCACGCCATCAATGCACTGCGCCACTTGCGGCGCGGGCGTCAGCGAGACTTTGTAGTCCTCGCCGGGAACGGTTTTGAGCATGGTGAATTCGTTGAGCAGCAGCGCATCCTCGGGTTTGGCGAAGTGCAGGTAGCCGTAGTACCACAGCGCCCCGACAGTGCCGAGGATGCTGCAAATACCGGTGATGATCAGCGGGATGGCGTTACGTTCTTCAGTCATTGCGGACTCTCATCTTCAGAATTCGGGGGTGGCGGGTAATTGGGGATTTCGCCGAGGCGGCGCAGGCCGTTGAAGTGTTCGGGATCGTCGAGATAGCGCAGCATGACCTGCCGCCACACCGGGTCGCCGAAGGTCTGTACGTGACCGCCGCGAGTCAGTTGCAAGACGCGTGGTGGCGGCGCTGCCTGATACAGGCGGATGCCGTTGGCCATCGGCACCAGCGGATCGTCGATGCTGTGGAAGATCAGCTTGGGCACGCCCGTCAGCTGCGCCATCGAGTTGATCGCGCTGTCGCCATCCGGCACCAGCCACGACAGCGGCACTTGCAATGGCCAGGTCAGCCATGAGGTGCTGAGGGCGAACTGGCCGACGCTGCGGTAACTGGCGGGCACACCATCGAGCACCAGCGCCTTGAGCTGTTTTTGTCGCTCGGGGTGCTGCACCAGCCAATGCACCGCCATCGCACCGCCGAGGCTTTGCCCGAGCAGCACCAGCGGTTTGCCTTTGACTTCGGGCGCGTTGTCGAGCCAGGCGAACGCGGCGTCGATATCCTGATAAATCGCCGGCAAACTCGGCTTGCCCTCGGACAAGCCGTAGCCGCGATAATCGACCAATAGAACCTGATAGCCGTTCTTCGGGAGCCACCAGCTACCGCCCAGGTGCATCGGCAGATTGCCGCCGTTGCCGTGCAGGTGCAGGACAGTGCCTTTGACCTCGACACCGGGTTTGGCCGGTAGCCACCAGGCGTTGAGCTTGAGGCCGTCGGCGGTGGTCAGGGTGACCGTGCGGTATTCGAGTTTGGCTTTATCGGGGGTAAAGACCTGGCCCGGTTCCGGGTAGAACAGCAGCGAACTGCAACCGCCGAGGGTCAGGAGCAGGCAAAGGATGCCGAGGATTCTCATCCGGTGAAACCTCGCAGAATTCAGGTTGGAATGCAGAACAAACCTGTAGGAGTGAGCCTGCTCGCGATAGCATTGTGTCAGTCGATATATCGGTTGATTGACACACCGCTATCGCGAGCAGGCTCACTCCTACAGGGGGTTTGCGTTGGGGTTAAAGGATATTGGAATAATCCGCCTCAATCCGGTCCAGGCTCAAATGGTTGAGGAAGTTGGAGAAGCACATCCACGCCGACAGCGCGTTCAAATCGCGGAACTGATCGGGCAGATATTTGGGCGGCACCACCAGTCCTTCGTCCACCAGTTGCCGCAGGGTACGCATGTCTTCCAGGGTGGTCTTGCCGCAGAACAACAGCGGAATCTGCTCAAGCTTGCCTTTACGCACGGCCAACTGAATGTAGTTGTAAACCATGATAAAGCCCTTGAGGTAGGACAAGTCTTTGGTGAATGGCAGACCGGTCGGTGTCGAGCCACGGAAAACCCGACTGGCGTTGCCGTAGCTTTCGGCCATCTCGAAGCCCTGCTCGCGGAAGAATTCGAACACCTGCAAAAAGTCCGCGCCCTCCTCGACCATATGAATCGCCCGAGTGCGGTTGGTCAGTTTGCGCAGGCGGCTCGGGTAGGAAGCGAAGGTGATGATTTCCATCAGGATCGCCAGGCCTTCCTGGGTCACCGTCGACGAGGGCGGGCCTTTGGACAGGAAGGTGCAGATCGGCTGATTAAGCCCGTTGAGCGTGGTGCCGACGTGGACCAGCCCTTCGTGGACTTCCAGCGCGCGTACGTCGCGCTCGTTGAACATCGCGTCGGTGCGGATCTTGATGTAGTCAGCGCCTGCCGCGGCGTCGGCCACGATACCGTCGGACTCGAACACGCGGATGGTTTCCTCGGCCTCGCCGAACACTTTGTTCAGCCGGGTCTGCAGCAGGTGCACAGCCTCCTTGGCGGTGAGGACCTTCGGTTCGTCCTTCAGGTCGCCGCGGCCATCGATGTTGTTGAGGTAGTCGGACATCATCAGGCCGAGATCGGCCAGGGTCGGATCCCCCGCATGAAAGGCATCGGAGGCAGCGCCGTACAATTCTTGCGAGATCAGGCCGAAATCCTCGGTGCCGCGCGCTTCGAGCATGCGCACGACCATGCGGTACTCCTTGCACATGCGCCGCATGATCTGCCCGACCGGGTTGAACTGACCGAGCTGACGGGTGATGTCGCGCTCGATGTTCTGGAATTCCAGTTTGACCTGGCTTGAGTCGAACGACAGCGGCCGGTTGAGGTAATAGTCGCGATCAACGGCGGGCAGTTCCTTACCCTTGGCCTTGAGAAAGCCCTTGCGCACGTTCTCGTCCCATTTCACCGCGTCGAGCACGCGGATCGGCGTCTGCGCCAGCACAATGCGGTCGGACAACATGCGTATCGTCTGCTGGTAATCGTCCACCCGAAACTCCTGTAGAAAACGTGACGTACTGAATTATTGGCCGCGCGCCTGGCGTTGATAGCGCACGGCTTCGACGAAGACATCGGAATTGGCCGGATCGTCGAGGTAAGCAAAGACCTTGTCGAGATTGCTGTCGACGTGCATGCCGTCGCCGTCATCGGTCTGGAAGGCTTGACCACTCAGGGCTTGCTGTTTGATGGCTTGATTGATCTGGTCGAGGTCGAGGTTGTAGACCACCAGTTCGTGCGTGTCAGTCAGCTCGAAACCGGCGATGGTGAAGTGGCCGCCGTATTGCGCCGGGACTTTTGCCGACAGATACCAGCGGCTGCCGTGGCGCGACACGGTGAACGGATAGGCTTCACGCTCGCGCGGTTTGGCCTTGAAATACGTGACGGCCTGATAACGATCCTTGCCGACGCGGGTCAGCTCAAGGTTCATCGGCTCGCCCCAGGCGTTGATGCTCGACCATGTACCGAGCAGGCCGTTGGGCGCCGATTCATGGGCCGGCAGTGGTTCCTTGAACGTCACCAGGCAGCCGCTGAGCAGCAGCAACGACAGGGCCATCAGCACGCCACGCCAGGGTTTCATTTGATACTCCTATGAACATTCGCCGCCCTTAGGGTGATCGCTTTCCCTGTAGGAGTGAGCCTGCTCGCGATAGCAGAGTGTCAGCCAACAAAGATGTTGAATGAGAGACAGCCATCGCGAGCAGGCTCACTCCTACAAGGGTTTACGTTACACCGACGCCAGGACGAGGTGCATATACCGCGTCAGAATCCCGAGCATGTCCTCTTCGGCCAAAGGCTCGGCGTCGTTGAGCAGGCCCTGATATTCCATCCGTCCGATAATCGCCGTCAACACTTTGGCATCCTGTTGCGGTTCACGCGAGCCCAGGACCTGAAACAACTGGCAGGTGCCCTGCAACAGAATCTGCTGATGGGAGCGCACCAGCAGCGCCAGACGCGGGTTGAGCAGCGCTTCCTGGCGGAAGGCCTGCTCGGCCATCAGGTGCTCGCGGCGGTTGACCAGTTGCCGGTGAACGTAGTCGGCCATCAGCCGCGCGATATCGTCGGCCAGTTGCGAGCGCGACTCGGGGCTGCCGTCGCCGCTGACCACCATCTCACGCAGCAGGCCTTCATTGTTGATCCACAACTTGGCCATGTAGGCCGCACTGCGTTCAACGTATTGCGCGAAAGTGTCGGTGAGCAGGTCGTCGATGTCCTTGAAGTAATATGTGGTCGCCGACAGTGGCACACCGGCTTCCGCCGCTACCGCCCGGTGTCGTACGGCACGCACGCCGTCGCGCACGACAATGCGCATCGCCGCATCGAGAATGTCCTGGCGACGCTGCTCACTGCCCTGTCGGCTGGCCTTGCGGCCCTGGTACTGAACACTTTCAGCGACCGCAGTGGCGATACCCGCTGCACCTTCTTGAGCTATTGCACCCATCACGACAGCACTTCCTCTGCTATTTGCAAATTAACCAATTGATACATTTGTACCAGACAGGCAATAAAAAGCCGCCTGTTTTAGGCGGCTTTTTAACTGAAACGTTTACGCTTGCGGTCGCATGTGCGGGAACAGGATCACATCGCGGATCGACGGCGAGTTGGTCAGCAGCATCACCAGACGGTCGATGCCGATACCCTCGCCGGCGGTTGGCGGCATGCCGTATTCCAGCGCCCGCACGAAGTCGGCGTCGTAGTGCATGGCTTCGTCGTCGCCAGCGTCCTTGTCGGCGACCTGCGCCATGAAGCGCTCGGCCTGGTCTTCGGCGTCGTTCAACTCGGAGTAGGCGTTGGCGATTTCACGGCCGCCAATGAACAGCTCGAAACGGTCGGTGACGTTCGGGTTGTCGTCGTTGCGACGCGCCAGCGGCGACACTTCGAACGGGTACTGGGTGATGAAGTGTGGCTGCTCCAGCTTGTGCTCGACCAGTTCTTCGAAAATCATCACCTGAAGTTTGCCCAGACCTTCGAAGCCCAGCACCTTGGCGCCGGCCTTCTTGGCGATGGCGCGAGCCTTGTCGATGTCGTTCAGATCATCGGCGGTCAGCTCAGGGTTGTACTTGAGGATCGAATCGAACACCGACAGGCGCACGAACGGCTCGCCGAAGTGGAACACCTTGTCGCCGTACGGCACGTCGGTGCTGCCCAGTACCAGCTGCGCCAGCTCGCGGAACAGTTCTTCGGTCAGGTCCATGTTGTCCTCGTAATCGGCGTACGCCTGATAGAACTCCAACATGGTGAATTCAGGGTTGTGACGGGTCGAAACGCCTTCGTTACGGAAGTTGCGGTTGATCTCGAAGACTTTCTCGAAACCGCCGACCACCAGGCGCTTGAGGTACAGCTCCGGGGCGATGCGCAGAAACATTTCCATGTCGAGAGCATTGTGGTGGGTTTCGAACGGCTTGGCCGCAGCGCCGCCGGGAATGGTCTGCAGCATCGGCGTTTCGACTTCAAGGAAGTCGCGCTTCATCAAGAAGCTGCGGATGTGCGCGATCACTTGCGAACGCACGCGGAAAGTCTGGCGCACGTCTTCGTTGACGATCAGGTCGACGTAGCGCTGACGGTAGCGCTGTTCGGTGTCGGTCAGGCCGTGGTGCTTGTCCGGCAGCGGGCGCAGCGACTTGGTCAGCAGGCGCACGTTGGTCATTTCAACGTACAGGTCGCCCTTGCCGGAACGCGCCAGGGTGCCTTCGGCGGCAATGATGTCGCCCATGTCCCAGGTTTTCACCGCGGCCAGGGTTTCTTCAGACAGGGTTTTACGGTTGACGTAGACCTGAATGCGACCGGTCATGTCCTGAATCACCATGAACGAGCCACGGTTGAGCATGATGCGACCGGCAACCTTGACCGGGATTGCAGCCTCGGCCAGCTCTTCCTTGGTCTTGTCCGCGTACTGTTTCTGCAGTGCATCGCAGTAGTGGTCGCGGCGGAAGTCGTTCGGGAAGGCGTTGCCCTTGGCGCGCTCGGCAGCAAGCTTTTCCTTGCGCAGGGCGATCAGGGAGTTTTCTTCCTGTTGCAGGGCTTGCGGGTCGAGTTGTAGGTCGCTCATGTCTTTAAGTATTCCATCAGGTTCATTGCCCCCGGACCTTGCGGCCCGGGAATCGCTCAGCAGGGACCAGGCGTCCCCCTGAGCTCCTACAGTGATCGAGTCGAATCGGTCGATCCTGTGTTGGCGTCTGTTACAGGCCCGATTTCAGGCTGGCTTCCAGGTATTCGTCGATATCGCCGTCGAGTACCTTGTCGCAGTCGCTGCGTTCGATGTTGGTGCGCAGGTCCTTGATCCGCGACGCGTCGAGCACGTAGGAGCGGATCTGATGACCCCAGCCGATGTCGGACTTGGTGTCTTCAAGCGCCTGCGACGCAGCGTTGCGCTTCTGCATTTCCTGCTCGTACAACTTGGCCCGCAGCATTTTCATCGCGGTGTCCTTGTTGGCGTGCTGGGAACGCTCGTTCTGGCAGCTGACCACGGTGTTGGTCGGTACGTGGGTGATACGTACGGCCGAGTCGGTGGTGTTAACGTGCTGACCACCGGCACCGGAGGAACGATAGGTGTCGATCCGCAGGTCTGCCGGGTTGATTTCGATTTCCACCTTGTCGTCGATCTCTGGCGAGACGAAAACCGCGGAGAACGAGGTATGGCGACGGTTGCCGGAGTCGAACGGGCTCTTGCGCACCAGACGGTGCACGCCGATCTCGGTACGCAGCCAGCCAAAGGCGTATTCGCCCTTGATGTGCACGGTCGCGCCTTTGATCCCGGCGACTTCACCGGCCGACAGCTCCATGATGGTCGCGTCGAAACCGCGTTTGTCGGCCCAGCGCAGGTACATGCGCAGCAGGATGTTGGCCCAGTCCTGCGCTTCGGTGCCGCCGGAGCCGGCCTGGATGTCCAGGTAGGCGTTGTTCGGGTCCATTTCATGGCTGAACATGCGGCGGAATTCCAGCTTGGCCAGATTTTCCTCGAGACGGGCCAGTTCGGCGACGACATCGCCCACTGCGCCTTCGTCGTTTTCTTCGACGGCCATGTCGAGCAAGTCGCGGCAATCGGCCAGACCGCCGTTCAGTTCGTCGAGGGTATCGACGATCTGCGCCAGCGCGGCACGCTCGCGGCCCAGCTCCTGGGCGTATTCAGGTTTGTTCCAGACACTCGGATCTTCAAGCTCGCGATTGACCTCGGTCAGACGCTCATGCTTTTGATCGTAGTCAAAGATACCCCCGAATAGTTTCGGAGCGCTCGGACAGGTCCTTGATGGTGTTCAGGATCGGGTTGATTTCCATGACGGGCAGCACTCGTTGGCGAACTTTTGAAAGCCGGCGAGTATAACGTAAACAGGCTGTCGCGGCAGCCCGTCTGGCGGGTGTGGGGGCGATTCACTTGACATGGCCTGATGGAGATTCCCTGTGGGAGCGGGCTTGCTCGCGAAAGCGGCGTGTCAGGCGACATCAATGCTGAATGACACACCGTATTCGCGAGCAAGCCCGCTCCCACAAGGGTATCGCGTCGCTATTCAATCCCGACCTGATTACGCCCGTTGTTCTTCGCCAGATACAACCCGCGATCCGCCGCCGAAATCAGCAACCGGCAATCACTGCCCGCCTGCGGCACCATGGTCGCCAGGCCGATGCTGATGGTCAGGTTCGAACCTTCGACCGGGGTGTTGTGTGGAATCTTCAATGCCGCCACGGTCTGGCGCAGCTTCTCTGCCAACAGCCGCGCACCGCCCGGCGAGGTGTTCGGCAACACCAGCACAAATTCCTCACCGCCGTAACGCGCCGGCAGATCAGACGGCCTCGCACTGGCATCACGAATGGCCGTGGCGACCTTGCGCAGCGCCTCGTCACCCTCGACGTGGCCAAAACTGTCGTTGTACGACTTGAAATAGTCGACGTCGATCATCAGCAATGACAACTGGCTCTGATCGCGCAACGAACGGCGCCATTCCAGCTCCAGGTATTCGTCGAAATGCCGGCGGTTGGACAGCCCGGTCAGGCCATCGGAGTTCATCAACCGTTGCAGCACCAGGTTGGTGTCGAGCAGTTGCTGCTGACTGACGCGCAGCGCGCGGTACGCCGCATCGCGTTGCAACAGGGTCATGTAGGAGCGCGAGTGGTAACGGATGCGCGCGACCAGTTCGATGGTGTCCGGCAGCTTCACCAGATAGTCGTTGGCCCCGGCGGAGAACGCCGCACTCTTGATCAGCGGGTCTTCCTTGGTCGACAGGACAATGATCGGGATGTCCTTGGTCGCCGGGTGGTTGCGATACTCACGCACCAGGCTCAGGCCGTCGAGGCCGGGCATCACCAGATCCTGCAGGATCACCGTCGGTTTGATGCGCACCGCCTGAGCGATGGCCTGTTGTGGGTCGGAGCAAAAGTGGAAGTCGATGTTTTCCTGGTTCGACAGCCCACGGCGCACGGCTTCGCCGATCATCGCCTGATCGTCTACCAACAACACCATGGCGGCGTTTTCGTCGGTTTTAATGTCGTCGATCTGTAAATCATTCATGGGCGGTCACCTGAGTACTGCGGGGGCCAGGATTGCGGATAAGCCTGTTCATTGAGGGAAAATCTCGAGCAATCGTGGCGCTATCTTTTCCAGAGGGCGGATCTCCACCGCGGCATCAATCGCCGCGGCAGCCTTCGGCATGCCGTACACCGCACTGCTGTGCTGGTCCTGCGCAATGGTCAAATAGCCCTGCTGACGCATAAGCTTAAGCCCTTGGGCGCCATCGCGCCCCATTCCGGTCAACAAAACGCCGACCGCGTCGCCATTCCAGTAACTGGCGACACTCTCGAAAAACACGTCGATGGAAGGGCGATAAATCTCGTTGACTGGCTCGGCGGTGTAGGCCAGCGTGCCGTTTTTCAATAAACGAATATGGTGATTGGTTCCGGCCAGCAGCACCGCACCGCTTTGCGGCGGCTCGCCTTCGCGGGCCAGGCGCACATCCAGGCCACTGGCACTGGCCAGCCATTCGGCCATGCCGGCGGCGAACACCTGATCGACATGCTGCACCAGCACAATCGCCGCCGAGAAATTGTTTGGCAGGCCTTTGAGCAGCACTTCGAGCGCAGCCGGTCCACCGGCGGACGAACCGATGGCGACCAACCGCTGGCGTGAAGCCGAACTGCGTTGAGCGGGCGGTGCCGGGCGCGATCGCGGCGGTTTCTCGCCGATCAGCCAGCCGATATTGAGGATTTTGCGCAGTAGCGGCGCCGCAGCTTCCTGAGCGTTGCCGGCGCCCAGAGCCGGGGTGTCGACCACGTCCAGGGCGCCGTGGCCCATGGCTTCGAACACCCTGTGCACGTTCTGCTGGCGGTCGACCGTGACGATGACGATCGCGCACGGCGTGTCGGCCATGATCCGGCGCGTGGCTTCAACGCCATCCATGATCGGCATGATCAGGTCCATCAGAATCAGGTCCGGCGTGTATTCGGCGCAGCGTTGCACCGCCTCGGCGCCGTTGCTCGCGACCCAGACCACCTGATGCGAAGGCTCGAAGGCCAGCGCTCGACGCAGGGCCTCCACCGCCATTGGCATGTCGTTGACGATTGCGATCCTCATGCCCGCGCTCCCCCGATGAGCTCGACCACTGCATCGAGCAGGGCGTCGTCATGAAAACTGGCTTTGGCTAGATAATAGTCGGCGCCGGCGTCCAGTCCACGGCGCCGGTCTTCTTCACGATCCTTATAAGACACGACCATCACCGGCAGCGATTGCAGACGGCTGTCGCGGCGCAACAGCGTGACCAGTTCGATGCCGTCCATGCGCGGCATGTCGATGTCAGTGATCAGCAGATCAAAGTTTTCCGAACGCAGCGCGTTCCAGCCGTCCATGCCGTCCACCGCGACCGCGACGTCGTAGCCGCGATTGAGCAGCAGCTTGCGTTGCAGTTCGCGCACGGTCAGCGAGTCGTCGACCACCAGCACCCGCTTGCGTGCAGCCTCCGCGGCCTGGTTGCCATGGCGGGCAATGCGTTCCAGGCGGCCGGTATTGAGCAACTTGTCCACCGAACGCAGCATGTCCTCGACGTCGACGATCAGCACCACCGAACCGTCATCAAGGAGGGCACCGGCGGAGATGTCCTGAACCTTGCCCAGACGCTCGTCCAGCGGCAACACCACCAGCGTGCGCTCGCCGACGAAGCGCTCGACCGCCACGCCATAAATCGCCTCGCGCTCGCGGATGACCACGACTTTCAGGGTATCGCCGGCGTTCTGACTGGCCGGGCGATTAAGCAACTGGCTGGCGGCAACCAGCCCGACATGCCGGCCTTCGTGCCAGAAATGCTGGCGGCCTTCTACTTGCACGATGTCTTCGGGCAGCAGATCGCACATGCGTTCAATGTGCGCCAGCGGAAAGGCATAGGCCTCTTCGCCGACTTCTACCACCAGACTGCGCACCACCGACAGCGTCAGAGGTACTTCCAGATGGAAACGACTGCCCTCGCCCGCCGTCTGCTCCAGCACCACCGCCCCGCGCAACTGGCGGACCATGTGCTGAACGGCATCAAGGCCGACGCCACGCCCGGAGACTTCAGTGACTTTGTCGCGCAGGCTGAATCCCGGCAGAAACAGGAACGTCAGCAGCTCCTCTTCACTCAATTGCGCAGCAGTTTCAGCGGGGGACAACTGCCGTTCGACGATGCTGCGGCGGACTTTTTCCAGATCCACGCCATGGCCGTCATCGCTCAATTCCAGCATCAGCAGACCGGCCTGATGGGAGGCGCGCAGGCGGATCACCCCCTCCTCCGGTTTGCCCTTGAGCACACGCTGCTCCGGGGTTTCGATGCCGTGATCGACGGCGTTGCGCAGCAAATGGGTCAGCGGCGCTTCGAGCTTTTCCAGCACGTCGCGGTCAACCTGGGTTTTCTCGCCCTCGATCTCCAGGCGCACCTGTTTGCCGAGGCTGCGACCCAAGTCGCGCACCATGCGCGCCTGCCCGCTCAACACGTCGGCGAACGGGCGCATGCGGCAGGCCAGCGCGGTGTCGTAGAGCACTTGCGCGCGCTGGCTGGCCTGCCAGGCGAACTCGTCGAGTTCGGCGTTCTTCTCGCTGAGCAATTGCTGCGACTCGGCGAGCAAGCGCCGCGCATCCTCCAGCGACTCGAGCGCTTCCAGGCTCAGCGCATGTTCCTTCAAATGTACGTTGAGGTTTTCCAGGGCGCGCAGGCCGTTGTTCTGCATGCGTTTGAGACGCTGCATGGTCGCCAGATGCGGTTTCAGCCGCTGGGTTTCCACCAGCGATTTGCTCGACAAATCGAGCAGGCTATTCAGGCGTTCAGCGGTGACGCGCAACACGCGCTCGCCGCCTTCGGTGGTGCGCTTGCTTTTGCGCGGTGCCGGCTCGGTGGGCTCGTCAACCATGGGCGCTGACGCTATTGGCGCTGGTTCGATTGGCAACTCAGCCAGCGGCTGCGCGGCAACGACAACGGCTGTCGCAGACGGATCGAGCAAGCGCCCCATCAGCGCCACATAGGCTTCGATGTCTGATGGCTGCGGCGCGCTGGCCGGCGTGGCGATACGCATCAGCAGGTCGGTGCCTTGCAGCAACGCGTCGATGTGCTCGGGACGCAGCAATAAACGACCTTCCTGCGCACTGACCAGACAATCTTCCATGACATGCGCGACGCTGACGCCGCTGTCGATACCGACGATTCGCGCCGCGCCCTTGAGCGAGTGCGCCGCGCGCATGCACGATTCCAGTTGATCGGCCTGGGTCGGATTGCGCTCCAGCGCCAGCAACCCGGCGCTGAGCACCTGGGTCTGGGCCTCAGCTTCGAGGCTGAACAGTTCGAGCAGAGAGGCGTCGCGCATTTGCTCGGGGGTCATGTCAGGCTCCGGGTCACGGCGGACAACAGCTGTTCCTCATCCAGCCAGCGCAGACTGCGACCGCGATATTGCAGAACACCACGGGTGTATTTGGCACTGGCCTGCGCGCCGCATTCCGACGCGGCATCGAGAATGCGTTCGTCGATGGCATGAATACCGTCGACCTCATCCACCGGCACCACCACCGGCCCGCCATGGGCGGCGATAATCAGCATGCGCGGCATCACACGCCCGCCGCTGGCCGGCGCAACGCTGCCGTCGAGGTCAAGCAATTCCACCAGCGACAGGCAGGCAACCAGCGCGCCACGCACATTGGCCACGCCAAGCAAAGCGCGCGAGCGCTGATGCGGCAGCGAATGAATCGCCTGTAGCGGCGCGACTTCGACAAGGCTGCGCGTGGCCAGTCCGAGCCACTCTTCGCCGAGGCGGAACATCAACAGCGAGCGGGTTTTGACGTTGGTTTCGACTTGGGTGGCCACCGCATCGCGTTGGTCCTGCTGCAATGAATAACGGTCGAGCAGGCGCGTGGCGGCGGCGGAATACACCGAGCAGTTGCGGCAATGGATGTGCTCTTCCAGCAACGGGCAAGACTTGTCGCCATGGATGCCGATGCGGTTCCAGCAATCGTCGATGGCCCGGGCGTCTTCGTGGGTAACGTTCAAGGTGTCGGACGCGTTCATCGTTTACGCTCACTGTCGGCGGTGCGCCCGCTGCGGGCGGCGCGCTCCTGCAATCGTCGGGCACCCGCCGTGTCGCCCTGGGCCTGCATCAACGCGGCCAGGTGCATCAGCGCTTCGGGGTGTTGCGGTTCGAGGTACAAAGCCTTGCGATAGAACCCCTGCGCTTCGAGGCTCAGACCGGAGACATCGCTGAGCAGGCCGAGCCAGTAAAATACCTGTGCCACCGGCTCATGGCTGCGCAGATACTGCTCGCACGCGGCACGGGCCTCAGCGCTTTTGCCTTCGTTGGCCAGTGCGGCGATCTGGGCCAGCAACGTTGCGGCGTCCGGGTTGGCGGTTTTTTTCGTCACAGGCAAAGCGGTCACTGCGGTGAACGGCCGGTTGCGCACTGGCGCTGGCGGCGTGCTGCGCAGTGGTTGGCTGTGCGGCACGGCAACCGGCTTGGGCGTCGGCAGCGGTTCGGGGTGCGGCTCGCTGTGACGGCTGAAGGCGAACGACTGTGGAATGCCGATTGAGCGCATGCCCAGGCGCCCGAGCAGGCTGCCCTCGGCCGGGCCGATAAACAGCACGCCGTCGACATGGGTCAGGCGCTTAAGCACTTCGAACACTTGCTTCTGCGTCGGCTGGTCGAAATAGATCAGCAGGTTGCGGCAGAACACGAAATCGAAGGCTGGCTCGTTCGCCAACAGCGTCGGATCGAGGACATTGCCGACCTGCCAGCGCACTTGTTCGCGAACGTATTCGTTGACCCGGTGGCCGTCCTGCTCCGGCATGAAATGCCGCTCGCGAAACTGCAAATCCTGCCCGCGAAACGAGTTTTTGCCGTAAACAGCGCGGCGGGCCTTATCCACCGACAACGGGCTGATGTCCATGCCGTCGACCTTGAACTGATGCGGCTTGAGCCCGGCATCGAGCAAGGCCATGGCGATTGAATAAGGTTCTTCGCCGGTCGAGCACGGCAGGCTGAGGATGCGCAACGCGCGCATGTTGTTCAATTCGGCGAGACGTTGGCGGGCCAGTTTTCCCAAGGTGGCGAAGGACTCCGGGTAACGGAAAAACCAGGTCTCGGGGACGATGACCGCTTCGATCAGCGCCTGCTGTTCATCCCGCGAGCCTTGCAGCAAATACCAATACTCATCGGCGTGCGCCGCTTGCGACAGCGTTGTGCGTTGGCGCACGGCACGCTCGATGATCGCCGCGCCCACCGAAGCGACATCAAGGCCGATGCGCTCCTTGAGGAAATCGAAAAAGCGTTGATCGCTGCTCATGACTGCGCCTCAAGCTGCGCCGGGGCCAGCGGCGGATCGGGGAAGAGCAAGGCGCGCACCGATTCATCAAGCAAGTCACTGACCCGCACCCACTGCACCAGTCCGTGCGCGTCCTCGCGCACCGGACCGAGGTAAGGCGCCTCGCGGTTGTCGAGGCCGTAGGGCTGAAAATCCTCGGGATGACAGCGCAGGGTATCGGTGGCCTGTTCCAGGATCAGCCCCAGCCATTGCGCCGATTGCGTGGTGTTCGGACGATAATGCACCAGCACCAGCCGGGTGCTGGTACGCGCCTCGGCAGGTTGGCCAAAGGTCAGCGCGCTGAGGTCGATCACCGGCACCACCGCGCCGCGATAGGCGAACACGCCTGCCACCCACTGCGGCGCCCGGGCGATCGGTTTCAATGGCAGGCGCGGCAATACTTCCGCCACTTCGGTGGCGCGCAGGGCATAGCGTTCGCTGCCGATGCGAAACAGCAGGAACAACACCTGCTTCGCCACTGGCGCGACGCCGCGTTTGGCGATGATGTCGCTCATCAGACTTTGAATCGCGAGACGCCGCTGCGCAGCCCGACGGCCACCTGGCTCAGTTCATCGATGGCGAAACTGGCCTGACGCAACGATTCGACAGTCTGGCTGCTGGCATCGCCCAACTGCACCAGCGCATGGTTGATCTGCTCGGCGCCGGTGGCCTGTGCCTGCATGCCTTCGTTGACCATCAACACCCGCGGCGCCAGCGCCTGCACCTGATGGATGATCTGCGACAGTTGTTCGCCGACCTGCTGCACCTCGGACATGCCCCTACGCACTTCTTCAGAAAACTTGTCCATGCCCATCACCCCAGCCGATACCGCCGACTGGATTTCGCGGACCATCTGTTCGATGTCGTAAGTGGCGACGGCGGTCTGATCGGCCAGACGCCGCACTTCGGTGGCAACCACGGCAAAACCGCGGCCGTACTCGCCGGCCTTCTCGGCTTCGATCGCCGCATTGAGCGACAGCAAATTGGTCTGGTCGGCGACTTTGACGATCGTCACCACCACCTGATTGATGTTGCCGGCCTTCTCGTTGAGGATTGCCAATTTGGCGTTGACCAGATCCGCCGCGCCCATCACCGAATGCATGGTGTCTTCCATGCGCGCCAGGCCCTGCTGACCGGAGCCGGCGAGCACCGAAGCCTGATCAGCGGCGGTGGACACTTCAGTCATGGTGCGCACCAGATCCCGCGAGGTGGCGGCGATTTCCCGAGACGTTGCGCCGATCTCGGTGGTGGTGGCCGCGGTTTCGGTGGCGGTGGCTTGCTGTTGCTTGGAAGTCGCGGCGATCTCGGTGACCGAGGTTGTCACCTGCACCGACGAGCGCTGCGCCTGGGACACCAGCGACGTCAGCTCGGTCATCATGTCGTTGAAGCCGGTTTCCACCGCGCCGAATTCGTCCTTGCGGTCGAGGTTCAAGCGCGAGCTGAGGTCGCCGGTGCGCATGATGTCGAGGATTGTCACGATACGGTTCATCGGCGCCATGATGGCGCGCATCAGCAGCAGGCCGCACAGACCGGCAACCAGGACGGCGACCAGCAAAGAGACGATCATGCTGACTTTGGCTGCCGCTACGGCATCGTCGATATTGGCCATGGCGTTATCGGCGACAACTTTGTTCTCGCCAATGATGTCGTTGAGCTTCATTCGCCCGCTGTACCACGCCGGGGTCAGTTTTTCGTTAAACAGCTTGATGGCATCGGCTTCCAGATTGCGACGGTGCAAGTCCAGCACAGCGTCCTGAATCTGAATGTAAGTGTCATGGTATTTCTCGAACAGGGCGAACTCGGAACGGTCCTCGTCAGTGGCCATGGTCTTGCGGTAATTGGCCATCTGATCTTGCAGGCGCGCCTCGAAGGCCTTGTAGTCCGCCGCATCCTCGCTGGAAATGCCCTGGCCTTCCTTGAGGCCCAGCAGTTCCTGGGTCTGCAGGTAGCTGTCGACCCACGCGCCACGGATCATCGAGCTGTAATAGACACCGGGAATCGCATCGTCACGCACGCTGTTTTCGCTGGCTTCAATCTTCAACAGCCGCGAATAGGACAGCACCACCATCAGCAACATGATGGCGATAATCACCGCAAAGCTCGCCAAAATGCGTTGGCGCAACGTCCAGTTCTTCACAGTGAATCCTCGTACCTGATCGAAATGCGGGGAGTATAGCCGAGCGCGCTGTTTCATTTATAAGACGCTTTCTAACTGGCGACTCCCACAGGTTTCGCGGATGAAACTCGAATTCGGGGCATACCAAAAATCCCCTGTAGGAGTGAGCCTGCTCGCGATAGCCTTTTATCAGCCGCCAACGATTTGCCTGCACGGACGCCTTCGCGAGCAGGCTCACTCCCACAGGTTTTGCGGTGGACCCGGGCTTTCGGGCAACCCACACACCCCCTGTGGGAGCGAGCCTGCTCGCGAAGCAAACACCTCGGTCCCGGCCAATGCCCAACTGCGCAAGAAGTTGCGCAGTAGGTCGTAATATTTCGGGTGTCAATTGCGCTGTAGCCCTTATGGGGCAAGGCCTGTAGCCAAGTGCGCAAGAAGTTGCGCAGTACTGCGCAACTTCTTGCGCACTTTCTCTTGATTATCACGCCGAAAAACCCGCCATTTGGTAGCTCACTGCCCTCAAGCCCCCACCCGCCGGGCACTTCACCAAACCTGGCACGCGTCTTGATACCCCTCAGCCACCCACCGGGCGATTTCGCCTCCGGGCCCTTAACTTTATTCCGCAAGGAGAGCACCCCATGGCAACACCAGCGTACATGTCGGTTACCGGCGAAAAACAAGGCCTGATCACTGCCGGCGCCTTCACCGCCGACTCCGTTGGCAACACCTACCAGGAAGGTCACGAAGACCAGGTCATGGTTCAGGCGTTCACCCACGACGTGATCATCCCGCGTGACCCGCAATCCGGTCAGCCAACCGGTCAGCGCGTACACAAGCCAGTCGTGATCACCAAGGTCTACGACAAGGCTTCGCCACTGCTGCAAGCCGCACTGACTTCCGGCGAGCGCATGAGCGAGATCGTTATCCAGTGGTACCGCACTTCGGCGCAAGGCACCCAAGAGCACTACTACACCACCAAACTGGAAGACGCGATCATCGTCGCCATCAACAACAAAATGCACAACTGCCAGGATCCAGGCAACGCGCACTTCACCCACCTGGAAGAAGTGCAGTTCACCTACCGCAAAATCACCTGGACCCACGAAGTATCCGGTACTTCGGGTTCCGATGACTGGCGTGCTCCAGTCGTTTAATTACGGCTGACCGTTACACGCATCGGCCAGCTCTGCTGGTCGATGTTGTTTACGCCCCTCCAGAATTTCGCGTACGTTGAGCCGCTTTTTTTGCGGCCGTCGACGAGCGCCGCTGTACAGCACGAGGAACAAGGGATGTTCGCGCCGGCCAATGAAACCCACTTTGCCCTGACCATCGAAGGGCTTTCTGCCGACTTTCAGGTGTTTACCCTGCAAGGCCGGGAAGCCATCAGCCAGCCTTTTGTGTTTGAGGTGGAGCTGGTCAGTGAGCAGCCGTCGCTGGACCTCGAAACCCTGCTGCACAAACCGGCCTTTCTGCAGCTGTCGCCCGACGGCAGCGGCATTCATGGCCAGATTTACCGCGCCGCGCAAGGCGATTCGGGCAAGCGCCTGACCCGTTATTCGGTGACGCTGCGCCCGCAACTGTCGTACCTCGCGCACCGTATCAACCAGCGCATCTTCCAGAACCTCACGGTACCGAAAATCATCGGCATGGTCCTCGAAGAGCACGGCATTCAAAGCAATGCCTACGAATTCAAGACCGGCTCGATCTACCCCGAGCGCCTCTACTGCGTGCAATACGACGAGTCGGACCTGCATTTCATCCAGCGCCTGTGCGAAGAAGAAGGCATTCACTACCACTTCCAGCACACCACAACTGGCCACAAACTGCTGTTCGGCGATGACCAGACGGTGTTCCCGAAACTCGCGCCCGTGGCCTATCAGCAAGACTCCGGCATGGTCGCCAACAACCCGGTGATCAAGCGCTTCGACCTGCGCCTGGAAACCCGCACCAGCCGCACCACCCGCCGCGACTACGATTTCGAAAAACCGCGCCTGACCCTGGAAAGCGAAAACCGTGGCGACGCCCTGCCCGACCTCGAAGACTACGACTACCCGGGCCGCTTCATCGACCGCGAGCGCGGCAAACACCTGGCCAAACGCGCCCTCGAACGCCACCGCAGCGACTTCCAGCTCGCCGAAGGCAAGAGCGATCAGCCATTACTGGTCAGCGGCCACTTCCTCGCCCTGACCGAGCACCCAAAGGCCAAATGGAACGACCTCTGGCTGCTCACCGAAGTGCTACACGAAGGCAAGCAACCGCAGGTGCTTGAAGAGTCCGTCACCAGCGACACCACCGCGCTGAAAGACGATTTCCACCAGGGCTACCGCAACCGCTTTCAGGCCACGCCATGGGACGTGCCGAACCGCCCGCCGCTGCGCCACCCGAAACCGCGCATCCTCGGTAGCCAGAGCGCCGTGGTCACCGGCCCGAAAGGCGAAGAAATCCACTGCGACGAATATGGCCGCGTCAAAGTCCAGTTCCACTGGGACCGTGAAGGTCAGGCCGACGACAAAACCAGTTGCTGGCTGCGCGTCTCCAGCGCCTGGGCCGGCGCCCAATACGGCGGCATCGCCATCCCGCGCATCGGCATGGAAGTGCTGGTCACCTTCCTCGAAGGCGACCCCGATCAGCCCTTGATCAGCGGCTGCCTGTACCACAAGGAAAACACCGTCCCGTACGCACTGCCGGCGAACAAAACCCGCAGCACCTTCAAGACCCTGAGTTCCATGGGCGGTGGTGGCTACAACGAACTGCGCATCGAAGACAAAAAAGGTCAGGAACAGATCTACCTGCACGCCCAGCGCGACTGGGACGAAAACATCGAGCACGACCAGAAAATCCGCGTCGGCAACGAACGCCACGACACCGTGGAAAAGAACAGCTACACGGAATTCAAAGCCGAAGAACACCACACCGTCTACGCCGACCGCAAAGTCGAAACCCGCGCCAACGACCACCTCACCGTGGGCGTCAACCAGCACATCAAGATCGGCACCGGCCAGTTCATCGACGCCGGCCAGGAAATCCACCTCAGCAGCGGCATGAAAGTGGTGATGGAAGCCGGGGCGGAACTGACGCTGGTGGGCGGCGGCAGCTTTATCAAGATCGATGCCGGCGGCGTGACGATGAGCGGGCCGGTGATCAACATGAACTCCGGCGGTAGCCCTGGCAGCGGCACCGGTGCGGCGCCGTTGATGCCGGGCGTGTTGAAACAGGCTGATGCGGACAAGGCTGGCCAAGTCCTGACCCCGGCGCAGATCAACACCCTCAAACGCAACGCGCCGTTCTGCGAAGAATGCGAAAAATGCAAGGCAGGTGCCTGTGCCATCTGAACGAATCACCCCCAAGGACTGGCTGGCACAACAGCCGCTGCAAAGTGGCGAGCGTTTGTATCTGGTCATCAGCGCGGCGAGTGATAGCGACGCCTTGAAAAACCTGTACCTCACCGAACCCACCGCCCAGCTCATCCCGATCTGGGGCGGCACGCCCTACGCCACCTGGCAACCGGTGATGCCTTACGTCGCAGAACTCAAAGCCAACTCTGCCTTCCTGCCCTGGATCGCCGAAACCGACGCCCTCGACTGGGGCTGGCTGGCCGTGTCGCGCTCAGAGCCGAACGAAGTGTTCGAACATCTGCGCAGCCTGACCCAGGTGAAAATGCCGGATGGGACCGAGGTGTTTTTTCGGTTTTGGGATGGACGGCATGTCTATCCGATTCTGCAGGGTTTGGGGGAAAAGGCTGGGGAATTGTTGCCGGTGTTTGAGCGGTATTTGATTAACGGATGCTCGCTGGAAGTGGGCACGCGGGTGGTGCCGAAGGTCAGGGACTGGCCGTGGTGGGAGGTGCCGAAGGGGTTGTTGGAGAGGTTGAGCAAGGACAATCCGGCAACGCTGGTCAGCAACCTGATGCAGTGGCTGGAAGAAGACCGCCCGGACCTCTACAACGCGTGGCCCGAGAACAATCTGAAGCTGAAAATCACCCGCTTCGTGCGCCGCCCGGATGCGCCGCAAAATCTTAAAGAAGCACTGATAAACCACCTGATTCTGGAGCAAGGCTGATGGATCGCGTTGCCTTTGTTGACACACAACTCGCTGCCTTCCCTGATAGTTTGAAAGACTATCGCAAAATGACCGAAAGCAAATATGCCGAATGGCTAGACGCAGGACCTCAATTCTTCGATAAACCAGCTTTTTTTGGTTTGAGCAGAACCATAAAGCTTGGAAGCGCGAATGCTACCGTCAGCGTGAAAGATAATGAATTTGAGTCCACGGTCGCACAGTGTCCTAAAGACGGAAGACTGTTAATTGAAAGTAAATTTATTTCCGTAAATGACATTCCCGTAGGCAACATAACGGTAGAAGTCACTCCAAAGGAAGGTGGATCGTCAACCTCAATCACGCTCGATGCTGAAGGCAAAGGCGTTTACAAGGGTATACCGGGGAAGAAATACTACGTCCGCGTACAAAGTTCAGTCACGAAAAATCAGCTGAACGAATTATTTAGCTCTTATGAAGGTCTAAGTGGGCACCTGAACAGCTGGCTGAATTCCGAATGGAATAAATACAGACCATTATGGCCAGAGGAAACGTTTGCTTCCTCTTACATTGCCCAGCAGAAGGGAATGATCATCGGAAGCTGGGAGGCAATAAAGTCAGCGTTTGACGGAATCAAACGTATATTCGAGATATTAAAAGATCCCAAAAATTTCGCGGAAGAATTAGGAGACAGTGCGAAAGATCTGCTCAAACTGGCCAAAGACACACCAGCTGCAATGGAAAAACTGATGTTGTTAGCGAGCGACCAAGCCGCCCTATTCCTTGTCCTCAAGGCGTCGGGAATCTGGTTAGCACAGCTTCCTCCGAGCTTGATTTCCGGAAAAACAGCAGAGCAGCTGTCCGGCGCTATAGTAACTGTCCTGATCGATATACTCTTGGCAATAGTTTTAACTTTCGCAGCGGAGGGCTCAGGGATTGCATATCTGGGTGTTCGTCTTATCAATTACGGCAGCAAAGTCATCGACGCTGTTTCTGGTTTTGTAAGATCAATATTCAGCATCCTCAAAAAATTTATGGAAGCAATCGAGGGTTACAAAAAACTTGCTACGAGAGCTGCTGCTGGAACGTTCGCCAAAGGCAAGGTGAGACTTGGTTGGGATCGACAAGACCATGCGAAGGTAGCGAGTACTGAACACGTTGACGACAAATCAAAACAATCGACGAACCATGACGACAAAACTGTCGCATGCACCAAGGAGACTTGTGTAAACGGATGCCCGGTATCAATGGTTACCGGAGAAGAGCTACTGACTCTTACTGACGGGCAGTTAACCGGAATTCTTCCATTCGAATGGACCCGTCTATACCGTACAAGCTCAGTAGAGGTGGATTGTGGGCTCGGCTACGGATGGAGTCATGCTTTGGCGCAAAGACTCCAGGTTAATCATGATGGGATTGTCTGGACTGATCATGAAAACCGCATTACTCACTTTCCGCTTCCTGGCAGTCAACGGCCAGCTATTACCAACAGCCTAGCTAAAGCCGCCATTTTTTTAGGTGATGATCCCTCTGAACTCATTCTCACCCAAGCTGGCGAGCGCCCGCTGTTCTATCACTTTAAATACGACAATAAGGGCGCAACCCTTATCGCAATAACTGACCGATATAACAATCGACTGCATATTGGTAGAGATATTCACGGAAGAATCAAACGGGTAGATAACGGAGCAGGACGAGGCCTGCTATTAAGATATGACCGACAACATATCGTGTCTGTGGACATTCAACAATTCACTCCTGCAGACAATCTGGAAGACGCTTGGATTACCATTCAAACCCTTGCTACCTACAAGTACGACGAGCGCAATCGGCTTATAGAAGCTAAAAATGCCGCAGGTGAGAGTGAGCTTTATAGCTATGACCATCTGAATGTGATTCAGAAGCGACAACTTGCAGGTGGGGCAAGCTTCTTTTGGGAATGGGAGAAAGAAGGTAAATCCTCTCGATGCGTTCATCACTGGGCAAATTTTACTCAGATAGATGCCCGCTATTCTTGGGATGACAACGGAAGCGTTATCGTCACTAATGTTGACGGAAGTGAGGAGACCTACACTCATGATGATCAGGCAAGACTCATAAGTAAAATCGAGCCAGATGGTGCTGAATACATCAACATTTATGACGACAAAGGTCGATTAATCTCCGAAAAAAACCCATTGGGTGCAGTCACCGAATACCAATACAATGACGCGGGTCGAATGGAAGCGCTCATTCCTCCTGAGGATACACCCACTCTCTTCGATTACTCCTTTGGTTTTCTGTCTGAGGTTCGTCGCGGCGATTCGATCTGGAAATATACTCGAAATAAACAAGGGGATATCACTCAACAAATTGATCCTCATGGGAACTCCACACATTACTCCTACGACAGCCATGGTCGCCTGCTGGAAATTCGGCAGTCAGATGGCAGCCGCCATAAATTAATTTGGAACAACCTCGGCGAATTGTTAGAGGAGCAACTGCCAGACGGTGGCAAACGAAAGTACCGCTACGATGCACTTGGGCGGCAAACCATTCGTCAGGATGAAACTGGCGCGATCACACAATATCAATGGGACGCGGTCGGTCGCCTGGTTCAGGTCACTTTGCCCGGCGGCGCCACCCGCGCTTTTACCTACAACCCGTATGGCCGTGTAACCGCCGAACGCGACGAACTCGGCCGTATCACCCGCTACGAATATGCCGACAACCTGCACCTCGTCAGCCGCCGTATCAACCCCGACGGCAGCCAACTACGTTACCGCTACGACAACTCGCGCCTCTTGCTCACTGAAATCGAAAACGAACGCGGTGAGCATTACCACCTCGATTACTACGCCAACGGCCTGATCCAACAAGAAACCGGCTTCGACGGTCGTCGCACCGCGTACGAGTACGACCTCAACGGCCAACTGCTGAAAAAAACCGAATTTGGCGATGACAGTAGCGAACTGGTTACCGAATACCAGCGCGATGCCGCCAGCCGTTTGCTAGTAAAAACGCTGCCCGATGGGGAAAAAATTCACTACAGCTACGACGCACTCGGTCGCTTGGTCAACGTCGACGACGGTCACTGGCCGCTCGCCTATAAATACGATCTACAAGACCGACTCATCGAGGAACACCAAGGTTGGGGCACCCTGCGCTACGAATACGATAGCGTTGGCCAGCTCAAGCACTGTCGCCTCCCTGACGGCAGCAAACTCGATTACCGGCACCAGCCTGGCGGTCAACTGAGCAGCATCGACCTTAACGGCTCCCGCCTGACCTCTCACCAGTTCAGCGCCGGGCGTGAGCAGCAACGCCAGCAAGGTCTGCTGCTCAGCCAATACCAATATGATGAACAGGGCCGTCTGCAGGCCCACAGTATCAGCCAACGAGACAAACACTTTTTCCAGCGCCGCTACAACTACGATGCCAACGGCAACCTCGCCGGCATCAACGACAGCCGCAAAGGCAACCGCAGCTACCACTACGATCCGCTTGATCGTTTGATCAGCGTGCGTGGCGCCATGCCCGAAAGCTTCGCCCACGACCCGGCCGGCAACCTGCTTGGCCAGAACAACGAAGGCACCGCCAACCTCGCCAACGTCAAAGGCAACCGCCTGCTGATGCAAGGCGACCGCCACTACGACTACGACGCCTACGGCAACCTGGTCCGCGAACGTCGCGGCACCGGCCAGAAGCTCGTCACCGAATACCGCTACGACTGCCAGCACCGCTTGATCGGGGTCAGCCTGCCCGGCGGCAGCACCGCAACCTACAAATACGACGCCTTCGGCCGCCGCATCGAGAAAACCGTAGACGGTCAGACGACTGAGTTTCTGTGGCAAGGCGAAAGACTGATCGCAGAAAGCGGCGAAAACCGCTACCGCAGCTATGTCTACGAGCCGGGCACCTTCCGTCCGTTGGCGATGCTAGACGGCGAAGGCCCGCTAAAAGCGGCCCCGTTCTACTACCAACTTGACCACCTCGGCACGCCTCAGGAACTGACCGACTACAGCGGCGAGATCATGTGGTCGGCGAAGTACCGCGCCTACGGCAACCTCGCAGCGCTGGATGTCAGCGAAATCGATAACCCGTTGCGCTTTCAAGGTCAGTATTTCGACGCCGAAACGGGGTTACATTACAACCGCCACCGCTATTACAATCCGGGAACTGGACGGTTCTTGACGCCGGATCCGATCAAGCTTTCGGGCGGGTTGAACAGCTACCAGTACGTGCCTAACCCTACGGGGTGGGTGGACCCACTAGGGTTGAATACTTGTCCTGGAGGCGAAAATTGTACGCCTGGCATCGGTGCTGATGATTCCGCTACAAAACCAAAAGTAGATGAAGGCGACCAAAAAGCGCCCGAAACAGGGGGAGCTGCCCGAGCGGCTCTATATTCTGCGAATTGGCCTAAAGCAAATTTAAACAGTGCCGTTGAAAAATTCGCTGGAGGCAATCCAATCGTTAGCACCACGGACAAAGGCAAAAGAATATACAAAAACCCTCAGAACGGGTTAGAAGTGGTTGAAGACATGAACGGAAACTATTTCAGAATTTATGACCCCTCCTTACCCGGAAAGCGCAAATATTTAAACCTGGAAGGAATTGTTCCCAGTAACAAAACCCTTCCAAACGGAAAACAAGCAGGAAGAACACAAAGCGAATACAACGAAGTTACGCACTTCAACAAGGAACCATAACATGAAAACAATTTCAGTACCCTTATCTATAGATGCAATGCATCGTTTGGATTTGGATGAATGTTTACCTGGCGACTTAGAAGAACTATTACTCTCAAAGGAAGAATTCTTAGATCTTTCAAAAACTGGAGCAATTGAGGAAATCAATTCAACACTGAGCAAACTTATCGATGAATATGAAGACGAAAGAATACAAGGACAGACCGATCTAGAATCAGCTCTCCAGATATTTCAAAAAATATTCATTACAACCAATTCTGACACACTAAGGAAAATCATACACCTCAACGAAATGGCGATAAAATACAATACAGGAATGTTTTTTTTCTTCTAAGTCTCATACTTGACGGCGAAATCCCGTTAAAGCTTCGCCGCTCTACTACTAGTTCTGCCACTGGTATGCAGCAGGAACTGACCGACTACAGCGGCGAAATCATGTGGCCAGCGGAGTACCGCGTTACGGCAATCTCGCGGTGCAGGATGCCAGCAAAATCGTTAAATTTCTGCGGTTCAGGGTAGTACCTTCGACGCTGAGTTAGGGCTACATTAGAGATACCGCAGGCCGCTTGCTTGTAAAAACGCTGCCCGATGGCGAGGGATTCATTCAGCTACGACGCGCTTGGTCGGTTGTAAGCGCTCCATGAACCCCACATTCAAAGCGCTTAGCTGATCCCGGATGCTGTGCTCCCGATTCTTTCTGGAGCTCGTTCGCCATGATGCGACCCGATGCAAAAGTCGAAAAAGTGTATCTGTATCCCAAACCCGTCGACTTCCGAAAGTCCATCGACGGCCTGGCTGCGCTGGTCGAGTTGGACATTAAGGTCGCGGTTTTTGACCCCGTGCTTTTCGTCTTCCTCAACAAGCCCCGCAACCGAGTGAAGATTTTATATTGGGAGCGCAATGGCTTCTGCCTATGGCTCAAGCGCCTCGAATCCGAGCGCTTTAAAACATCGCCCGATGCCAGCGACGAGGCGATAGTCCTGACCGTCCAGGAACTCAACTGGATGCTCGACGGTTTTGACCTCTGGCGTAACCGTCCCCATCAGGTTTTGACGCCACGATTCGTGGCCTGATTCGGTATAATCCAGGGCATGATTTCGATGCCCAAAGACCTTCCTGACGACCCCGCGCTACTCAAGCAATTGCTAGAGCAGATGCTGATTGAGCGCGAGTCTAATTAGGGCCGCATCGTCCATCTTGAAGAAGAAAACGCGCTGCTGCGCCAGCGCCTGTTCGGACGTAAGTCCGAGCAGACAGCCAATCTGGCGACGCCTCAGCTAGCCCTTTTCAACGAGGCGGAAAGCATCGCCGAGCCTGTCGACGAAGACGTCGAAGAAGAGGTTGTCGCACCGGGCAAGCGTCGCGGCAAACGCAAGCCGCTGCCTGCCGACCTGCCACGTATCGAGGTTATCCACGAACTTCCCGAGCATGAACTGACGTGTGCCTGCGGCTGCCGTAAACACGCGATTGGCGAGGAAGTCAGCGAGCAGCTTGAAATCGTACCGATGCAAATCCGAGTGATCAAACACGTTCGTAAAGTTTACGGTTGCCGCGACTGCGAGACGGCCCCGGTCACTGCGGACAAGCCGGCTCAACTGATTGAAAAAAGCATGGCCAGCCCAAGTGTTCTGGCGATGCTGCTGACCACCAAATACGTGGACGGTTTACCGCTCCACCGCTTTGAAAAAGTACTGGGCCGCCATGGCATCGATATTCCACGTCAGACCCTGGCTCGCTGGGTTATCCAATGCGGTGAGCACTTTCAGCCATTGCTGAATTTAATGCGCGACAGCCTCTTGGCCAGTCGGGTCATCCACTGCGATGAAACACGCGTGCAGGTGTTGAAAGAGCCTGACCGGGAGCCAAGCAGTCAGTCCTGGATGTGGGTGCAAACCGGTGGCCCGCCAGACAAACCAGTGATCCTTTTTGACTACTCCACCAGCCGCTCGCAGGAGGTTCCAACGCGCCTGCTCGATGGCTACTGCGGCTATCTCATGACCGATGATTACGCCGGTTACAACGCGCTTGGCGCGCAGGACGGAGTCGAGCGTTTAGGGTGCTGGGCTCATGCACGCCGTAAGTTTGTCGAAGCGCAGAAAGTGCAACCCAAAGGCAAGACAGGCCGGGCGGATATAGCGCTGAAGCTGATCAGCAAGCTATACGGCATCGAGATCGCCTTCAAAGAGAGCAGCGATGAGGGGCGGAAAAATGGACGTCAGGATTTAAGTCTCAAGGTGATGAGTGAGCTGAAGGCCTGGATGGAAAAAACGCTCCCATACATGACCACGCAGAATGCACTGGGCAAGGCTGTGACCTACCTGGCAAACAACTGGAGCAAACTGGAACGGTACGTCGAGCAAGGCTACCTGCCCATCGACAACAATACCGCCGAGCGCGCGATCCGGCCTTTCGTCATCGGAAGGAAGAACTGGTTGTTCAGCGATACACCCAAAGGCGCGACGGCCAGTGCTCAACTTTACAGCCTGGTCGAGACCGCCAAAGCCAACGGCCAAGAACCTTATGCGTGGCTGCGCCACGCACTGGAGCGCCTACCACAGGCATCCTCGGTCGAAGATTACGAAGCTCTGTTGCCGTGGAATTGCAAGCCTGGATCCCACAGCTAAACGCACCGCCCACTTTTGACTAGGTGGGGTTTATGGAGCGCTTACGTTGGATCGAACAGGCCAGGCAGTCGGCATAAAAGAGTTTGGCAGTCCAAAAACCGTCTACGACCCAGCTATAATTTCTACAGATAAAATGTTCAACACAGGTAGAGAAGCGGCCACCAAGGGCTACCACCAAGCCCGATCCGATGGCAACCGAGCTTACAGCGCTTCTCATGACGGAATAACTTTCAGAATCTTTCTAGATGAATCTTTAACCACAGTCACCAACTTTCACCAAACAATGAAATAGTTATGAATATAAATATTAGCAACTCTCAAGAAAACATAATTCACAACTGCTTGCTAGATCTCTTAGAGTCCTCTTCAAGCAACGATTCCAGCTTCCTACCCAAAGCGCTCCAAAGCCTTCTTCAATCACAAGGATTCGGAATCGAGATGTCTGGTATATACATCAGCACCGACGCCGACCGAGAAAACATACCCACTTATTTAACTAAAGGGATTGCGTTTGAGTTCATGGATAGTCACGTCACTTTACCATTCAGAGATGCGATCACATGCATCACCAATTGGTACAACCATCACGATAAGATCAAAAACCCTGAACTAAATAAAATTATTGAGGACTTAAATAGAAAGTTTTTATAATAGAATCTTTTACCGCAAAAATGCGCCACCTTTCATTAGAGACCTTAGAAAAAATGAGAACGAGCAAAAGGGGATCGAGCAAAAGGGGATCGAGCAAAAGAGCAAAAGGGGACAGTTTTATCTTCTACAAACCGAATATAAATCCGCCCCCCTTTTCTTACTACAATGATACAAATGTTCTCCCATCCGCCTCTGGCTGAACTTGGTATGAAGCCGACGTCGGACTGAACAACACTATGTCACGGAGCAACCAACTTGGAACTAGGCTGCTCTATTCGAATGATGGCCTGCTTATATCACCAGTGATCATTATGAAACTGTCAGCCCAATCGAAAAGTGGAAATAATCTTAATGAAAATTGAACTTGACGGCCTATCCATTTCCTCCGAGCAAGATTTCCATAAGCGTATAGCTTCTGCATTTTCCGTGGCTCAGCACTATGGGAACAACCTAAATGCTCTGTGGGATTTGCTCAGTACGGACGTAGAGCGTCCGATTGAAATAGCATGGAAAAATTTGAAAGAATCTGAACAAAGCATGGGCGAAACTTTTAGTAAAATAATATCTATATTCGAGCGAACAAAAAATCAGGATATATCTCTGGGCTTAGATGAAACATTCGAATACAAATTAAAGTAAAACAACTTGATACTTGCCAGCGCTTTTGTTCAGCACTGCAGTGAGCACGATTATCATTAGGATGATCAGAGCAAGGTATTCACGGGTACAAAGATTCGAAGAGAGCCAATGAGATCAAAACTCGAATACAAACTCCAACCTATCCGAGTACCAAGCGGCTGGACTATAACAATCAACAACTTGTTTGAGGTGGAGCTGACACCGGAGACTTGCGACTGGTTCTCTAGCTCGGTACTGATAGGAGGAGTCCGTCAGAGTACCGGGCATTGCTTTGATACGAGGGTCGAGCCCGAAGGGGATCCCGACGGAGAGTTTGTGATTGATATGCTAACAATCGAATATGATAAAAGAGGTGAGCCAATCAAAAATTCCGAAAAGTTTCTAGGTGAGTTCAGAACCAAAAGCAAAATCGAATTCATCGAAAGAATTGAAGACTTCATGATTGAGGCTTGATTACATCGTTGCTCACGCATCAAAAAGATTGATAACGGCTTTCCAAGCTCAATCTGTATTGAAGCCAGAATCGGCGACGCAGGGTAAAATCGCAGCATAACACTGCGATTTCTCAGCCAATAACGTCAGACCGCCGCCAGCCGCACCTGCCTCTCCAACTCCACCTTCAACCCCGGCTCCAATTTCAACTGTCGCGCCAGTTCGTCCAGATAGCTCTTCTCCATAAAGTTCTCCTCATCCACCAACATCACACTGGCGATGTACATCTCTGCCGCCATTTCCGGCGTGCTCGCCGCGCGAGCGACGTCGGTAGGGTCGAGGGGTTTGTTCAGTTCGGCGTGGAGCCAATGTTGCAGTTCCTGATCGTTGTCGAGTTTTGTGAACTCGCCTTCGATCAGTTCGCGCTCACGCTCATCGATGTGGCCGTCGGCTTTGGCGGCTGCGACCAGGGCTTTGAGAATGGCTTGGCTGTGCTGCTCGACCTGTGCCGGAGGCAGACGGTCGAGGGTTTGCGGTTCCCGTTGGGGAGCGCTGCCTTTTTGCGCGTTGTAGTTGCCGTAGGCCTTGTAGGCCAGAACGCCCAGCGCGGCGAGGCCGCCGTAGATCGCGACTTTGCCGCCGACCTTGCGCACCTTTTTATTGCCGAGCAACAGGCCCATCGCGCCTGCGGCCAATGCACCACCGCCCGCGCCGGAGAGCAGGCCGCCAAGGCCGCCACTACCAGAGGCGCCGCCCAGCAAGCCGCCCAAGCCACCGCTGGCCGATTTGTTCTGAGCGCCGCCGGCCTTGTTCTGCAGCATTTCCTGCCCGGACTTGAGCAGTTGATCGAGCAATCCACGGGTGTTCATGTTCCGCCTCCAAACAAGGGTTATCCGGATCTAAGGCCCTCAGCCTAGTTCGAAAGTGCCCGAACCCGACCTGCGAGTGTGCTTCGAGATGTTGCTCGATCACAGCGGACGTTGGGATATGCACTCAATCCAAGCTATCAGAGCTCACCACGGTTTATCCTGGTGATGGCCCTGCGTCAAAACCGTCATTTCATTTCATTGCAATGCCGAAACGGATTCCACTTTGGTCGCCGTATGACTGCGGGCAGGGACTCGCCAGAACCCTTTGGCCCCGCTACCGGGACGGTGCCGGGCTCAGAAAGACGACGCACATTATCAAAAAGAAAGCTCTGCCTGATCGTGTTTCAGCAAGGAAATCCGCTCGAACAACCTGATTTTTTCGTTGGCTTTTTGCTTGGCGTGTTCGGACATGAACGCAATCAACTCTTCGAGCTGACAGACGTCACCCACTACTTTGAACGACTTTTCTTTATTGACGAAAACAAGCGACTTCTTCTTCCTCGACAGCAGCTCTATGACGTTGCTGAGCGTACCGGTGCTTTTTGCGTCCCAGATCATCAATCCGTAGTCAGCCTGTTCTGCCATCGCTACGTCTTTTTCAGTAAAAAAAGCTCTCGACCCCTTTGAATGTCTGGATTCGACTGTTTTGGCGGGCCATTGACCAAGGTTGTTACGCGGCGCTGAACCGCTGCAAAAAACGGTGGTTTTGGACCGCTCGAGGCTCAGTAAATACTCCTGAATCGAAGTATCGGCGCCACCCGCATCACCCACAACCACGTCAAAATCAGACGCCACGATATTATTGATGCGCTCTTTAACCTTTGGATCAAGGTTCTTGATATTGATAGAGCCAGCAATAAATACAGTTGTCATTGGGTTCATTTCCAAGTTAGCGGCTGCTACATAAAACTTTCCAGCGCCCAGCCTTGATCCAAGGGCCGCGCACCTGCAGCGATGCGCAAGATTCAAACAAATAACGGAAAAAACACTGGTTAGGGTTGGTCACGCTGGCGTGAGCGCAAAAACAGGCATTTCCTACAGATGTAGCCTTCCTGAAAAAGTCCCATTTCCTACGCTGTACGTCCACAGAGTAGACTTGGCGCCGCTAGCGCCTGACCGATAGGCTTTATCCCGTCGCTGCAAAATCAGCGGCCCGGGGTCGAAGCCGGAACATCATCAACATGGCGCATCTGCGTCTTCCATAGAAGCTGAGGTATTTTTGCCTTTCAGTTTCGCTTTATGGCGGATCGTGTGGCGCGGGCCTCTCGGCTTACATGTTGATCGAGAATGTTCCGACTTCGAACGCCGCACGGTTCGCCACCCAAAATCTGTCGAAGGATTCGTGGCGACTCTCATTTCAACATGGAGTCAGAAATGCCTAAGCACACGCCAAATCCACCTGAAACCCAGCCGTATTTCACCCCCACCGTCTTCACCCGCCACAATCGCTTCCTCCACGCGTTCATGCAAGACCACCAAGCCTGGTTCTGTGTCCAGGATCTCGGACGTCTGATGGGCTATCCGCTGAACGAACGCCTCACGCTGAAACTCGATCCCGACCAGCGTCGCAAAGTCCTCCTGCGCCGGGACGGCGAAATCCTCGATTGCGCAGTGGTCAGCGAGTCCGGACTGTTCGCCCTCCTCGTCCATCACTTCGTCCCGGAAAACCGTCACCTGCGCCAATGGCTGAGCCATGAGGTCATTCCGACGATGCGCGAAATCCATTCAAGCCCACAGGAAAACCACCCGTGCCTGAGTTCGATGCATTGGGCGGGCGTTACCGTGCCGTTGCTGCACTGGCAACAACAGGCATGGGTCAAATGGCGTGATGTGCCGGAGTTGATGCACGGCCAGCGGCCGTATCCGGTTCAGGGAAGTTGTCGCTAAAACCTGGTGAGCAAAATTCTGTGGCGAGGGAGAAAGCTCCCTCGCCACAGGTTTATTGAACCGGCCTCCGTGAAAGTCAAATGGCTTTCACGGTGCCTGCCCCGGCGTTAAAACCGCGAAACACTCCGCATCGCATCCACCAGATACCGCATGGCGATCCGGTCGCTCTCCGACAGCTCTCGATAACGCTCCACCAGTTTCAATTCTTCGGAGTTGAGCCGGCGTCTTCTGCGCCCGCCGCCCAAGCAAGGGAAGATGCCCAACATTTCGGTGATGCCCTGTATTTTTGCCATGGACGATGTCCTTCTCTATTGAGTCAAGAAACTGCAAAACCCCACATCGCCCTGCCTCTTCGAGCAGCGTCGTGTGCCCTGCCGGCACGAAGGCTTGTATCCGGTCTTGCCCATAGAATAGGAATTAAATCGGCGCTGAAAAGCAGTTTTTAGAGTAATTAATCGAAAAAAGCAGATATGCCCTCTAAATCAGAAGAGCCTGTCGGACATTTAACCGACATGTCTTGTTTCATTGACGCGCCATCGCTGTGCTATCAACGAATTTTGCTATTCGAGCGAACCGTTTAAGCTAGCCGGCATCTGTTACTAGTCCGCTGCGTTTGGCCAAAGGCATGTCCAAACCGATATTTCTGATCCAGCACGTGCCAGGAAAGGCGCGGGATTGCACACGACAGGTTGTATTTATGCATCGCAGGAATTTGCTCAAAGCGTCCGTGGCCATCGCGGCTTACACCGGTCTGTCGGCCACTGGCCTGCTGGCTACGCGTGCCTGGGCTGCCAATGGTGGCGCCGCCGATGGGGAGGCCCAGGCCTTCGATTTCGAATCGTTGAAGCGGCAGGCAAAGCAGCTCGCCGGCAGCGCCTATCAGGATACGAAGCAGGTCTTGCCGCCAACCCTGGCGACCATGACGCCGCAAAACTTCAACGCGATCCGCTATGACGGCGAGCATTCCCTGTGGAAGGAGAACAAAGGTCAGCTGGACGTGCAGTTCTTCCACGTCGGCATGGGTTTCCGCCAGCCGGTGCGCATGTACAGCGTCGATCCGAAGACCCGCATGGCGCGCGAAGTACATTTTCGCCCTGCCTTGTTCAACTACGAAAACACCTCGGTCGACACCCAGCAGCTCAAGGGTGACCTGGGGTTCGCCGGCTTCAAACTGTTCAAGGCGCCGGAACTGGACCGTCATGACGTGGTGTCGTTTCTCGGCGCCAGCTATTTCCGTGCCGTCGATGCCACTGGCCAATATGGCCTGTCGGCGCGTGGTCTGGCGATTGACACTTACGCGAAGAAGCGAGAAGAGTTTCCCGACTTCACCAAGTTCTGGTTCGAGACCCCGGACAAGAACGCCACACGCTTCGTAGTCTACGCCCTGCTCGACTCGCCAAGCGCCACCGGCGCCTATCGCTTCGACATCGATTGCCAGGCCGAGCGCGTGGTCATGGAAATCGACGCGCACATCAACGCGCGCACTGCCATTGAACAGTTGGGCATTTCGCCAATGACCAGCATGTTCAGTTGCGGCACCCACGAACGCCGCATGTGCGACACCATCCACCCGCAAATCCACGATTCGGATCGCCTGGCAATGTGGCGCGGCAACGGCGAGTGGATCTGCCGACCGCTGAATAACCCGGCGAAGCTGCAATTCAACGCGTTCGCCGACAAGGACCCGAAAGGTTTCGGTCTGGTGCAGACCGACCACGAGTTCGCCAACTATCAGGACACCGTCGACTGGTACAGCAAGCGCCCGAGCCTGTGGGTAGAACCTACAACCGCATGGGGCGAAGGGTCTATCGATTTGCTGGAAATTCCTACGACGGGCGAGACGCTGGATAACATCGTCGCGTTCTGGACGCCGAAGAAGCCAGTGGCTGCTGGTGATTCGCTGAATTACGGGTACAAGCTGTACTGGAGCGCACTGCCACCGGTCAGCACACCGTTGGCGCGGGTGCATGCAACGCGCTCGGGCATGGGCGGCTTCACCGAGGGCTGGGCGCCGGGTGAGCATTACCCGAAGGTGTGGGCGCGGCGCTTTGCCGTGGACTTCACCGGTGGCGGCCTGGAGCGTCTGCCGCAGGGCACCGGAATCGAACCGGTGGTGACCTGTTCCAACGGCAAGGTGCAGGACTTCAGCGTGTTGGTGCTGGACGACATCAAGGGTTATCGGATCCTGTTCGACTGGTATCCGACCAATGACAGCGTCGAGCCGGTGGAGCTGCGCTTGTTCATCCGTACCAATGACCGCACGTTGAGCGAGACGTGGTTGTATCAGTATTTCCCGCCGGCGCCGGAGAAGCGCAAATACCCTTGAGGTTTCGTAGCGTCTGATAGGGCCTCATCGCGAGCAGGCTCACTCCTACAGGGGATCGCATTCCAAAATGTAGGAGTGAGCCTGCTCGCGATAGCGCCAGACCAGGCAACCGATGATTTTCAGGACACAAGAAAAGCCCCGACCATCACGGCTCGGGGCTTTTGCTTTTCAGCCTTTTATCAATCGCGTAAATCCGACTCATGAATCGGCTGATCCCGATGGGTCGCCCGCTGATACTGCGCGGGCCACACGGCTTTTCGCCCTCCCAGATCATCGTCTGCATGCAGCGGCCAGTAGGGATCACGCAGCAATTCCCGTGCGAGGAAGATGATATCGGCCTGACAGGTACGCAGGATGTGCTCGGCCTGTGCGGGCTCGGTAATCATGCCTACGGTGCCGGTGGCGATGCCTGACTCTTTCCTGACACGTTCGGCAAACCGCGTCTGATAGCCCGGCCCGACCGGAATCTCGGCATTGGCCGCGGTACCGCCCGACGACACGTCAATCAGATCGGCCCCCAGCGTGTGCAGACGTCGCGCCAGCTCCACGGTTTCATCCGGGTTCCAGCCGTCTTCCACCCAGTCGGTGGCAGACACACGAACAAACACAGGCAGCTCTTCCGGCCACACCGCCCGCACTGCTTCGGTGACTTGCAGCACCAGACGGATTCGGTTTTCGAACGAACCGCCGTACTGATCGCGACGTTGATTGCTCAGCGGTGAAAGAAACTGATGCAGCAGATAGCCGTGCGCTGCGTGCACCTCGACCACACTGAAACCTGCTGTCAACGCGCGCCTGGCAGCGTCGACGAAGGCCTGAATCACTTCGGCGATCTGCTGCTCATCGAGCTGTTTCGGTTGGGTGTGCTGGGGATCGAAGGCAATCGGCGACGGCCCGACCGGTGTCCAGCCGCCATCCTCGGGTTTGACGCTGCCATGTTTGCCGATCCACGGCCGGTGGGTGCTGGCCTTGCGCCCGGCATGGGCCAGTTGAATGCCAGCCACCGCGCCTTGTGCGGTAATGAAACGGGTGATGCGTTGCAGCGGTGCGATCTGTTCGTCATTCCACAGACCGAGATCTTCGGCGGTGATCCGCCCGTCGGCCGTGACCGCTGTGGCTTCAGTGAAAACCAGACCGGCGCCGCCCACCGCACGGCTGCCGAGATGCACCAGGTGCCAGTCGTTGGCCAGGCCATCGACGCTGGAATACTGGCACATCGGCGAAACGGCAATGCGGTTGGGCAAAGTCAGTTGGCGAAGGGTAAAGGGTTCAAGCAGCAGACTCATGGGGCACCTCTCGAATCAGTGGGCAGGCTCCAGGGTTCTGTTTGAAAAGTCGACGAGTGACAGAAAAAGGTGCAGCACCCGCCCCCGCGGGCAAAAAATTCGACAGGACGTCACAAGGCCAATCAAGCAGTGTTTAGAGCCTAGTTGACAACCGCCGATGCGGGAGGGTTCAGAGTGATTCAGGGTGTGATAGGACGCTTTCGCGAGCAGGCTCGCTCCCACAAGGACACCACCGTACCTGTGGGAGCGAGCCTGCTCGCGAAGGGCTTAACGCGGTTCGATATGGGCAATCATCAACTGCACGGTCTCGTTGCCACGAAATTCGTTTACATCGAGTTTATAAGCCAGCTCTACCCACTGAATCGTCGGATTCGGCCAGATATCGCGATCAATCCCGAAGGCGATGCCGTCGAGTTTCACCGAGCCGCATTCGCTTTTCAGCACCACTTTCAGATGCCGCTCGCCAACGACGCGCTGCTCGACCAACTGAAACACGCCGTGAAACACCGGCTCCGGGAAATGCTGCCCCCACGGCCCGGCGTGACGTAAAGCGCGTGCCAGTTCCAGGTGGAACTCTTCAACCGCCAGAGTGCCATCGGTCAGCATTCGTCCGGTAAGGTCTTCCTCGCGAAGTTGTCGACGTACTTCGGCGTCGAATGCTTCGGCGAACAGCGGAAAATTCTCCTGGCGCAGGGTCAGACCGGCCGCCATCGCATGGCCGCCGTACTTGGCGATCAGCGTCGGGTGTTGTGCGGCCACTACGCTCAAGGCATCGCGAATGTGGAAGCCTTGCACCGAACGTCCCGAGCCCTTGAGCAGCCCATCGCCGGCATCGGCGAAGGCGATGGTCGGGCGGAAATACCGTTCTTTCATGCGCGAAGCGAGAATACCGATCACCCCCTGATGCCATTCAGGATCGAATAAACACAGACCAAACGGCATCGATTCGACCGGCAAGTCCTTGAGCTGCGCCAGTGCCTCGCGCTGCATGCCCTGCTCGATGGATTTGCGATCCTGGTTCATGCCGTCCAGTTGCGCGGCCATTTCCCGGGCCAGATGGGCGTCAGCCGTGAGCAGGCATTCGATGCCCAGGCTCATGTCGTCCAGGCGCCCGGCGGCGTTCAGACGCGGACCGACGATAAAGCCCAGATCGGTGGACGTGATGCGCGCAGCATCACGCTTGGCCACTTCCAGAATCGCCTTGATCCCCGGCCGCGCGCGCCCGGCGCGAATCCGCTCCAGACCCTGGTGAACGAGGATGCGGTTGTTGGCATCCAGCGGCACCACGTCGGCAACGCTGCCCAGGGCCACAAGATCAAGCAGTTCGCCAATGTTCGGTTGGGGCTTGCTTTCATACCAGCCGAGGCTGCGCAGGCGCGCGCGCAGCGCCATCAAGACATAGAAAATCACCCCGACGCCGGCCAGTGCCTTGCTCGGGAATTCGCAACCGGGCTGGTTCGGATTGACCAGCGCATCGGCCTGCGGCAGCTCATCGCCGGGCAAATGGTGGTCAGTAATCAGGACTTTCAAACCCGCACGCTTGGCCGCTGCGACGCCTTCGACACTTGAAATACCGTTATCCACGGTAATCAGCAATTGCGGTTCGCGGGTCAGCGCGACATCGACGATTTCCGGCGTCAGGCCATAGCCGTATTCGAAGCGGTTGGGCACCAGATAATCGACATGGGCCGCGCCCAGCAGGCGCAAGCCAAGCACACCGACGGTGCTGGCGGTGGCGCCGTCCGCATCGAAGTCACCGACAATAAGAATGCGCTGACGCTGTTCCAGCGCGGTCACCAGCAAGTCCACCGCCGCATCGATGCCCTTGAGCTGTTGAAACGGAATCAACCGCGCCAGACTCTTGTCCAGCTCTGCCTCCGATTGCACGCCCCGCGCCGCGTACAGGCGGGTCAGCAGTGGTGGCAAATCACCCAGGAAGGGCAGCGTGGCAGGCAGTTGACGAGGTTCGATACGCATGGGGTGACGGAAACTTCTCTTCAGTACGTGGGATTAATCAGCAGTGCCGCGACCTCAGCCGCGCTCGCCTTGCAGCCATTGCAGCTGGACTTCGTGCTGACCGCGGTCGTCGGTGACGAAGATCGTCCCTTCGCTGATCATCACGTCCCACTTGATCACGCGGGGCATGTCCTTGGCGAGGGTCTCCAGCACTTCCTGCGGGACCGCGGCGATGTTGACGTTTTTCAGGTTCTTGATCGCCGGGATCACCTTGGTTTCCCAGACGCGCAGGCTGCCGTAGGCCAGCAGACTGGTGCGCTCGGTGCGGCGCGAGCACCAGGTCAGGCGATCGGCGTCTGGCTGGCCGACTTCGATCCAGTGCAGGACGCGGTCGTCCAGACTCTTTTCCCACAGCGCAGGTTCATCCACGTCTGACAGACCACGGCCGAACGACAACTGCTCGTTGTACCAGAGCGCGTAGGCCAGCAGCCGCACGGTCATGCGCTCTTCGGTCTCCGAAGGGTGACGGGCGATGGTCTGCTTGACGCTCTCGTAGACGCTGCGGTCGAGGTCGGTGAGGTTCAGTTCAAATTTGTAGGTGGTGGACGGCTGGGCCATGAACGGGCTTCTTGATACGAGGAAAGTCGGCAAGTCTAACCGATGCGGCAGGCAATCATCGAATTGATGGCGATCAACCTGCGGCGCCTGACAGCCGGCTATGTTAAAACGCTGTATCCGCACAACGTCGTCCTACAGGATCGAGTATGCCGTTCGCCAACAAACCGCTCAGCGGTGTGAAAGTCATTGAATTGGGTACGCTGATTGCCGGGCCGTTTGCCTCGCGCATTTGCGGCGAGTTCGGCGCTGAAGTCATCAAGATCGAGTCGCCGGACGGCGGTGATCCGCTGCGCAAGTGGCGCAAATTGTACGAAGGGACTTCGTTGTGGTGGTTTGTGCAGGCGCGCAACAAGAAGTCGCTGACGCTCAACCTCAAGCACCCCGACGGTTTGGCGATCCTGAAAAAACTGCTCGGCGAAGCAGACATTCTCATCGAGAACTTCCGCCCCGGCGTGCTGGAAAAACTCGGCCTGGGCTGGGACACCCTGCACACCCTCAATCCAAAACTGGTGATGGTGCGCCTGTCCGGGTTCGGCCAGACCGGCCCGATGAAAGATCAGCCAGGTTTCGGCGCGGTCGGTGAGTCCATGGGCGGCCTGCGTTATATCACCGGCTTCGAGGACCGACCGCCGGTGCGCACCGGGATCTCCATCGGCGATTCGATCGCCGCGCTGTGGGGCGTGATTGGCGCATTGATGGCCCTGCGGCACCGCGAGGTCAACGGCGGGCTTGGCCAAGTGGTCGACGTGGCGTTGTATGAAGCCATTTTCGCCATGATGGAAAGCATGGTGCCGGAATTCGATGTGTTCGGTTTCATCCGCGAGCGCACCGGCAATATCATGCCCGGCATCACCCCTTCCTCGATCCACACCAGCGCTGACGGCAAACATGTGCAGATTGGCGCCAACGGCGATGCGATTTTCAAGCGCTTCATGCTGATCATCGGCCGCGAAGACCTCGCCAATGACCCGACGCTGACCAGCAATGACGGGCGCGACAACCGCCGTGACGAGTTGTACGGCGTGATCGATCGCTGGGTCAATTCGTTGCCGCTGCAAAGCGTGCTCGAGCTGCTCAATCAGGCCGAGGTGCCGGCCAGCCGGATCTTCAGCGCCGAGGATATGTTCAGCGATCCTCAGTACCTGGCCCGGGAAATGTTCCTGCACGCCAAGCTGCCCGACGGAAAGGACTTCAAGATGCCGGGCATCGTGCCGAAACTCTCTGAAACACCAGGCAGTTCCGAATGGGTCGGACCGCAGCTGGGTGAACACAATGCGCAGGTACTGCACGACCTTGGCTACGACGAAAAACAGATCGCCCGGTTGCGCGAAGATGGCGCCATTTAAGCTGAGCCCCCTCCAGACATCCGGCAACAACCGAGCCCGTCACGGGTGGACATGGCGGCTGTTCGGCCTGATGTTTCTGCTCACCGTGTCGGCCGGAGCGCAGGCGAAACCGACCTTGATCTGGCTGCTGCGCGACTTGCCGCCGATGACGATACTGGAGGGTCCGAAACAGGGTCAGGGCGTGATCGATCAACTGATACCGCTGTTGATCGCCGGCATGCCGCAATATGAACATTCACTGATGCGAGTCAACCGCGCGCGTGGCCTGCAAATGCTCCATGAAAACCCCTTTGCCTGCGATCCGGCGCTGCTGTGGAGCCGCGCGCGCGCGCAATGGATTGCCTATTCGAACCCGGCCGTTCGCGCCGTAAGCAATGGACTGGTGATTCGTCAGCAGGATCGAAACATGCTCAAGCCCTATCTGGTGGCGGGCGAGGTCAACCTGTCCGCCCTGTTGGCGGGTGGCGAGCGAAAAGTTGGCGTAGTCGCCGGGCGCAGCTATGGCGAATTTCTCGACAGCGTTCTGGACAACGCCCCGGGCAGCGCGCTGACCGTCCATTACGCTGACGATGCGCTGAGCAATCTGCTGTCCATGCAGCGTATGGGTAGACTGCAGTTGGTGATGGGCTATTGGCCGGAAATCCGCTATCAGGCAAAACAGGCGCAGATTGCCGAGGATGAGCTGGCGTTTTACTCGATCCAGGGCACCGAGAAATATCTCTCCAGCTACGTCGGCTGTTCCGATACAAAGCTGGGACGGCAGGCCATCAAGGAGATCAACCGGTTGCTCCGCGCCCTGCCCCGCGAGCCGTTGGACCAGCGCTACGCCGCGTGGCTGGACCCTGAGCGCCAAACCGATTATCTGGAACACGCCCGGGCATTTTTCAAGGATCAGGCTGCCCGATGAACAAACGTCGGGCAAAAAGAAACCCCGAGTAGTGGGGAGACAACCCGGGGTTAAACGTGGTCTGTAAAAAGACCCGTAGCAGCAAGCGACAAGCACCGGAGCACAATGCTTGATCCTGCTGTTATGGGGTCTGACTGACAGGGATGCAGGAAGGTTCCCACAAAATAAATTTCATCTTCAGAGCAGCGCACGCTTGTCCAGCGCTGCATTGCGTAACGCTGCGATGACGCAGGGTTCCAGCCGTCCTTCGGCAATCATCACGTCACGGTGCAAGCCATCGACGACATCCGTCAGCAAGCGTTTGTCGCTCAACTGGGCCTGATTGAATTCGCGTTCTACGACAATCGCGCCGTTGCTGTTCTTCAGGGTGACCAGGCATTCGCCATGGCTGCCGCGAGGGGTCAACGTCACGTGATACGGGCTCAGAGCCTCACCGAGCAATAGACTGATACTTTCCATCTCGATCTCCACTCAATAGTCCGAAAACATTGTGCCTGGGGCGTGCTCACAATAAGTGACCATCGGCCCGAGAAGAAAGTTCTGCCTGCAGGCGCCTCGATCCGGGCGTGGCGCCGGCCTGACAGAGCATGCCTGGCGAAGATTACAGAACAAAAACGACCCGCTTCAAGCCCCGACAGGCTGCAACGGGGTCAGCAGGTAGTTGTCCAGCAGGCCTCGCATCAATACCGCCGAGACCGGCGTTTGCAGGCGCCCCAGCAGGCGCAGGCGATGCTCGTACAACAAGGGTTCGAGATCGCTCAGCAGGCTCGCGGCGACCGAGCCCAGCAGGATCAGGGCACGCGCCTCCTGTTCGACCGCCAGGTGCCGGATCAGGGCCAGGCCCTCGCCGCCCTTTAGCTGCGGATCACATATGGCGATGTCCACCGCACCGCGATGCCCCAGCGAACACATGGCCGAGGCCAGCGACGGCGCCGTCAGTACGTCATAAATGCCAACGGCATTGAGCATTTGGTGCAATGCCATCAGTTGGAACGGGTTAGGTTCGAATATCAGGACTTTAAGCGAGCGCATGGGCGACCTCTGGAACGACAATCGCGGACTCTCACCGCATTTGTCGTTCACTCTAGGGCAGGCGTCTTAAGCCTCCCATCAGAAAAGTAGCCGCGTCTTATAGGACATTTCCCATCTTCAATGCAGACATCTGCATCCGCTCTCTACCCGACGCTGGGTGATGTCCGTCCAGCCTCCCAGCAATCCGCGTAATTTGCCGTCGGCACTGTAAAACGGCACCGTCCACTGATAGACCTCGCGCGGACCGCTCTTGAACTGCAACTGACGATTACTGAAGCGCGCTTTACGCGTACGCAGTTGCACCATGAACTCATCGTGCAGCGTCCTTGCGGTGGTTTCCGGCAGCGCGTCGACCTCGAACAACAGCCGTCCTTGCACTTGATCCAGGCGAACCGAGAGCGCCTCTTCGTAACTGCGATTACACAGAATCAAGCGTCCCTGCAGGTCACGCACGAACAGCGGATCGGGCATTGAATCGATCAACGCCTGCTGAAACGCCAGTTGATCGCTCAGATCCTTTTCCGCTTCGCGGCGCAGCTTGATCACCGCCGTCAACCGCCGGTTCCACACCAATGACAGCAGACCGAACAGCCCCAGCCCGCCCATTCCCCAAAAGCCCCACTGTGTCAGCCGTTGACTGACCGACGGCACGGGCACCGGGGTGATGCCCTCCAGCCACTTCAGGCGAATGGATCGCAGTTCAGCGGCGGGAAACGCCTCCAGCGCCTTGTTGAGAATGCTCAGCAGCACCGGCAAGCCCTTGCGTACGGCCAAGTGGTCGGCCTCCCATTTGCCTTCGACCAGTCCGCCGACCTTGAGCAAGCCCAGCGGATAAAGCTGCGCGCCGATCTCGTTTTCGATGGTCGCGTAGGCTTCGCCACTCTCGACGAGCGCCCGGGCCTCGGCGTAGGTTTTGACCGAGCGTATGTTTATCGCCGGATAGTCACGCCGGATCACGTCTTCCAGAGCATGCCGCGCCGGTAGCACCACTGTGCGCTGGCTCAGTTGTTCAAACGACTCCACCGCCGGCGCGCCGGAACGCCCGACAAATACCCAGCCCGCCCCGCCGAAGGCATGGCTGAAATCCAGAAACAGCTTGCGCTCATCGCTCATCGCCAACGTTGTGCTGATATCCGCCGACCCGCTTTCGAGGCGTTCGAGCATGTGATCGGTGGAGAACGACTCCTGATGCTCGAATTGCAGTCCGGTCATCGCGCTGACGCGTTTGAGTACGTCGTTGTTGAGGCCACTCCAATGTCCGTGCTCATCCTGAAACAGATACAACGGGTACTGCACCGAGGCCACCGCCACTGTAGGGTTTTCACGAATCCATTGACGCTCATGCTCTTCCAGCTCGATAGGCTCAATATCGCTGGCCACAGCTTCCCCATGCAACGCCAACTGCGCCGCCATCCCTGCCTGCCCCCAGCCGAGCACTGCCAATAACAACAACCAGCCCAGTGCCGGTTTAACACCTCTATAAAACCGCATTGCCACTTCCTTCGTGATCGGCTCACCCGTCCTTCGAGGGTGAAAACCCGAGCAGTGTGGCAGCAGAAACAAAAAAGCCCGTCAGGAGACGGGCTTCAAAATGTGACAGCTTTTGCAGGCTTAGAGCGGTTTGCCGCGGTTGCCATGCTGGCTGACAAAGGCCTGCACGGCTTTCAGCTCGTTTGGCAGAACAGTGCAGCGCTCGTTTCGCTCAAACAAATCAGAAAGATGTGCAGGTAGTTCGAGCGCTTTTCCTACACCGGCTTTCTCCACGGCGTCCGGGAACTTGACCGGGTGGGCGGTGCCGAGAATGACCATCGGGATGTCCAGGCTGCGACGACATTCGCGCGCGGCCTTCACACCGATGGCAGTGTGCGGGTCAAGGACTTCACCCGTCTGCTCGTAGACTTCAGCGATGGTTTCGCAGGTCTGCGCATCGTCTACGGCCAGTGAGTCGAACAGCTTGCGCGCTTCGGTCCAGCGCTCTTGCTCGACGCTGAAGCTGCCGTCCTTTTTGAACGAGTTCATCAGGCCGGCAATCGCCGCACCATTGCGACCGTGCAGGTCGAACAGCAGGCGTTCGAAGTTCGACGACACCATGATGTCCATCGATGGCGACAGCGTGGCGTGCAGGGTTTCCTTGACGTACTGATTGCCGCTCATGAAGCGGTGCAGGATGTCGTTGCGGTTGGTGGCGACGATCAACTGGTTGATCGGCAGGCCCATGTTGCGCGCCAGGTAACCGGCGAAGATGTCGCCGAAGTTGCCGGTCGGCACCGAGAACGACACCGAACGCGCCGGCCCGCCCAACTGCAGGGCAGCGTGGAAGTAGTAGACGATCTGGGCCATGATCCGCGCCCAGTTGATCGAATTCACCGCCACCAGACGCGTGCCCTTGAGGAAGCTCTGGTCGGCGAAGCTGGCCTTGACCATTTCCTGGCAGTCATCGAAGTTGCCTTCGATGGCGATGTTGTGAATGTTCTCGCCGAAAATCGTCGTCATCTGCCGACGCTGCACTTCTGACACGCGGTTGTGCGGGTGCAGGATGAAGATGTCGACGTTTTCGCAGTGCTTGCAACCTTCGATGGCGGCCGAACCGGTATCACCGGAAGTGGCACCGACGATCACCACGCGCTCGCCGCGTTTTTCCAGCACGTAGTCGAGCAGGCGACCGAGCAGTTGCAGGGCGAAGTCCTTGAACGCTAGGGTCGGGCCGTGGAACAGCTCCATCACCCATTCATTGCCATTGAGCTGACGCAGCGGGGCGACGGCGCTGTGGGCGAACACACCGTAGGTTTCTTCAAGAATCTTTTTGAAATCGGCGTCCGGAATGCTGCCGGTGACGAACGGGCGCATCACCCGGAAAGCCAGTTCGTGATACGGCAGGCCGGCCCAGGAAGCGATTTCTTCCTGGGTGAAACGTGGCAGGTTTTCCGGAACGTACAGACCGCCGTCGGTCGCGAGACCGGCCAGCAGGACGTCTTCGAAATTCAGGGCCGGTGCCTGGCCGCGAGTACTGATATAACGCATAGGGGCAAACCTTTGGTTTGAGCTGCAAGCTTCAAGCTACAAGCCGCAAGTAAAAGCCGAACCGCTTTGACTTGCCGCTTGTAGCTTGCCGCTTGTAGCTGCTGTTAATTCAAATGTTCGACACGGATCCGTACAACCGGGCCGTCGACACCCGCCAGCGCTTCAAGGGCGGCGATCGCATCGTTGATGCGCTGCTCCACCACGCGGTGGGTCAGCAGGATCATCGGCACCAGACCGTCATGCTCTTCGACTTCTTTCTGCATGATCGATTCGATATTGATGCCGCGCTCCGAGAGGATGCTCGCCACCTGTGCCAGTACGCCCGGATGGTCCTTGGCCTGAATGCGCAGGTAGTACGCGCTTTCGCAGGCTTCGATCGGCAGGATCGGATGGGCCGACAGCGAATCCGGCTGGAAGGCCAGGTGCGGCACACGGTTTTCCGGATCGGACGTCATGGCGCGAACCACGTCCACCAGGTCGGCAATCACCGACGACGCCGTCGGCTCCATGCCGGCGCCGGCGCCGTAGAACAGCGTCGAACCGGCCGCATCACCGTTGACCATCACCGCGTTCATCACGCCGTTGACGTTGGCGATCAGGCGATCGGCCGGAATCAGCGTCGGGTGCACGCGCAGTTCGATGCCCGCGTCAGTGCTGCGCGCGACACCGAGGTGCTTGATGCGATAGCCCAGCGCTTCGGCGTAATTGACGTCAGCAGTGGTCAGCCTGGTGATGCCTTCGGTGTAAGCCTTGTCGAATTGCAGCGGAATACCGAACGCGATCGACGCCAGGATCGTCAGTTTGTGCGCCGCGTCGATGCCTTCGACGTCGAAGGTCGGATCGGCTTCGGCATAGCCCAGCGCCTGCGCTTCGGCGAGCACGTCTTCGAACGTACGGCCCTTCTCGCGCATTTCGGTGAGGATGAAGTTGCCGGTACCGTTGATGATCCCCGCGACCCAATTGATGCGGTTGGCCGACAGGCCTTCACGAATCGCCTTGATCACCGGAATGCCACCGGCCACCGCCGCTTCGAATGCCACGATCACGCCTTTCTCGCGCGCCTTGGCGAAAATCTCATTACCGTGAACGGCTATCAGCGCCTTGTTCGCGGTGACCACATGCTTGCCATTCTCGATGGCCTTGAGTACCAGCTCGCGGGCAACGGTGTAGCCGCCCATCAGCTCTATGACGATGTCGATCTCAGGGTTCGTGGCCACTTCGAAGACATCGTTGGTAATCGCAATACCGGTCGTCTGGAACTGAGGCTTTGGCGTGCGCATGGCAATTTGTGCCACTTCGATCCCACGCCCGGCACGACGAGCAATTTCCTCGGCGTTGCGCTGAAGTACGTTGAAGGTCCCGCCACCGACGGTCCCTAACCCACAGATGCCTACTTTGACCGGATTCACTGTGAACTCCCCATGAAACGGCCGACTCGAGGTCGGCCGGAAAACAACCGCGTGCTCGCGGCTCTCTATTAATGGCCCGGTGAAGTGACCACCGGACCATGATCGTCAAGGCTGACCGTGACGATGCGAATTACTTCGCGCCCAGCGCCAGTTTGGCGACTTGTGGCGCAGGCTGGTAGCCCGGAATGACTTGTCCGTCGGCCAAAACGATGGCCGGTGTACCGTTCACGCCGATCGACTGACCGAGGGCGAACTGTTTGGAAACCGGGTTATCGCACTTGGCGGCCTTGATTTCCTTGCCATCGACCATTTTGTCCATGGCGGCTTTCTTGTCTTTCGAGCACCACACGGCTTGCAACTGCTCGTCACCTGGCGAATTCAGGCCCTGACGCGGGAACGCCACGTAGCGCACTTCGATGCCGCGCTTGTTCAGCTCGGGGACTTCGGCGTGCAGTTTGTGGCAGTACGGGCAGGTGGTATCGGTGAACACGGTGATGTGCGATTTGGTCTCGCCCACGGCCGGGTAGACCACGGTTTCGGCCACCGGGATGGCGTTGATCAGTTTGGAAATGCCCAGGCGTTCGGTCTTCTCGGTCAGGTTGACCGGTTTGCCGTCCTTGAGCTGGTACAGGTTGCCCTGAACGATGTACTGACCATCGGCGCTGGCGTACAACACGCGGCTGCCCTTGAGCTTGACTTCGTACATGCCTGGCAGCGGGCTTGAATTGATGCTTTCTACCGGAACCTCGAGTTCGAGTTTTTCCAGGCTTTGACGAATGGCTTTGTCGGCCGCGTCATCGGCGACGGCAAAGGTGCTCGCCAACGCAATGGCGGCGGCGGCGAAAATCTGGGTCAGACGCATGAGAACTCCTGAAGGCGGACAAATGGAACGTTCAGAACGCCCGTGCGAAACACCGGGTCATGACCGTCCATCGTGCAAACCGGGAAAGCCTAACACATAAGGCCACGGTGGCCGAATGCGCCTGTCGCCGCAGGTTTAAACATCTTCGAAGGTCCCCTGTAGGAGTGAGCCTGCTCGCGATAGCGGTCTGTCAGTCGAAGCTGTGTCGTCAGGACTACAGCTATCGCGAGCAGGCTCACTCCTACAAGGGATTTTTGTTCAGCCGCGAGGGTGGTGTTTGGCGTGCAGGTCTTGCAGGCGGGCGCGGGCCACGTGGGTGTAAATCTGGGTTGTGGACAAGTCGCTGTGCCCGAGCAACATCTGCACCACGCGCAGGTCTGCACCGTGGTTGAGCAGGTGCGTGGCGAACGCGTGTCGCAAGGTGTGCGGCGACAGCGACTTGCCGATCCCGGCGACCTTGGCCTGATGCTTGATCCGGTGCCAGAAAGTCTGGCGAGTCATCTGCTCACCGCGCTGGCTGGGGAACAGCACATCGCTGGGCCGGCCACCAAGCAGTTCACCGCGACCGTCACGCATGTAGCGTTCGACCCAGACAATCGCCTCCTCGCCCATCGGCACCAGGCGCTCTTTGCTGCCCTTGCCCATCACCCGTAATACACCTTGGCGCAGGTTGACCTGTTCCAGTGTCAGGCTGACCAGTTCAGTCACGCGCAAACCACAGGCATACAGCACCTCAAGCATGGCGCGGTCACGCTGGCCGATGGCTTCGCTCAGGTCCGGCGCCTTGAGCAGCGCTTCGACGTCGGCTTCCGACAGGGATTTGGGCAATGGCCTACCGAGTTGCGGCATGTCGACGCGTAACGTCGGGTCGACGCTGATCAGCTTTTCCCGCAGCAGATAGCGATAAAAGCCACGCACCCCGGAGAGGAATCTCGCGGTCGAGCGTGGCTTGTAGTTTTGCTCCAGACGCCAGGCCAGGTGATCGAGAATCAAATCCCGGCCGGCGTTGATCAGTTCAAGGTTTTTCTCCTGCAACCAGCCGTTGAACAGCGCAAGGTCGCTGCGATAGGCGTCGCGGGTGTTGTCGGACAGGCCTTTCTCCAGCCATAAGGCGTCGAGGAATTGATCAATCAGCGGATGGTCGATGGCAGGCATGGATACTCAGAGCAGGGCTTTTTCGCGCGGCGCGCAAATAGACAGTGAATGGGCGTCAGTCTTTCATAGCCGGCCAGATCAAGGAACAGAGAGATTCGCTGAACGAGGCGTTCGAGATGGATTTGCTAAATCGCAGGCAACAAAAAAGCAGCCCGCAGGCTGCTTTTTTCTGCATCGGAAGCTGGACTTAAGCCAGTTTTTCCTTGATGCGAGCTGCTTTACCCGACAGGTCACGCAGGTAGTACAGCTTGGCTTTACGTACGTCACCGCGACGCTTGACAGCCATGCTGTCGATTTGCGGCGAGTAGGTCTGGAAAGTACGTTCTACGCCAACACCGTTGGAGATTTTACGAACGGTGAACGCACTGTTCACGCCGCGGTTACGCTTGGCGATGACAACGCCTTCGAACGCTTGCAGACGGGAACGATCGCCTTCCTTCACTTTCACCTGAACGACAATAGTGTCGCCTGGGGCGAAGGTAGGGATTTCTTTGGTCATCTGCTCTGCTTCGAGTGCAAGGATGATTTTGTTGGTCATGCTGTGCTCCTAAGGTAAATCGTTCGATCTACCATCGATACGTTGTTAACTATCGTCCCGCTCGCGGATGTATTCCTCGAGCAGCTTCTTCTCTTCTCCAGAAAGCGAGCGGCTTTCCAGAAGATCGGCGCGTCGTTCATAGGTCCGACCAAGGGACTGCTGTAAACGCCAACGCCGGATATGCGCGTGATTGCCACTTAGCAACACGTCGGGAACACGCTGATCCGCATACACCTCCGGTCGGGTGTAGTGCGGGCAATCCAGCAGACCATCCGTAAAGGAATCTTCCTCAGCGGAATCCGCATGCCCTAAAGCTCCAGGCAGCAGTCGTGTAACCGCATCGATCAGGACCATGGCCGGCAGCTCGCCGCCAGACAATACATAGTCGCCAATCGACCACTCTTCATCGACATGAGCCTCAATAAAGCGCTCGTCAATGCCTTCGTAACGGCCGGCAATCAGGATCAATGCATCCGATTGTGCCAGCTCGCGTACCGCCGACTGAGTCAGTTGACGGCCTTGGGGGGACAGGTAAATTACCTTCGCCGCCTCCCCGGCTGCCGCCTTGGCCTGAACCAGAGCATCTTCCAGGGGCTTGATCTTCATCACCATGCCCGGACCACCGCCAAACGGGCGATCGTCCACAGTGTGATGCCGATCCGTCGTGTAATCTCGCGGATTCCAGCAGGTCAGCTGCAACAGCCCCTGCTTGACCGCACGACTGGTGATGCCGTAATCGCCAATGGCGGAAAACATCTCGGGAAACAGACTGATCACTTCTACGCGCAAGTTAGCCACGTTTAGAAGTCCGCGTCCCAATCCACCTTCATCTCGCCCGCGGCCAGGTCGACGGCCAACACGCATTGCTCGGTATAGGGCAACAGGCGTTCGCGATCATCCAGGCTGCCAGCGCAAGGCTTGACGACCATTACATCATTGGCGCCGGTTTCCAGAAGATGATCGATTTTCCCGAGCAGTTGCCCAAGGGTGTCGATGACCTTCAGACCTTCCAGCTGGTACCAGTAGTACTCGCCATCGGTCAATTCAGCGAACAGGTTGCGCGGCACGCAGATCTCATAACCGGCCAGAAGACGAGCTTCTTCACGATCATCGAGACCCTTGAGCTTGGCGACCAGGAACTTGTCGCTCCCACGTCCACTGACCAGCTCGACCTGTTTGACATTGCCTTCGCGCTTGAGCGTCCAGGTTTTGTACTGCAACAGGTTTTCAGTCGGATCAGTAAAGGAATACACCTTCACTTCGCCGCGAACGCCATGAACAGAATAAATTTTGCCAATAACGATCAAATCATCGGCAGCAGCAGGCGTCGCGTTCATATTGCTCAGGCCGCAGCCTTGGCAGATTCCTTCAACAACTGAGCAACGCGCTCAGAAGGTTGTGCACCAACGCTCAGCCAGTAGGCAACGCGCTCTTGGTTCACGGACAGACGGATTTCCTGACCACGGGCAACAGGGTTGAAGAAACCAACCTGTTCTTTGTGGGAGCCGTCACGCGGGTTACGCGAGTCGGTTACGGTCAGGTGGTAAAACGGGCGCTTTTTGGAGCCGCCAAGGGCAAGACGGATTGTTAGCATGTGAACATCGTTCCTGTAGTCGGTGCTGCAAATCTAAATGCACAGCGGGCATGGGTGCCCGAAAGGCCGCATATTCTAAGGAATATCCGGACTTTTGCAAATGACTTTTTCCGGCGCCTGTGGCATGCCGTGCAGATTTGCATAGAGAGCCGTCGGTTAAAACGGCCAGTCAGCTCCCGCCGAGTGCGGGTTTGCTGTTGATCCCGCATCCTTGCGGGGCCTGCGCCGGTGCGACGACCGGCCAGTTAGTTACATTTTTGGCATACCGCCGCCGGGCAACATACCGCCCATGCCGCGCATCATTTTTGCCATACCGCCCTTGGCGGTGAATTTCTTCATCATCTTCTGCATCTGCTTGTGCTGCTTGATCAAGCGACCGATGTCCTGCACCTGAGTGCCGGAGCCCATGGCGATCCGGCGCTTGCGCGAACCGCTGATCAGCTCAGGGTCGCGGCGCTCGGCCGGGGTCATGGAATTGATGATGGCTTCCATCTGTTTGAATTGCTTTTCTGCGGCGTTCTGGGCATTGCCCATCTGCGACAGATTCACCCCGCCGATGCTCGGCAGCTTGTCCATGAGCCCGCCAAGGCCGCCCATGTTCTTCATTTGTTGCAGCTGATCGCGGAAGTCTTCGAGGTCGAAGCCCTTGCCCTTCTTCAGCTTCTTGGCCAGTTTGTCGGCCTTGTCCTTGTCGAGGGTCGCTTCGGCCTGTTCGATCAGGCTGAGCACGTCGCCCATGCCGAGGATCCGCGAGGCGATCCGCTCAGGGTGGAACGGATCGAGCGCTTCGCTCTTCTCGCCCATACCGATGAACTTGATCGGCTTGCCGGTGATGGCGCGCACCGACAGCGCGGCACCGCCACGGGCGTCGCCGTCGACCTTGGTCAGGATCACACCGGTCAGCGGCAGTGCATCACCAAAGGCCTTGGCCGTGTTGGCGGCGTCCTGACCGGTCATGGCGTCGACCACGAACAGGGTTTCGACCGGGTTGATCGCGGCGTGCAGCGCCTTGATCTCGCCCATCATCTCTTCGTCGATGTGCAGACGACCGGCGGTATCGACGATGACCACGTCGATGAATTTCAGTTTTGCTTCTTTAATGGCAGAAGTGGCGATGTCGACCGGCTTCTGGCTCAGGTCGGACGGGAAGAACGTCACGCCGATGTCGTTGGCCAGGGTTTCCAGCTGCTTGATCGCCGCCGGACGGTAGATATCCGCCGACACGACCATCACCGACTTCTTCTTGCGCTCTTTAAGGAAGCGCGCCAGCTTGCCGGCGGTGGTGGTTTTACCCGCGCCCTGCAGACCGGCCATCAGAATCACCGCCGGCGGCACGGCGCTCAGGTTCAGGTCTTCGTTGGCCGCGCCCATCAGGCTTTCGAGTTCGGCCTGGACGATCTTCACGAACGCCTGGCCCGGCGTCAGGCTGCGCGACACCTCAGTGCCGACAGCGCGCTCCTTGACCGAATTGACGAAGTCCTTGACGACCGGCAGCGCGACGTCAGCTTCAAGCAACGCCATGCGCACTTCACGCAGGGTGTCTTTGATGTTGTCCTCGGTCAGCTTCGCCTTGCCGGTGACATGGCGCAGCGTCTGCGAGAGACGGTCGGTTAAGTTTTCAAACATTGCGCGATCCTTTCAGGCCCTGTACAGACCGGGATAATGGCGGCCCAGACCGGAATCAACATGTGCTCGGCGAGCCTGCGGCGTGGGCAGGTCGCGGATTATAGCGAAGACTGCGGCCGGCGGACACCTCGCTGTCAGCTTGCTGAGTCTTTCGTGCGATAGCGGTTCTATGCCAAACTCAGCCCCTTTCGGGCTTGCCTAACAGGATTTATGCTCCCCTTGTCACCCAGTTTGCTGACCACCCTCGCCGCCGCCCTTCTTTACGCCGCTGCGACCCTTTATCAGAGCACCCGTCTGGCCACCGGCGCCAAGGCGAACAAGCGCCTGCTGGTTACCCTCGGCGTCCTCGCCGTCGTGGCCCACGGCGCCAGCCTGCTCACGCACCTGCTGACCCCGATCGGCCTGGGCCTGGATTTCTTCAGCGCCTCCAGCCTGATTGCCGCAGCGGTGATCGCCCTGACCCTGCTCGCCTGTTCACGGATCCCGGTGGAGAACCTGCTGGTGCTGCTGTTTCCGCTGGGCGCCATCACCGTGCTGCTGGCGCAGTTCGCGCCGACCGGCACGGTGCAGATCATTGATGAAGAACCGGGCATCCTCGCCCATATTCTGCTGTCGATCCTCGCCTACGGCATGTTCACCATCGCAGTGTTCCAGGCGTTGTTGCTGCTGGTCCAGGATCACCAGCTCAAGCACAAGCACCCATCCGGACTGATCAAGAACTTCCCGCCGCTGCAAACCATGGAAAGCCTGCTGTTCGGCTTCCTCTGGGCCGGCTGGACGCTGCTGTCGCTGTCGCTGATCTCCGGCTGGCTGTTCGTCGAGAACCTGTTCGCCCAGCACCTGGTGCACAAGACCTTGCTGGCGTGCCTGGCGTGGATCGTGTTCAGCGTGCTGCTGTGGGGCCGCAATCGTCTTGGCTGGCGCGGCCACAAGGCGATTCGCTGGACCCTCGCCGGTTTCTGCCTGCTGATGCTGGCGTATTTCGGCAGCAAACTGGTTCGTGAATACATTTTGCACATCTGACGGGCGGCATAAATGGACGGTTTGCCCATAGGGCCGATGCTCGCGGTATTTGTCCTGCTGATTTTGTGGTCGGGACTGTTTACCGCCGTCGAAATCGCGCAGCAGCATCTGCTCGCGCAACGCACCGCCTCGCGCGCCAGCGATAAGCCGCTGGCGAAGCTGAGCTTCCCGCTCGACAGCCTGATCCTGTGCAACACCCTGTGTCGCGCGCTCGCGGTCATCATCGCAACGTTGCTGGCGATTTTCCTCTGCGAAGAAAACGGTCCGTGGGCGGCTTGCCTCGGCGCTGGCGCCATCCTGCTGGTGTTTGCCGATTATTTTCCGCGCACCGTTGCCCGGCGCTATCCCGATGCGGTGCTGACGTTCGGCAATGCCCTGCTGGCGGTGCCACTGCGAATCGTCTACCCGTTCGCCTGGCTATTCAGCCGTCTGAGCGCTTTGCTGATGACGCCGTTCACGCGCAAGGCCCAGGTCGTGCAACAGAGTGAGGACGACCTGCCGGCCGATCATCAGGATGATTTCGAACACCCTGTTCGCGCCCATCCGGTGTCGGGCATCCACGCGCTGGAAAACATCACGGTCAATGACATTCTGGTCCCGCGCAGTGACGTCGACGGCATCAATCTTGACGATTCGATCGAAGAAATCATCGAGCAACTGCGCCACAACAAACGCACGCGCCTGCCGCTGTTTCACAGCGACATCAATCAGGTCGAAGCGGTCCTCAACACCCGCCAGATCGGCCACTTGCTGAACAACGGCCAACTGACCCGCGAAGCACTGCTGGCGGCCAGTTACGAGCCGTACTTCGTTCCGGAAAGCACGCCGTTGCAACTGCAGTTGCTGAACTTTCACAAACAGCAGCGGCGCCTGGGCATGGTGGTCGACGAGTACGGCGAAGTGCTGGGGATCGTCACGCTGGAAGATATTCTTGAAGAGATCGTCGGCGAATTCGAAAGCGAACACAGCCTCGAAAACCCGCACATTCATCCACAAGCCGACGGGCGCATGGTGATCGATGGCGCCGCCTCGATCCGCGAACTGAACAAGTGCCTGGGCTGGCATTTGCCGAGCGATGGTCCGAAGACGCTGAATGGGCTGGTGACCGAAGCGCTGGAGACCATTCCGGAGAGTGCGGTTTGTCTGAAGATCGGCCGTTATCGCCTGGAAATCCTTGAAACCGAGGAGAACCGGGTAAGCAAAGTGTTGATCTGGCTTACGAGCCTGGCACCCGCCAAGGCCTAAGCCCTGTGGTGAGGGGAGCTTGCTCCCGCCAAGGTCTAAGCCTTGTGGCGAGGGAGCTTGCTCCCGCTCGGGCGCGCAGCGGCCGCAAAATAGCGGCACCACATCAATAGATAGGGCTGCTTCGCAACCCAGCGGGAGCAAGCTCCCTCGCCACATCATCATTTGCCTGCAGAATGGGCGAAGCTTTAATTGCGCTTGTTCGATTGTTAGCCTCCTTCCTATAATCGAGGCGCTTACCCAAGCGCCGTCAATCCCTGTGCTTACCCGGCACTCCATGGATCCCGACTGTTTTGCGCTACACACCGACGACTGTTCCTACTCGAAACAGCGATCGCGCCTCATCCCACATCCCTGGGTGTTCGACCATAATAATTCGCTCCAACGGAGCTCATGACTGTCAGGGATCACCGCATGACGACCCAAACCGCTTACAGCGAAACCGCGCCTGCCCAACCGACCAACTCCGCCACTCGTGTGGCCACGGCCAGCTTTATCGGCACCGCCATTGAGTTTTACGACTTCTATGTCTACGCCACCGCTGCGGCGCTGGTGATCGGGCCGGTGTTCTTTCCGCAGACGTCCGGGACAGCGCAAATGCTCTCGGCGTTTCTCACCTTTGGCATCGCTTTCCTTGCCCGCCCACTGGGTTCGGCGCTGTTCGGCCATTTCGGCGACCGCGTCGGCCGTAAATCGACGCTGGTCGCTTCGCTGCTGCTGATGGGCGTGTGTACAACTTTGATTGGCGTCCTGCCGGGCTACGACAGTATCGGTGCCTGGGCGCCGATTCTGCTCTGTGTACTACGTTTCGGTCAGGGTCTGGGCTTGGGTGGTGAATGGGGTGGCGCTGCGCTGCTGGCCACGGAAAACGCACCGAAAGGCAAACGCGCCTGGTTCGGCATGTTCCCGCAGCTCGGGCCATCGATTGGTTTCCTTGCAGCCAACGGTCTGTTCCTGACCCTGGCAATGACTCTGGATGACGAACAGTTCCGCAGCTGGGGCTGGCGCATTCCGTTTCTGCTCAGCGCCGCGCTGGTAATGGTCGGCCTGTACGTGCGCCTCAAGCTTCACGAAACGCCAGTGTTCGCCAACGCCATCGCCCGTCAGGAGCGGGTGAAGGTGCCGCTGGTCGAACTGTTCAGTCAGTACTGGGCACCGACCTTGCTGGGCGCAGCGGCGATGGTGGTCTGCTATGCGCTGTTCTATATCTCGACGGTGTTTTCCCTCAGCTACGGCGTGTCCACGCTGGGTTATAGCCGCGAAACGTTCCTTGGCCTGCTGTGCTTTGCGGTGCTGTTCATGGCAGCGGCCACGCCGTTGTCGGCCTGGGCCAGCGACCGTTACGGGCGCAAACCGGTGCTGATCATCGGTGGTGTACTGGCGATTCTTTCCGGGTTTCTGATGGAGCCGTTGCTGACTCAGGGTTCGACCTGGGGCGTGGCGCTGTTCCTGTGCATCGAATTGTTCTTGATGGGCGTGACGTTCGCGCCGATGGGAGCGCTGTTGCCTGAGCTGTTTCCGACCCATGTGCGTTATACCGGCGCGTCAGCGGCGTACAACCTGGGCGGGATCGTCGGCGCCTCGGCGGCACCGTTCTTTGCGCAGAAACTGGTGGCGATGGGCGGGTTGAGTTATGTCGGCGGGTATGTGTCGGCGGCGGCGGTGTTGAGTGTGATAGCGGTGTTGTGTTTGAAAGAGACCCGTGGCAATGACCTGAATCGGGTCGCTTGATAGACAGCTATCGCGAGCAGGCTCACTCCTACAGGGGAACGCATTACAAATTGTAGGAGTGAGCCTGCTCGCGATGGGCGCGACTCGGTTTAGAGTTCTACAACAACCGCCTGAGACGCACGAGTCGCCTTGGCACGCGCGGCCTCGATCGATTCATCGCGCGCCAGCGCCACGCCCATGCGGCGCTGGCCGTTCACTTCTGGCTTGCCGAACAGGCGCAGCGCGGTATCCGGTTCGCTCAACGCGGCGCCCAGGTTGGCGAACGCGGTCTGGGTCGACTGCCCTTCCACCAGAATCACCGCCGACGCCGAAGGCCCGAACTGACGAATCAGCGGCACCGGCAAGCCCAGAATGGCTCGGGCGTGCAGGGCGAACTGCGACAGATCCTGAGAAATCAGCGTGACCAGGCCGGTGTCATGCGGACGCGGCGACACTTCGCTGAACCACACCTGATCGCCCTTGATGAACAACTCGACGCCAAACAGACCACGACCACCCAGCGCCTCCGTCACCGCTTTGGCGACGCGCTCGGATTCAGCCAGGGCAATTGGACTCATGGCCTGCGGCTGCCAGGATTCCTGGTAATCGCCCTTCTCCTGACGGTGACCGACCGGAGCACAGAAGGTGGTGCCGCCGATGTGGCGCACGGTCAGCAGGGTAATTTCGTAATCGAAATCGATGAAGCCTTCGATGATCACCCGACCTTTGCCGGCACGACCGCCCTCTTGCGCGTAATCCCAGGCTTTCTGCACATCATCGGCGCTGCGCAGCAGGCTCTGGCCTTTGCCCGAGGAGCTCATCACCGGCTTGACGACACAAGGGAAGCCCAGGTCCTGCACGGCTTTGCTGTAATCCTCGAAGGTGTCGGCAAAGTGGTACGGCGAAGTCGGCAGGTCCAGCTCTTCAGCGGCCAGACGACGGATGCCTTCGCGGTTCATGGTCAGCTGTGCAGCGCGGGCCGTCGGGATCACGGTAAAGCCTTCGGCCTCCAGCTCAACCAGGGTGGCGGTGGCGATGGCTTCGATTTCCGGCACGATGAAGTGCGGCTTCTCGGCCTCGATCACCGCACGCAGGGCGGCGCCGTCGAGCATGTTGATCACGTGGCTGCGGTGGGCGACTTGCATGGCCGGCGCATTGGCATAGCGATCGACGGCAATCACTTCAACGCCGAGGCGCTGCAATTCGATTACCACTTCCTTGCCCAACTCACCACAGCCACACAGCAATACGCGGGTCGCGGTTGGCGACAATGGAGTTCCGATACGGGTCATCTCAGGTCCTCAAAGAAGCGGATCATCGAGGAAAGCCACGCAAGTGCGCTTTCCATGGGGAGAAAGCGCGGCATTTTACATGAACCCGAGGGTTTGGCTTCAGCTGGCGACAGCCTGTTTGCGCTCGCGCCAGGCCATGATCAGCCAGACGGCGGTGACGCCGGCAAACTTCGACGCCAGTGCGGTGATGATCACCGGCGGGGTCAGCAGGTCGATCATGCCGAAGAAAATGAACGTATCCAGCGGAATGCTCAACGCCGAACTGATCCACAAGCGGTCACGCAGCGGGCGCTTGGTGATGCTGAACACCAGCCAGTCAATGCACTCGGAAACGGCGAACGCGGTGGCACTGGCCAAGGCAATGGAAGGGTCGGACGTCACGTAGGACAGCACCAGCGCCGCCAGCATCGCCACAATCGCACCATGACCGAAACGGGTTTGCACCATGTCGCGCAACACAAACACCAACCCGCCCCACGCCGACCAGATGATGTCCAGGTGCGGCGCGGTGGAAAAAGCGAAGTTGATCAGCACGACGCTGCTGATGTAGGCGATGAGAAAGATCATGGAGGCGGCCTGTGAATGTGGCGCACAGGTTACTTCAGGCTGTGTTGTGAGCCAATAAGATGTAGTGAATGTACTGGCCTCTTCGCGGGCAAGCCCGCTTCCACATGAGATCTCATTCCAAATGTGGGAGCGGGCTTGCTCGCGAAAGCGGTGGTCTAGGCGCCGGATTTTCCGGGGATCATCCACACCAACCCACTCGCCTTCGCCCGCTCATGGCACAACCCCAGCACCACGCGGCGCTCCTCATTGCTCATGCGGCCCCAACGGGTGATCTCTGCGACCGTGCGCTGGCACCCGGTGCAAACATCATCGTCGTCCAGCGCGCAAATATTCACACAGGGCGAGGCGACGGGACGTTCGACGGCAGTCATTCTTCCTGCTCAACCAGATCGCGGGCATAACGCTGCGAGTTATGCACATAGTGCGCGGCGCTGGCTTCGAGCATCTTCTTTTGCGCCTCGGTCAGCTCCCGCACGACTTTTCCAGGCGAGCCCATCACCAGCGAACCGTCGGGAATTTCCTTGCCTTCGCCGATCAGCGAATTGGCGCCGATGATGCAGTTCCTGCCGATCTTCGCGCCGTTGAGAATCACCGCGTTGATACCGATCAGGCTGTAATCGCCAACCGTGCAGCCGTGCAGCATTGCGTTGTGGCCGATGGTCACGCCAGTGCCGATGGTCAACGGATAGCCCATGTCGGTGTGCATCACCGTGCCGTCTTGAACGTTGCTGTTTTTGCCAATCAGGATCAGTTCGTTGTCGCCGCGCAGCACGGCGTTGAACCAGACGTTGGCGCCTTCTTCCAGTCTGACCTTGCCGACCAGCACGGCATTGGGGGCGACCCAGCTCTGCGGGTGAGTCTCGACGCGGGCGTCGCCCAGGCGGTATTTCATGTTGTTTTCCTCAGGGCTTACGGTGTTCGGCCACTCGAACGGCGGCTCAGGTATTGAGAAAGCTTTTCGGCGGCTGGTGCAAGCTGATATCAGCGTCATAAAGCAGGTTGATCAGCTCGACGATCATGATTGCCGTCAGCCCCCAGATCTTGTATTCGCCGTAGCGATAACTGGGCACGTACCAGCTTCTGCCCTGGTAGTCGATGCGATGGGTGTGTTCGCGGGGGTCCTTGCGGAAGAATTCCAGCGGCACGCTGAAGACTGCGGCAATTTCGGCATCGTTGGGCTGGTATTCGACGAAATCGGGAATCACCCCGACGTACGGCGTGACCTTGATGCCATGCAGGGAAATCAACGGGCTGAGCGGGCCGATGACTTCGACCAGTCCCGGCGGCAGGCCGATCTCTTCTTCGGCCTCGCGCAGGGCGGTAAAGATCAGATCCGGGTCTTCAGGGTCGCGGCGGCCACCGGGAAAGGCGACTTCGCCGCCATGGGTCGAAAGCCCGCTGGCACGCAGCGTCAGGACCAGTTCCGGCTCGTCACTGCGGGTGATCGGCACCAGAACGGCGGCTTCGGGGAAACGCGTGTCGGTCTCCAGCGTGCGCGGTGTGTGGTTGCTTACCCTATGCAGTAGCTCGTCCAGCATGAGTGTTCTCGATCGGGGCCTTACCCTGCATCATGCACCAATCGATGCGAGTGCCCAAGCCCCCGAAACCCGTCGTGTCGCGAAACGACAACTTGCCGACCGGCACCGCTGCACGCCAAGATAGGCGCAGCATTCAGGAACCTGAGCATGAAATTTTGCAGCCAATGCGGTAACCCGGTGACGCAGCGCATTCCCGAAGGCGATTCGCGGCTGCGATTTGTCTGCGACAGCTGTCAGACCATTCACTACCAGAACCCCAACATCGTCGCCGGGTGCGTGCCGACCTGGGGCAGCAAAGTGCTGCTCTGTCGTCGCGCCATCGAGCCACGTTTGGGGTACTGGACGTTGCCGGCCGGTTTCATGGAAAACGGCGAGACCATCGAACAGGCCGCCATCCGCGAAACCGCTGAAGAAGCCTGCGCCCGGGTTCGCCACCTGAGTATCTACACGCTGATCGACGTGCCGCACATCAGCCAGGTGCATGTGTTCTTTCGTGCCGAGCTGGTCGATGTGGATTTTGCCGCTGGCCCCGAGAGCCTCGAAGTGCAACTGTTCGACGAAGCCGACATTCCCTGGGACGAGCTGGCGTTCCGCACGGTGGGGCGTACGCTGGAATGCTTCTTCGCGGATCGGCGCAACGAGGTTTATCCGGTGCGCTCGGAATCCATTCCGCCACTGGTCCAGCCGGCGATCACCTGATCTTTTCAAGGGGCGGCCGATAACCACAGCGCGTTTGCACTACATCCGCGTCTATCAATCATGTATCTGCTTCATAGCTGGGGAATCGTTTCAATGCGTTGGTTGCTTGCCCTGTTTTGCCTGTCGTTCGTTGCAGTCTCGCAAGCGTCATTCGTGACCACCGTGACGCCGTCGAATACCCCTCTCATCGAAAAGGTCCTGGTGCTCAAATCGGCGCATCAGTTGCAATTGATCGTCGACGGCAAGCCGCTCAAGACCTATCGCATCTCCTTGGGCAAGGGCGCGAAAAAAGGTCCGAAACTGATCGAAGGCGATAAACGCACCCCGGAAGGCTTCTATTGGATCGACTGGCGCAAGACCAGCGACAAATTCAATCTGTCGATGCACATTTCCTATCCGAACATCAGCGACTCGGCCCGCGCCCGGCGTGAAGGCGTCGAGCCCGGCGGGATGATCATGATCCATGGCACGCCGGATTCGGAAGAAACCCCTGAAGAGCTGTTCCACACGCTGGACTGGACCGACGGCTGCGTCGCGATGCGTAACGTCGACATGCGCGAAGTATGGAGCCTGGTGCCGGATGGCACGATGGTCGAAATTCGCCCTTAATCGCTGACCACTGGTCACCTGCAAAAAATAAATCAAAAGATCGCAGCCTGCGGCGGCTCCTACAGAGGTGATACCACTCTCAACTGTAGGAGCTGCCGCAGGCTGCGATCTTTTGCTTTGTACAGGCCACCACTAATACCACTTAAAAATACGCCCCCCTGAAAACCACCATTCCATTGGGTCAGGCACCCTTTCATCGCGTTGACATGGTATTGAAGTGGTATTAATTTCCGCCCCACAAGCGCGCCACAACAATCCTATACCCGCGCCGGAAATGACCGCCATGAACGACCTCCACGCCTTGCGCCCCGACGATTCCCAGCCGACGCCGTTGTACCTGCAACTGGCGCGCAATCTGGAAGCCGCGATCCATGCCGGGCAATGGAAAGCCGAACAGGCGATGCCGTCCGAGCGCAACCTCAGCGACCAGCTCGGCATTTCCCGGGTCACCGCGCGCAAAGCCCTGGAAGTCTTGCTCGATCAAGGTCTGATCCGCCGCCTGCAAGGTTCCGGCACTTTCATCACGCCCCGCCTGGAACAACCGCTGTCGCGCCTGTCCGGCTTCAGCGAAATGCTCCGCCTGAAAGGTTTCGTGCCGAGTTCGCACTGGCTGGAGCGGGAAATCACCCTGCCAACCCATGAAGAGCTGATCCGCCTCGGCCTGTCGCCGAACGACAAGGTCGCGCGCATGAAGCGCCTGCGCAAAGCCGACGACACGGTGATGGCCATCGAAATGAGCACGTTGCCCGCCTCGATCATGCCCAAGCCGCAAGCGGTGGGCGATTCGCTGTACGAATACCTCGACGGCATCGGCAAACCGATCGTGCGCGCCTTGCAGCATATCCAGGCGATCAACGCCTCGGACGAGTTCGCCGCGCTGGTCGGCATCGCCCCAGGCACCGCCATGTTGCTGATGACCCGGGTCGGTTATCTGGAAGACAACACCCCTATCGAAGTCACCGACACCTACTGCCGCAACGATTACTACGACTTTGTTGCAGAGCTGCGACGTTAGGCGCGGCCACAAGCGAGAACGAAAATGTCCGAAGACAACATCCTCACCGCCAGCGGCTGGGTTCGCGGCCGGCTGATCCACGAACACGGCAGAGTCGTATCGATCGAAGGCGTGCCGTGCGATCCGGCCGATAACGATCTGCCCTATCTGCTGCCGGGCTTCATCGACCTGCACGTTCACGGCGGTGGCGGCAAAGACATCATGGAAGGCGCCAGCGCCTTCGAGACCATCACCCGAACCCATGTGCGTTTCGGCACCACGTCGCTGCTGGCCACCACCATGACCGCGCCGAGTGCCGAGATTTCCAGCGTCCTGAAAGAGGTAGGAGAATTCTGCAAACGACGCCCAAAAGGCACCGCGCGAGTCCTCGGCGTACACCTCGAAGGCCCCTACATCAATCCTGGAAAACTCGGCGCGCAACCGAATTTCGCCCACACCGCATTGATGGCCGAAGTCGAAGCGTATCTGGCGCTGGCGCCGATCCGGGTAATTACCATCGCCCCGGAAATTGCCGGCCACGATGCGTTGATCCGTGAACTGAGCAGTCGCGGCATCCGTATGCAGATCGGCCACACCCTCGGCAGTTACGAGGAAGGCGTCGCCGCGCTGGCAGCCGGCGCGACCAGTTTCACTCACCTGTACAACGCCATGAGCCCACTGCATCACCGTGAGCCGGGCATCGTCGGCGCGGCGCTGGCCCACGCTACTTTCGCCGAACTGATTCCCGATCTGCTGCACGTGCATCCGGGCGCCATTCGCGTGGCCCTGCGTTCGATTCCATGCCTGTATTGCGTCACCGATTCGACCGCTGCCGCCGGCATGCCCGATGGCGAATACAAGCTCGGCAGCCACACCGTGACCAAATGTCTGGGCGGCGTGCGCCTGCCCGACGGCACGCTGGCCGGCAGCACCCTGACCATGGATCAGGCCCTGCGCAATCTGGTGAAGATCGGTCTGCCGATCAACGAAGCCTCGCAGCGCCTGTCGCAATTTCCCGCCGACTACCTCGGCCTCAACGAACGCGGGCGCCTTGCACCGGGCGCCTGGGCCGACTGCGTGCGGCTCGATCGCACACTGACACTGACCGCCGTGATGGTCGAAGGAGAAGACATTGACTTCAAAAATGCTTGAGGAGGCGCTGTCCTCGTTCGAGGCCGTGCAAGCCCAGTTGCAACAGCTCGACGCGCCGATGATCGAGATCGCCGGGCGCCTGCGCCGCCAGCCGCCGCAAGTGGCGATGACCGTCGCCCGGGGCAGTTCCGACCACGCCGCCAGCTACTTCGCTTACCTGACCATGCAGCACGTGGGAGTGCCGGTGGCCTCGTTACCGATGTCGGTGGTGACCATGCAGCAAGCGCCGTTGAAGGTCAGCGGTCAGGTCGCCTTCGCTTTCTCGCAGTCGGGACAGAGCCCCGACCTGGTCAACAGCCTGCGTCTGTTGCGCAAGCGTGGCGCCCTCAGTGTGTCGATGGTCAACGCCGCCGACTCGCCACTGGAAGCCGCTTGCGAATTCAGCCTGCCGTTGCTCGCCGGGACTGAAAGCAGTGTCGCCGCGACCAAGAGTTTTATCGCCACCCTCAGCGCCAGCGCCCGTTTGATCGCGCACTGGAAAGAAGACCGCGAGTTGCTGCAAGCCCACGATGCGCTGCCCGAAGGCCTGCGTGAAGCGGCCAAACAGGACTGGAGCGTGGCCATCGAAGCCCTGCGCGACTGCGAGCGTTTGATGGTCATCGGCCGTGGCGCCGGTTTTGCCATCGCTCAGGAAGCGGCATTGAAATTCAAGGAAACCTCGGCCATCCAGGCCGAAGCCTTCAGCAGCGCCGAGGTCCGTCACGGCCCGATGGCGCTGATCGACGAACACTATCCGCTGCTGGTGTTCGCGCCACGCGGTGCCGAGCAGGCCGGCCTGTTGAGTCTGGCCGCAGAGATGCGTCAACGCGGCGCCCGGGTATTGCTGGCTGCGCCGGACGACGTCAGCGAACGCGACTTGACCTTGTCCCGCGCCGAACACCCGGCCCTCGACCCGATCCTGGCGATCCAGAGTTTTTACGTGATGGCCGCCGGCCTGGCCGTGGCCCGTGGCATGGACCCGGATCAACCGCGCCATTTGAGCAAAGTGACCCGCACGCATTAAGTCCGACTGACTGCACACCTGATGAGATCCAGCCATGCCCGATAACAATAAAGAGCTGACCCTCAGCGCCCCGCTCAGCGGCCCCGTGCTGACGCTCGCCAACGTCCCGGACGCGGTGTTCGCCAGTGGCGCTATGGGCGACGGCATCGCCATCGACCCGCTCAACGACACGCTGTATTCGCCCTGCGCCGGCGTGGTCATTCACGTCGCGCGCAGCAGCCACGCGGTAACCGTGCGTGCCGACAATGGCGCGGAAATCCTCCTGCACCTGGGCCTCGACACCGTTGAACTGAACGGCGAAGGTTTCGCCATGCTGGTCAAGGAGAGCGATCGCGTCAGCCTCGGTCAGCCGTTGTTGCGCTATGACCTCGACAAGGTTGGCCAGCATTGCAAAAGCCTGGTCAGCCTGTTGATTCTTACCAACAGCGCGGATTTTCAGGTGCGGCCGATTACGCTCAAAGCGGTGAAGGTCGGCGAACCGTTGCTGCACGTCATCGCGCGCAACACGGTGGCGGCGAACACTGAAGCAGCCGGTGGGCCTGAGGCTAGCGGCCAGGTACGGGTGGCTCATCGTGGCGGTCTGCATGCGCGGCCTGCTGCGCTGATCCGGCAAACCGCGCAGGGCTTCAATAGCCAGTCAGAGCTGCACTTCAACGGCAAATCGGCGCCGTGCAACAGCCTGATCGGTTTGATGGGGCTGGCCATTGGCGAGCAGGATGAAGTGCAGGTCAGTTGTCAGGGGCCGGAGGCCGATGCCGCGCTGCAAGCTTTGCTCAGCGCATTGGCGACGGCGTTGCCGGACGATCATCACGCGCAAGCACCGGTCAGTACTGCGCCGCTGAAACGCCCGGTCGAGGCTGGCGTGTTGCACGGCGTCTGCGCGGCGCCGGGGCTGGTCGCCGGGCCGTTGTTTCGTTTGAACGCAATGACCTTGCCGACAGATGCGGGCAATCACGATCCAGCGCAACAGCAACAGATTTTCGAAGCGGCATTGAACGCGGTGCGCAGCGAAATCGCCGCCACCCTTGCCCAGGCGAAAAAGCACAAGAACGCCGACGAAGAAGCCATCTTCGCCGCGCACATGGCGCTGCTTGAAGACCCGGCCCTGCTCGACGCCGCGCAGCAGTTCATCGCGCAAGGCACGGCGGCGACCCACGCCTGGAGTCAGTCGATCGACGCCCAGTGCGACATGCTCCAAGGCACCGGCAGCGCGCTGTTGGCCGAGCGCGCCAACGACTTGCGTGATCTCAAGCAACGCGTGCTCCGCGCCCTGCTCGGCGAGGCCTGGCAATACGAAGTACCGGCCGGCGCCATCGTCGCCGCCCTCGAACTGACGCCATCGGATCTGCTGCAACTCAGCGCCCAAGGTGTCGCCGGATTGTGCATGGCCGAGGGCGGCGCGACCTCGCACGTAGCGATTCTGGCGCGTGGCAAAGGTCTGCCGTGTCTGGTTGCCTTGGGTGCAGAGTTGCTTGATCAGCCGCAAGGCCAGGCAGTGGTGCTCGACGCTGACCGTGGTCGTCTCGAACTGGCGCCGAACGCCGAACGCCTGGCCGAAGTGCAGCAAGCGCAAACCGAGCGCCAGCGGCGCCGCGAAAGCCAACAAGCCAAAGCCCATCTGCCCGCCGAAACTCGCAATGGCGTGCACATCGAAGTAGTCGCCAATGTCGCCTCAAGCAGCGAAGCGGCAGATGCCTTTGCCAACGGCGCCGATGGCGTCGGGCTGCTGCGCACCGAATTTCTGTTCGTTGATCGCCAGACTGCGCCAGATGTCGAAGAACAGCGTGCGGCCTATCAAGCCGTATTGGACGCGATGGGCGAGCACTCGGTAATCATCCGCACCATCGACGTCGGCGGCGACAAACAACTCGACTACCTGCCGCTGCCCGCCGAGGCCAACCCGGTGCTCGGTCTGCGCGGCATTCGTCTGGCCCAGGCCCGCCCGGAAATCCTCGACCAGCAGTTGCGCGCGCTGCTGCAAGTCAGGCCGTTGGCGCGTTGCCGGATCCTGTTGCCGATGGTCACTGAAGTCGACGAACTGCTGCACATTCGCCAGCGCGTCGATCAGTTGTGCCTGGAAATGGGCATCACGCAACGCCCCGAGATCGGCGTGATGATCGAAGTCCCCGCCGCCGCGCTGCAAGCCGAACAACTGGCCGAACACGCTGACTTTCTCTCGATCGGCACCAACGACCTGTCGCAGTACGCCCTGGCCATGGACCGCGATCACGCCGGTCTGGCCGCCCGCGTCGATGCCTTGCACCCGGCGCTGTTGCGCCTGATCGCCATGACCTGTGAGGGCGCGGCGGTGCATAAGCGCTGGGTCGGTGTGTGTGGCGCCCTCGCCTCTGATCCGTTGGCAACGCCGGTGCTGATCGGTCTGGGCGTCAGCGAACTGTCGGTGAGCCCGGTGCAGATCGGTGAAATCAAGGACCGCGTGCGTCAACTGCACGAAGCCGAATGTCAGCGCCTGAGCCGCGACCTGCTCAAGCTCTCCAGCGCCGCCGCTGTGCGTCACGCCTGCCATCAGCATTGGCCGTTGCCCTAACAACAAGCTCTGTCCAAAGAGCAGGAGAACCACCATGTACCAACTCTTCATCGAAGGCCTGCAACGCCTGGGTCGCGCGCTGATGCTGCCGATCGCGATCCTGCCGATTGCCGGTCTGCTGCTGCGCCTGGGCGACACCGACCTGCTGAACATCGCGATCATCCACGACGCCGGCCAGGTGATCTTCGCCAACCTGGCGATGATCTTTGCCATCGGTATCGCCGTCGGGTTCGCCAAGGACAACAACGGCACGGCTGGCCTGGCCGGGGTGATCGGTTATCTGGTGATGATCTCCACCCTCAAAGTGCTCGACTCGACCATCAACATGGGCATGCTTGCCGGCATCGTCAGCGGGCTGATGGCCGGCGCGCTGTACAACCGCTTCAAAGACATCAAGCTACCGGAGTACCTGGCGTTTTTCGGCGGACGGCGTTTCGTGCCAATCGTCACCGGGTTTGCAGCGGTCGGCCTGGGCGTGGTGTTCGGCTACATCTGGCCACCGATCCAGCACGGTATCAATGCCTTCGGCACGCTGATGATGGAAAGCGGCAGCATCGGCGCCTTCGTCTTCGGTGTGTTCAACCGACTGCTGATCGTTACCGGCCTGCACCACATCCTCAACAACATGGCGTGGTTCGTCTTCGGCAACTTCACCGACCCGACCACCGGCGCGCTGGTGACCGGCGACCTTTCGCGTTACTTCGCCGGCGACCCGAAGGGCGGCCAGTTCATGACCGGCATGTTCCCGATGATGATCTTCGGCCTGCCTGCCGCTTGCCTGGCGATGTACCGCAACGCCCTGCCGGAGCGCCGCAAAGTCATGGGCGGGATATTCCTGTCGATGGCATTGACCTCGTTTCTCACCGGCGTGACCGAACCGATCGAATTCGCCTTCATGTTCCTCGCGCCGCTGCTGTATCTGCTGCATGCGCTGCTGACCGGTCTGTCGATGGCGATCACCAACGGCCTGAACATTCACCTGGGCTTCACCTTCTCCGGCGGCTTCATCGACATGATTCTGGGCTGGGGCAAGTCCACCAACGGTTGGCTGGTGGTCCCGGTGGGCATCGCCTACGCCGTGATCTATTACTGCGTTTTTGACTTCTGTATTCGCCGCTTCAATCTGAAGACGCCGGGGCGTGAGGATGTCGCGACAGCCGAGAAGGCCGTGCTTTCTGAAAACGAACGTGCCAGCGCGTACATCAAGGCCCTGGGCGGCGCCGAGAACCTGCTGACCGTGGGCGCCTGCACCACGCGGTTGCGGCTGGAAATGGTGGATCGCAACAAGGCGTCGGATGCCGACCTCAAAGCGTTGGGCGCGATGGCCGTGGTGCGTCCGGGCAAAGGTGGCAGCCTGCAAGTGGTGGTCGGGCCGCTGGCCGACAGCATCGCCGACGAAATACGCCTGGCCATGCCAGCGCTCGGCCGTGCGTTGGTGCGTGAACCCGTGGCGGTGGCCGATGAGCCGAAGGCAATTGCAGTCACCAGCGCCGAAGCACAGCAATGGCTCGACGCGTTGGGCGGTGGCGACAACGTGCTGCAACTTGATTGCATTGCAATGACACGGATCCGCTTGCAACTGGCCGATGGCAAGGCGCTGTCCGAGGCGCAGTTGAAGGCGCTGGGCTGTCAGGGTGTCAGCCCGCTGGACGGTGGGGTGTGGCATTTGCTGGTGGGCGAGAAGGCGGCGGGTTTGAGCGGGATGATTGGAAGTCTGGTTGATCGCAGCAAGGTCAGCGCCAAGGTCTGAGTCGCTACGTCAGAGGCGAAGCTGTCGGAGACTGCGATCTGTTGATTTCGGATTGTCCGGCCTGGCCAGCAGGATCAAAAGCTCGCAGCCTCGTTGCACTCGACAGCTCCTACAGGAGATGGGGGTCACCTCTTAACGTTTGCATCTGTCAACTGTCAGGTCTGACAGTTGACCGGGTTTTATGGGGCTATTAGGTTGAAAGAATCAGGCCGTTTTTTATGCTGTTGCCTGGATATTCCTGCATTCAATGAAGGAGGTCTGCGACATGCCAGAGAAGATGAGTGACGAGCAATATCTAGTTTATCTTAAACGGAAATACGAGGAGCTTGATGCCAACGGTGACGGCAAGGTTTCGCTTCTCGAGTTCACCCAAAATACTCAAGGATGTTCCAAAGAGCTCAGAGAGTTTGTTTGGGACCACTTCAACTCGAATAGGGACCAGGGTTTAAGTTTCGAGGAATACTTGGCTAGCCAAGGAAATCAACGCAATTAAGTTCGCTTGCATGATGTAAATACCGGCTGATGCCGGTATTTACTTGTGTCAGGTGCTTGGATCAACCCGATTGCGCTCGGTTTACGGCGAGTTCCTCGTGCATGACGATCTGCTGAATAATTCAACGCCGTACTGCGCTGCACACCGACCAACGCAACGGCCGAGTGCATGGCCACGGTAATTTGCCGAGGCCCACGATTTGAGGCAAAACAAAAGCGGCCGGTTGATTTGAACGGTGCCATCGCCAACAGACCAGCTTCCACAGTTGAACTGAGTGCACCCAGCTAGATAATGGCAACTGTCAGGCCGCCTTCGCCAGCCGGCTCGCTCCCACAGGTTTTGCATACCTCAGGCAGAGAATGGCCGGCTGCCAGACCCCTTCGCTGGCAAGCCAGCTCCCACAGTTGGGATTGGGTGAATCTGATGGATATGAGGTGGCTGGTTGGCCGTCATCGCGAGCAGGCTCACTCCTACAGTGGGATTGTGGTGGGTCAGGAGGATATGGGTCGGCTGGCAGGCCGCCTTCGCTGGCAAGCCAGCTCCCACAGAAAAGCAAAAGCAAGCCGCTCTGGCTTCTGACCACTCAACACGATGAGCGTTAGCTCGAGTAAGGCTCTTGATCTTGATGCACGGCGCCCGTCGGAAGGCTGAGCGGAGGGATTGATCCGGGGGTGGGAGCGCAGCGACCGTACGACGAAGTCGTACACAGCGGAAGGAGGTGCAGCGAAGCAAACCGGAAACGCTGCGCCCGGATCGATCCCGCAGCGAAGGCACCACGAGCCACGGCGAGGGGCCGTACGTCAGGGCAAAAGGCCTTTGGTTACTTTGGGCCCCCAAAGTGACCCGCCGTCAGGGCGGAACCCTAAGCCGCCATCACCCAAAAAACGGATATCCCCCCATCCGCCAGAACCAGGCCGGCTGTCAGGCCGCCTTCGCGAGCAGGCTCGCTCCCACAGAGTTTGAATACATCAGGCAGAAAATGGCCGGCTGTCAGGCCCCTTCGCTGGCAAGCCAGCTCCCATAGAAAAGCAAAAGCTCGCAGCCTCGTTGCACTCGAGCTCCTACACACGATGAGCGTTAGCTCGAGTAACGCTCTTGATCTTGATGCACGGCGCCCGTCGGAAGGCTGAGCGCAGGGATTGATCCGGGCGTGGGAGCGCAGCGACCGTACGACGAAGTCGTACACAGCGAGAGGAGGTGCAGCGAAGCAAACCGGAAACGCTGCGCCCGGATCGATCCCGCAGCGAAGGCACCCCGAGCCACAGCGAGGGGCCGCACGTCAGGGCAAAAGGCCTTTGGTTACTTTGGGCCCCCAAAGTCACCCGCCGTAAGGGCGGAACCGCCAGCCGCAGCACCGAAAAAAACGGATATTCCCCCAACCCGCCAGAGCCAGGCCAGGCCAGGCCAGAGCCAGGCCAGGCCAACTGTCAGGCCGCCTTCGCGAGCAGGCTCGCTCCCACCCCAGTGAAGGGCACTACGCGAAAACCAGCGATCCCCCGCAATACATATCTACCACCAAAGCCGCCACCCCCCTCGCCATGCTGAAGGCTCTTCCCACCAGCCTGGAGACCGTGTCCATGAGCACACCCAACAGCCCACCCTCACCGGCAGAAACCAAAAGCGACCTCAACCAGATCGGACAAAACCTGTTCAGGATCGACACCCCACTGCTCGAAGAACAACCGCCGACCGCCGAACAGCGCTACCTCAAGCGCCTCGACGAGCAGCTCAAGGACTACCGCGAACGCTACCTGCAACGTAGCCGTCCGCTGTACCAGAAACTGGCCAACAGCGACCTGCACAGCGAAGAAGGCAAGAAGCTGCTCGCGACACTGAAAATCCGCCTCAACACGCAACTGATCAACCTGGACCTGAACGAGCGCATCGAGGGCAAGCCGGCGAAAACCTACCTGATCTACGAGGCCGGGTTTACCGCTCTGGAACAGGAGGCCCGCCAGGCCGTCAAGGATCGGCTGCTGCACCCGCAAGTCGGCGCGCTCCTGGAAAAAACCGCGCTGGCGCCGATGCTGCGTCCGGCCATGTACGCCTTACAGTTCAGCTATCAGGAAAACACCGTCGAACTGGCCGGAGCCTTTGTCATCACCGAAAAGGATCACCCCAGGGTCAGCGACTTGCTGTCCGACCAGAGCGTCGGGTATGCGGTGTTGTTCACCCCGGCCAGAGGTATTGAGTTCTTCGACTCTCTGGCCGACCTTGATGCTCACCTGCTCAAGTGTGTGAAGCATGCCGGTGCCGAAGACGAATTCATGCACATGCTGCCCTCGCGTTTCCATGGAGTGGGCGTCGCCGGAATCTGGCCGCTGCAGCTGTCGTTGATCGACAGTGAGCCACTGTTCGAACATACCTATGATGCGTTGATCGATAAACGCACGCAGGATGTCGAACGCGCCTTGAGCCTGATCGACAACCCGCAACATGACGCCGCCCGGCTGTGCGCAGCGCTCGACCGGGCCATCGCCGACGTACTGCCGGACCTCACGCCGCGCCTCGAACTACGCGCGCAAACCTTGTTTGAACGCCACCTTTATTACAGCGCACCGAATTGGTATCGCAGCGCCAGCGAACCCCACCGAACCGAACTGGCGCAGCATCTGCACAACTACAGCCAGGCGCGTCACGATCTGTTGCAACTGATGGGGGCGGCGACCAGTCCACCGACGCTGGCACGCTACCAATGGCTGGAGCTGCTCAGCGATGACCTGGAGATCGACGACCTTGATCCCGACCACTTACAGATCAATACCCGTCGCCATCTCGCCGGGTACGGCGTGTATGAGCACCAACGCAGCCTGACCGATCTGGCCCTGCTCGGCCCGCATACGGGGGATGAGTCGGCGGGTTCGGACTTTCTGCTCAAGACCACACTCACCTACAACAACGCGCCGCTGCCTGAGGAGTACGCAGACGTGACGCCGGCGTGGCTGATCGAGCAAGCGCTGACCCTGCAACCGCGAATCGATTTTTCCAACGTGCAAAAACAACTGCACGCGTTGCCCGCCGTCAGCCAGGCCATCGAGCATATGTTCGATCAGCGCATTGTCGCGCTGGCCTACACGGCGTGGCTGCAAGGCCATTTGCTCGCAAGTGACTGGCAATTGATTCAGGACTTGCGCGCCGGCAATGCGTCACACCTGCAAGCCGCGCTTTTGTCGCTGCACGGTGCGCAACTCCAGGACCTCTGGGTCCTGCGCCAGAGCGATGCCTCCGGCGCCCTCAAGCGCGTACTGCTGTGTACTCCGCAAGCCCCGCGGGAGCAGCAGTTTCAGGCGTTTGCCAGCGAGCTGGAGTGTCAGACCCATCTGCTCGGGTGGGCCGCTCACAATGACGCCGCCGACAGCATGAAAGCCTATCTGGTCAACCGCACGCCGCTGCGTTTTCGCCAGAACATGCAGAAAATTCTCGCGGCGCTGGGCTTCAAGCCTGAGGCGATGGAACACAAGGAAGTCAAATTCATCAATATCGGCACTCACCGCGATTGCCTCAGGGCTATGACCCGGCACTTGCTGGCTACGCGGGTTGACGACTATGACTTTGGCACCCCGCTGTGGTACCGCTCGACCTCGGCCAGCAACCGCAAAAAGCTCACCACGCTGACCGAAGAGGCCGAGTGTGTCCTTCGTGCATTCGATAAGCACCCTTCTTCGGGCAGCGGTTTTCAAGGCTTTGACGCCTATGTCCACGAACAGGCGAAAATCAGCCTCAACCGTCTGCTGAATCGTCCCGCCAACGACGTCGATCCGGATAGCGTGCGGGTACACGCTCAGACCTCGGTCGTGCCGTCACAGACACCGGCGCCGCTGACCTACACACGGTTGTTTCGTGACGGCTATCCAGATGATTTCGGCCTGATCGATCCGAAAATTTCGCAGTCGGCGCGTTTCACCGGCCCGCCGGGGATTGATGTGAGTGCACTGACCCCGCAAAACGTCGCGCGCTCGGTCACCGGCGTTTGGATCGGCCAACGTTATACCGACAAGGTCAAGGCCGAGCTGCAAAGCGCTGCAAGCGTGGGCTACGGATTGCGACGCAACACCACGCTGGCGATTACCCTGCGCCAGATGAAGCGCGCCGCTCTTGAATGCCAGCTGCAAGGACACATCGCCAGTGCGGACCTGCAATGGCTCGAACAGAGTATCGACAGCCTGGGCGATACGACGCCAGCGACACGCACTCGCTACGCCCTGCATCGCCTGATGATCGACGGCGAATGGGTCATCGACACCTGGCTGTTCAGCCACGACAAGAACCCGGTTCTGCTCTACACCCCGCAAGCACCGGACGGGGTCAGTTTCCGTGAAGCCAGGCTGTTCAATTACCTGCTCAAAGAGCAGCCTGGATTCGGCGGATACCTCGCAGGACGGGTTGGGGTGCAAGCGCAAAGCCGGGTTCGCACGTTCCTCGACAGCGCTCGCAAAGGCTTGCCTGACACGCTGAACAGAACCACTCCCAGCCCTGCGCGTTACGACTCGACCCGCTCGGTCGCGCCGGTCAGTGACATGCGCTACGCCCTTTACGACATGAAATTGCAGCGCAAGATCGACGATGTTCACGCTACCACCACCAGTCGTGCGCAGATGATCGGCGGGCTGATCTGGACCTGCGTCGAATGGGTCACGGCGATTGCCACCGCGCCCTTTCCGCTGCTGAGCCTGACCACCGGCGTGTTGCTGGCCTTCAAAGACGCCATGCTCGCCCTGCACGCCTACCGACAGGGTGACAACGCCATGGCGCTGCAGCATTTGCTTGGTTACCTGTTCAACACTGCCGGCGCGCTGCTGACCGACCTGCGCCCGGCGCTGCGTTCGCTCAAACAGGTGGTGCGCTTGCCACGCCTGCGGGCCGCCGCAGCCACCCCCGAAGAGGCATTGAAGCTGATCGAACCGCTGGAAGCGGTTTCCACGCTGCCGACGGACATACAACCGGTGGTCTTCCGTGGACAGACCTTTTGGGCTGCGACAGATCCGGACTCACTCGGCCGCTTTCTGTTGCATCGCCTCGACCCTGACACCGGCACACTGCGCTCGACCGGCATGCTGGTATCGCCCAATGCCGACGGGGTCATGGTGCGCAGCGGTGTGGCTGGCGGCGCGCCGAAGTATGAAGCCGTTTCGGACACGCCTGGGCTGCACAAGGAATTCGGCATACCGCCGCAATACCGCGATCGCCTTGAAAGCGCCATGAATCCAGAAACGCGCAAGGAGGTCATCGCTCGCAGCAAGGACTTTAGGAGCCACCCCGACACGATTGTCGGCGCCGCGGTGATGGATCTTCATGAGACGCGCAAGGCCCACCTGCTACAGGCCGAAAAACTGACCGCCGCCGCCACCCGGCATTGGGACACGCTGGCGCCACTGTCGGCCCGGGCCCCGGTTCCTGCTGTCTCTGCCGACACGACCTTTGCACAACTGATCGCCAGCGAAGCCTTCAGCGGCAAGAGCCTGGTGATCGGTGCCCGCCCCGGCTCCATTGCCAGCAAGCAAGCGCTGATCACGAACATTGACGCGCTGATCGAAAGAGGCTTCAAGCGCCTTTATCTGGAATACCTGCCGGACGATGTCTTTCATCTCAAGCTGGAAAAACTGAATAAGGGAGGCACCTGGCAGCACATCAAAGAACATTTGAAGGCCATCGACCGCGCATTGGGGTACCCGCCCAAAGCCCCGTTTTCTTTCGTGGCGCTTGTGCGCGAGGCGCGCAAAAAGGGTCTGAAGATCAAGGCACTGGATGCCTCCACCTCCTACCAGCTGGACGATGTGTTGAAACTTGAAGATGCTTCGCCGCTGACGCCACGAGGCAATAACATCCGCAACTTCTATTCGCACAAGGCCATTGCCGCCGACATCGCCGATACTCCGGACGAGCGCTGGATCGTCCTGGCCGATGATTCGCGAATGGTGACCCACAACACCACGCCAGGCCTCGCTGACCTGCATGACGCCATCGCCTTGCGCATCGAGGATGTCGCTCTGGGTCAACCGGCGAGGATCAAGGTCGATACCACCGGCGCGATCACCGGCGACGCAGCGGCCAAAGGCGATTACCACATGACGCTGCCCACCGCGTACAAAGCGCCGAGGACGCCGGCAAAAACCGTCGCTGCCTCCGGCTCCGGTACTGGGCATTTCGATGAGTTCGACATTGCATCGGTGCACCACGAACAGCTGCATGAAATGCATTACCAGCCACGCGGACTGGACCCGCGGTACGGGCACGTCGTAAAAGCCAAGTCCGACGCGGCCGAAGCGTTTATCGACATGCGCACAAAACTGCTCGAGAAGGCAGAGAGTCATTTCACCCATTACACCCCACCCGCTCGAGCGACACTGCCGACGCTCACTACGGACGCCACAGCGGATTCGTTATTCAAGCAAGTTGCCGACGGTGACTTTGCCGGCCTGGTGCTCGGCGAAGCCCATTCGGCGCAATCGAGCAAGGCGCTGCTGATCAAGCAGCTGGAAAAACACAAAGGCCGCTACAAAACGCTGTATGTGGAACATTTGCAGACCGATTTGCATCAAGCTGACCTGGACGATTTCTGTGCCGGCAAGACCATGTCCGCCCATTTGCGCCGATACCTGAGCAGTCAGGACGAAGGGCACATGCGGTTCTACAAAGGCACGACAGACAATTACACCAGCGTCATTGAAAAAGCGGCCAAATATGGCTATCGCATCAGAGCGCTTGATTGCGTCGCCAGCTATCACATGAAGGCGCTCTCCGACCCGCGCGTACAGCGCAACCGCATGTTCAGCTATTTTGCCTCCAGAGTGATCGAAGCCGACCAACTGGCCAACGGGCCGCACAAGTGGATCGCCTTCGTCGGCAGCGCCCACACTGGTTACAACCTGGGGGTACCGGGCCTGGCGGATATGCTCGGTGCCGTCAGCCTGCACGTGCACGACACGACGCCCGCGCTCGCTCAACGCCTTCAGCGCGGTTACTGGGAGGTCGCCACCGAAAGCATGCCCACTGCCACTCGCGCAATACGCAGTGATTTCAAAATGGAGGTCGGCATCCCCGGCAAGCGGCTCGACCCAGCCCCCGCAGCTGTACAACGCGAACGCTTGACCGAGCAAGGGCAATTCATCATCGAGCGCCCGAATACTCGGGAAACCCGCCTCGTTCATCGATCTCGCACCGGTGAAACCGTCGAGACGCCGATCCAGGTGGACGACAAAGGCCTGTTTTTCATTGATTACCGGGATAGAGCGCTGGACCGTTTCAAAACCCTCGAAGAGCTCATCATGATGCTACGGAGCGAGTTCAATCTCAGGCCGGTGACCTGAGTCGACGATCTTGCGCCGGGCTGCCGCGGTTGGTAGCCCATCGCAGGCAACAAAAAACCCGCTGAAATCACTTTCAGCGGGTTTTCTGTTTCAGCAGCAGCGGTCAGAAATCTGCCAACTGCCACACCTCATAAGCCGGTGTTTCGTAGGGATGACTAAGCTTCAACGCTGCCACAACAGCAACAATCAGCTCGTCTGCCACCACCAGCTCGACCTTCCACTCCTCAACCCGCTCAACCTGCCCCGCCTCGCCAATGAACGACTGACTGCCGTCCAGAGGCCGAAACTGACCAGACCCGAGCACTTGCCAGGCGCAATGGTCATAGTCGCCAATTCGCCCGCCACCGGCAGCGAACACAGCGTCTTTGACCACTTCGACATGACTGTCGGGAACAAAAAAAGCGAGTTTGTACACGACGCTTAGTTCACCCACACGCGAGCGTTGCGGAACATGCGCATCCACGGTGCGTCTTCGTTCCACTCTTCCGAGCGCCACGAGTTCTGCACGGCGCGGAAAACCCGCTCCGGGTGCGGCATCATGATCGTCACGCGGCCGTCGCGGCTGGTGAGGCCGGTAATTCCGCGCGGCGAGCCGTTCGGGTTGGCCGGGTAGGCTTCGGTGACCTTGCCATGGTTGTCGACAAAACGCATCGCCACGCAACCGGACAGATCGGCTTCCAGCAACGCTTCCTCGCTGGAGAACTCGGCATGGCCTTCACCGTGGGCGATGGCGATCGGCATGCGCGAACCGGCCATGCCCTGCAGGAAGATCGAGTTCGACTCCTGGACCTGCACCATTGCCACGCGCGCTTCGAACTGCTCGGAGCGGTTGCGCACGAAGTGCGGCCAGAACTCGCTGCCCGGGATCAGCTCGTGCAGGTTGGACATCATCTGGCAACCGTTGCACACGCCGAGGGTGAAGCTGTCGTTACGTTCGAAGAAACCCTGGAACGCATCGCGGGCGCGGCTGTTGAACAGCGCCGATTTGGCCCAGCCTTCACCGGCGCCGAGCACGTCGCCGTAGGAGAAACCGCCGCACGCCACCAGACCTTTGAACTCATTGAGGTCGACACGCCCAGCGAGGATATCGCTCATGTGCACGTCGATCGCGCTGAACCCGGCGCGGTCGAACGCGGCAGCCATTTCCACCTGACCGTTGACGCCCTGCTCGCGCAGCACGGCCACTTGCGGGCGAATGCCTTTCTTGATGTAAGGCGCAGCGATGTCCTGGTTGACGTCGTAGCTGAGCTTGACGCTCAGGCCCGGGTTGTCTTCTTCCAGCAGCACGTCGAACTCTTGTTCGGCGCATTCGGCGTTGTCGCGCAGACGCTGGATCTGGTAGCTGGTCTCGGCCCACTGACGCTGCAACAGACGGCGCTGGCCTTCGAACACAGTGTCACCGTTGAAGGTGATGTTGATCTGGCCATTGTTGATCGGCTGGCCGATCACCGACACGCAGTCGCCCAGGCCAGCGGCGCTGAACTGCGCGAGGATGTCCGGGGTAGCGTCCTGACGAACCTGGATCACTGCGCCGAGTTCTTCGTTGAACAGGATCGCGGCGATTTCCGAGGCGGATTCGGCAACGCTGTCCAGGTTCAGGCTCAGACCGCAGTGGCCGGCGAAAGCCATTTCCACTACGGAGGTCAGCAGACCACCGTCGGAACGGTCGTGGTACGCCAGCAGATGACCGTCGGCGTTGAGGCCCTGGATCACCGCGAAGAAGGCTTTCAGGTCTTCGGCGTCATCGACGTCCGGCGCGTGCTGGCCGAGTTTGCCGTGCACTTGTGCAAGGATCGAGGCGCCCATGCGGTTCTGCCCGCGACCGAGGTCAATCAGGATCAGGTCGGTGGTGCCCTTGTCCATACGCAGTTCCGGGGTCAGGGTCTGACGGATGTCAGCCACTGGCGCGAAACCGGTCACGATCAGCGACATCGGCGACGTCACGGTTTTTTCTTCGCCGTTGTCGTTCCAGCGCGTGGCCATGGACATCGAGTCCTTGCCCACCGGAATGGTGATGCCCAGCTCCGGGCACAGTTCCATGCCGACGGCTTTGACGGTGTCGTACAGACGCGCGTCTTCGCCCGGGTGGCCGGCCGCCGACATCCAGTTCGCCGACAGTTTGATGTCGGAGAGTTTGTTGATGCGCGAGGCGGCAATGTTGGTGATGGTTTCGCCGATGGCCATGCGGCCCGACGCCGGAGCGTCCAGCAGAGCCAGCGGAGTACGCTCGCCCATCGCCATCGCTTCACCGGTGTAGACGTCAAAACTGGTGGCGGTGACGGCAACGTCGGCCACCGGCACCTGCCATGGGCCGACCATTTGATCACGGGCCACAAGGCCGGTGATGGTGCGGTCGCCGATGGTGATCAGGAAGCTTTTGCTCGCCACGGCCGGGTGATGCAGAACGCGTTCGATGGACTCGGTGATATCGAGGTTCGACGGATCGAAATCATCGCCCAGTTCGGCTTCGCGGACCACCGAACGGTGCATGCGCGGCGCCTTGCCCAGCAACACTTCGAGCGGCATGTCCACAGGGTTGTTGCCGAAGTGGCTGTCGGTCACGGTCAGCTGCGGTTCGGCGGTGGCTTCGCCGACGACGGCAAACGGGCAACGCTCGCGTTCGCAGATCGCCTGGAAGCGCTCGAAATCTTCCGGGCCAACCGCCAGAACGTAACGTTCCTGGGATTCGTTGGACCAGATTTCGTGCGGGGCCATGCCCGGCTCGTCGTTGGGAATGTTGCGCAGTTCGAAGCGGCCACCGCGGTCGCCGTCGTTGACCAGTTCCGGGAAGGCGTTGGACAGACCGCCCGCGCCGACGTCGTGGATGAAGCTGATCGGGTTCTTGTCACCCAGTTGCCAGCAACGGTCGATGACTTCCTGGCAGCGACGCTCCATTTCAGGGTTTTCGCGCTGCACGGAAGCGAAGTCCAGATCCGCCGAGCTGGTGCCGGTGGCCATCGAGGAAGCGGCGCCGCCGCCCAGACCGATCAACATCGCCGGGCCGCCGAGGACGATCAGCTTGGAGCCGACGACGATCTCGCCTTTCTTGACGTGTTCTTCGCGGATATTGCCCATGCCGCCAGCGAGCATGATCGGCTTGTGATAACCGCGAACTTCATCGCCGTGCGGGGTGCTGATCGACTGCTCGAAGGTACGGAAGTAGCCCGTCAGCGCCGGACGACCGAATTCGTTGTTGAACGCAGCGCCGCCGAGCGGCCCTTCGATCATGATGTCCAGCGCGGTAACGATGCGTTCAGGCTTGCCGTACGGCACTTCCCACGGCTGTTCGAAGCCCGGGATCTGCAGGTTGGATACGGTGAAACCGGTCAGGCCGGCCTTCGGCTTGGCGCCGCGACCGGTTGCGCCTTCGTCACGGATCTCGCCACCGGAACCGGTGGATGCGCCCGGGAACGGGGCGATCGCGGTCGGGTGGTTGTGAGTCTCGACCTTCATCAGAATGTGCACCGGCTCCTGCACCGCGCCGTACTGGCGGGTTTCAGGATTCGGGAAGAAACGGCCGGCGACGTTGCCGACGATCACCGAGGCGTTGTCCTTGTACGCCGACAGAACGCCTTCGCTGTGCATCTGATAGGTGTTCTTGATCATGCCGAACAGGCTTTTTTCCTGGCTCTGGCCGTCGATGTCCCAACTGGCGTTGAAAATCTTGTGGCGGCAGTGCTCGGAGTTGGCCTGGGCGAACATCATCAGTTCGATGTCGTGCGGGTTGCGCTTCAAACCATTGAAGGCGTTGACCAGATAATCGATCTCGTCTTCGGCCAGGGCCAGGCCCAGTTCGGTGTTGGCCTTTTCCAGCGCAGCGCGACCGCCACCAAGAATGTCGATGGCCGTCAGCGGTTTCGGTTCGGCGTGACTGAACAGACCGGCGGCCTGCTCGAGACTGGCCAGCACGATCTGGGTCATGCGGTCATGCAGGGCGTCCGAAATCACTTGGGCTTCGGCTTCGCTGAACTGGCCGGCGACGTAGAAGGCAATACCGCGCTCCAGGCGCTGGATCTTGCTCAGGCCGCAGTTGCGGGCGATGTCGCTGGCCTTGCTCGACCACGGCGAGATGGTGCCGAAACGCGGCAACACCAGAAACAGACGACCGGTCGGCTCTTGAACCGGAACACTTGGGCCGTACTTCAGAAGGCGCGCAAGCACCTGCTGTTCGTCGCCGGTCAGGACGCCGGTGACTTCGGCGAAGTGAGCGAATTCAGCATACAGGCCACTGACAGCTGGAACCTTCTGGCTCAGTTGCTCAAGGAGTTTGCTGTGGCGAAAGGCAGAAAGGGCAGGAGCGCCGCGCAGGATCAACATCTTCGGGACAGCCTCGGGAAGGGGTGTGCTTTGAGGCCGTGCATTCTAGCCTAAACCGCCTTCAACATCACCCGAAACGCTACGCACGGTTGCACTCTGACCGCATTGTGTGTTTCTGCCCCCAAAGTCAGGTAAATCGTCCATTTGAGCGCTGCTTATTTTTACTGTAACAAAATGCCCTCAAGGCCCGTTTTCATGGGGTTTCGGTCGATTTTGTGACCCTTAGCAGACTCATACAGTGCTGTCGAGATATGGCGCCCGTGGCCGTTTGCGTATACTGCGCAGATGTTTTTCCCAACGGCTTTGCGTCCGCGGTACGCCAAATGGCTGATCGCAACCGGACTCTTCCTGATGCTCGGTGGCTGTGTTGATAAACCCAACACGCTCGAGCGCGTAAAGGAGGACGGTGTGCTGCGGGTGATTACCCGAAACAGCCCCGCCACCTACTTTCAGGATCGCAGCGGCGAAACCGGCTTCGAATACGAGCTGGTGAAGCGCTTCGCCGACGATTTGGGCGTCGAACTGAAGATCGAGACCGCCGACAACCTCGACGACCTGTTCAACCAGGTCGGCAAACCGAATGGCCCGGTCCTCGCCGCGGCCGGCCTGGTCAGCAGCGACGAACGCAAAAAGCAGGTGCGGTTTTCCCACTCGTACCTCGAAGTCACCCCGCAGATCATCTATCGCAACGGCCAGTCGCGGCCGACCGATCCGGCGGACCTGGTCGGCAAGAAGATCACCGTGCTCAAGGGCAGCACCCACGCCGAACAGCTGGCTGAGCTGAAACAGAAATTTCCCGGCATCGAATACGAAGAATCTGACGCCGTCGAGGTGGTCGACCTGTTGCGCATGGTCGATGAAGGCCAGATCGACCTGACCCTGGTCGATTCCAACGAAGTGGCAATGAATCAGGTGTACTTCACCAACATCCGCGTCGCCTTCGACCTTGGCGATGCGCGCAGCCAGAGCTGGGCGGTCGGCCCGGGCGAAGACAACAGCCTGCTCAACGAAATCAACGCGTATCTGGACAAAGTACAGAAGAACGGCACCCTGCAACGCTTGAAAGACCGTTATTACGGCCACGTTGATGTGCTGGGCTACATGGGCGCCACCACTTTCGCCCAGCATTTGCAGCAGCGCCTGCCAAAATACGAACAGCACTTCAAGAACTACGCCAAGAAGGAAAAAGTCGACTGGCGCCTGCTCGCCGCCATCGGTTATCAGGAATCGCTGTGGCAACCGACGGTGACCTCAAAAACCGGCGTACGCGGCCTGATGATGCTGACCCAGAACACCGCGCAGGCCATGGGCGTGTCCAATCGCCTCGATCCGAAACAGAGCATCATGGGCGGCGCCAAGTACTTGGCCTATATGAAGGATCAGCTCGACGATTCGATCAAGGAACCGGATCGCACCTGGTTTGCCCTGGCCGCGTACAACGTCGGCAGCGGTCACCTGGATGACGCGCGCAAATTGACCGCCAAGGAAGGTCTGAACCCGGACAAGTGGCTGGACGTGAAGAAAATCCTGCCGCGCCTGTCGCAGAAGCAGTGGTACAGCAAGACCCGCTATGGCTACGCCCGCGGCGGCGAGCCGGTGCACTTCGTGGCGAACATCCGTCGCTACTACGACATCCTGACCTGGGTGACTCAGCCGCAGCTTGAAGGTGATCAGGTCGCTGAGGGCAATCTGCACGTGCCGGGGATCGACAAGTCAAAACCGGCCCAGGAACCTGCCCCGCTCTAACCAACACCACAAATCGAATTGTAGGAGTGAGCCTGCTCGCGATAGCGGTGTGTCAGTCAATTTGATGCTGGCTGACACACCGCTATCGCGAGCAGGCTCACTCCTACAAGGGGTTTGTGTTGTTGCTTAGTGCTTGGCGGCAGCCAGGATCAACGCTTTCATTTCCGATACGGCGGATTTGAACCCGACGAACAGCGCATGCGCCACCAGCGCATGGCCGATGTTCAACTCGTTGATGCCCTTGATCGCCGCCACCGCCTCGACGTTGTGGTAATGCAGACCATGCCCGGCATTGACGATCAGCCCCTGCGCCAGGCCAAACGCGACACCGTCAGCGACACGTTTGAGCTCTTCAGCCACTTCAGTCGGAGTTTCGGCATCAGCGTAGCGCCCAGTGTGCAGCTCGATGGCCGGCGCACCGACGCGCTTCGATGCAGCGATCTGACGTTCATCAGCATCAATGAACAGCGAGACTTCGCTGCCAATCTTCGACAGACGTTCGACCGCTGCCCTGATGCGTTCTTCCTGCCCTGCCACATCCAGACCGCCTTCGGTGGTCAGCTCCTGCCGGGTTTCCGGGACCAGACAGATGTGCGCCGGGCGAATGCGCTCGGCGAACGCCATCATCTCTTCGGTGACACCCATTTCGAAATTCATTCGGGTTTGCAGGACATCCTTGAGCAGCAGCACGTCACGTTCCTGGATGTGTCGGCGATCTTCACGCAGGTGCACCGTGATGCCATCGGCCCCCGCCTCTTCCGCGTCCAGCGCCGCCTTGACCGGGTCCGGGTAGCGCGTGCCACGGGCCTGACGCAGGGTGGCGACGTGGTCGATGTTCACGCCAAGAAGAATGCGATTGCTGGTGGTCACGGGTGCGCTCCTGAAATGAGAGATTCGGCGCACAGCATATCAGGGCTTGCGAAACAGCTCGCGGCTTACAAGGGGCCGACCGCCGAGGTGAACGGCCAGCGCCTGACGCATCAGACGCTTGGCGGCAGACAGGGCGCCGGGGGCGGACCAGTCGGCTTCGGCCATGGCCAGCAGTTCGGTGCCGTTGAACAGGCCCGGCTGCAGCAGATGGACCTGCTCAAGCCCGGCGTCCACTTGCAGACGATAGAGACCGTCCGGCGCGATCGGGTCGCCGTGCAAATCTGTATTGAGCGAAAAGCCGTAGCCGAGATCGTCCAGCAAACGCCATTCGAAGGACCGCAATAACGGCTCCAACGGGCGACCTTCAGCCAAGGCCAGCAGCGTCGCGGCGTAGTGATCGAACACGGCAGGATGTGGATCTTCGGCGGGCAACAGGCGAATCAACAGCTCGTTCAGATACAACCCACTGAACAGCGCCTCGCCATTGAGCCACGCCGAGGTACCGGAACTCTCCATGCGCCCGACATTCTTCAGCTCGCCCTTGCCACGAAACTCCACTTCCAGCGCCACGAATGGCCGCGCCAGCGTCCCGGCCTTGCCCCGCGCGCTGCGCAACACCGCCCGCAACCGACCTTGCGGCGTGAGGAAGTCGACCAGCGCGCTGGTCTCGCGATAAGCACGCGAGTGCAGGACGTAGGCGGGCTGGGCGGGAGGCGGGTTTTGCGACATTGAGTTCTCGATGAAGAAACGCATTCTTGAGATCAACATAAACCAAATGTGGGAGCGGGCTTGCTCGCGAAGACGGTGAGTCAGTCGAAAAAATGTATCGACTGATTCACCGTCTTCGCG
>NZ_JABWQS010000002.1:0-258301 GCF_014268545.1 Pseudomonas sp. SWRI81
GAGCTTGCTCGCGAAGGGGCCGGTGCGGCCGCCAAAAGCTTCGCGAGCAAGCTCGCTCCCACAGGGTTTGCGTCATCCTCAGCTATCCAGTGCTTTGTACTTTTCGCGCAGGTGGTTACGGATATACACCGCCGACAGGTTCAACGTCGCGATCACCAGCACCAGCAGCAGCGCCGTGGCGTACACCAGCGGGCGCGCTGCTTCGACGTTGGGGCTCTGGAAGCCGACGTCATAAATGTGGAAGCCCAGGTGCATGATTTTCTGGTCCAGGTGCAGGTACGGGTAGTTGCCGTCCACCGGCAGCGACGGCGCCAGTTTCACCACACCCACCAGCATCAGCGGCGCCACTTCACCCGCGGCGCGGGCGACGGCGAGGATCATGCCGGTCATCATCGCCGGGCTGGCCATCGGAATGACGATCTTCCACAGCGTTTCCGCCTTGGTCGCGCCCAGTGCCAGCGAGCCTTCACGCACGGTACGCGGAATCCGCGCCAGACCTTCTTCGGTCGCGACGATCACCACCGGCACCGCCAGCAGCGCCAGGGTCAGCGACGCCCAGAGCAGGCCCGGCGTACCGAAGGTCGGCGCCGGCAATGCTTCAGGGAAGAACAGACGGTCGACCGAACCACCCAGCACGTAAACGAAGAAGCCCAGGCCAAACACGCCGTAAACGATCGCCGGTACGCCGGCAAGGTTGTTCACGGCGATGCGGATGATGCGGGTCAGGGTGTTCTGTTTGGCGTATTCACGCAGGTACACCGCCGCCAGTACGCCGAACGGGGTCACGATCATCGCCATGATCAGGGTCATCATCACGGTGCCGAAAATCGCCGGGAAGATACCGCCTTCGGTGTTCGCTTCACGCGGGTCGTCCGACAGGAACTCCCAGATCTTGCTGAAGTAGAAACCGATTTTGGTCAGGGTGCCCATGGCGTTCGGCTGGTAGGCGTGAACCACTTTGCCCAGGCCGATTTCGATCTCTTTGCCGTTGGCATCGCGAGCCGTCAGGGCATCGCGGTTGAACTGGGCATGCAGGTCGGCCAGGCGCGCTTCGATGTCTTGATAACGGGCATTGAGCTCGGCGCGCTCGGATTCCATGTCCGCTTGTGCGGTGGCGTCGAGTTTGCCTTCCAGTTCCAGTTTGCGGCCGTGCAGGCGGATGCGTTCGAGACCGGCGTTGATCGCGCCAATGTCGACTTTTTCCAGCGTCTTGAGCTGAGCGGCGAGATCGTTCACACGATTGATCCGCGCTTGCAGCTCAGGCCACGCGGCTTCGCCTTCAGCGATGACCTTGCCGTCCTGTTTGACGTTGACCAGGTAGCCGTAGAAGTTGCCCCATTCGCGACGCTCGATCGCCATCAACTCGGGCGGCGTGGTCTGGTTGGTCAGCCACTCGCCGACGATCCAGGTGAAGTCGTTGCCGTTCAGGTCACGGTTGCCGACCTTGATCAGCTCGCGGGTCATGAATTCCGGGCCTTCGTCAGGCACCGGCAGGCCGGCACTCTTCAAACGCGCGCGGGGCACTTGTTCTTTCTGCACCACTTCGCCGACGACCAGGTGATTGGCCTGGCCCGGCACGTCGTAATGGGCGTGGATCAGGTCCGCCGGCCAGAAGTGACCGAGACCGCGCACGGCAATCACCGCCAACAGGCCAATGGTCATGATGACCGCGATGGACACCGCGCCACCGCTGATCCAGACGCCCGGGGCGCCGCTCTTGAACCAACCTTTCAGGGAGTTCTGTTTCACAGACTTCTACCTTTGCTTAAAGCGACGAGTATTTCTTGCGCAGACGCTGACGAATCAGTTCTGCCAGGGTGTTCATGACGAAGGTGAACAGCAGCAACACCAGCGCCGAGAGGAACAGCACACGGTAGTGACTGCCGCCGACTTCCGACTCGGGCATTTCCACCGCGACGTTGGCGGCCAGGGTGCGCAGGCCTTCGAACAGGTTCATTTCCATCACCGGGGTGTTGCCGGTCGCCATCAGCACGATCATGGTTTCGCCGACCGCACGGCCCATGCCGATCATCAGCGCCGAGAAGATGCCCGGGCTGGCGGTGAGGATGACCACACGAGTCATGGTCTGCCATGGCGTGGCACCGAGGGCCAGCGAACCCAGAGTCAGGCCGCGCGGCACGCTGAACACGGCGTCTTCGGCGATCGAGTAGATGTTCGGGATCACCGCGAAACCCATGGCCAGACCGACCACCAGAGCGTTGCGCTGGTCGTAGGTAATGCCCAGGTCGTGGGAGATCCACATGCGCATGTCGCCGCCGAAGAACCAGTTCTCCATGAACGGACTCATGTACAGCGACAGCCAGCCCACAAACAGGATCACCGGGATCAGCAGCGCACTTTCCCAGCCGTCCGGGATTCTCAGGCGGATCGACTCAGGCAAACGGCTGAAACCGAAACCGGCGACCAGGATGCCGATCGGCAACAGCATCAGCAGACTGAAGATGCCCGGCAGGTGGCCTTCGACATACGGCGCAAGGAACAGACCGGCGAAGAAACCGAGGATCACCGTCGGCATCGCTTCCATCAGCTCAATCACCGGTTTGACCTTGCGGCGCATGCCCGGGGCCATGAAGTACGCGGTGTAGATCGCAGCGGCGACAGCCAGAGGCGCAGCCAGAAGCATGGCGTAGAACGCGGCTTTCAGAGTACCGAAGGTCAGCGGCGACAGGCTCAGCTTAGGTTCGAAATCGGTGTTGGCCGCGGTCGATTGCCAGACGTATTTAGGCTCGTCGTAGTTCTCGTACCAGACCTTGCTCCACAACGCGCTCCAGGAAACTTCCGGGTGCGGGTTATCGAGCAGCAGCGGTTGCAGCTTGCCGCCGGCCTCGACGATCACCCGATTGGCGCGTGGCGACAGACCGAACAGGCCTTGGCCCTCAACGACTTGATCAACCAGCAAAGTGCGATGCGCGGTGCTGTGGAACACACCAAGCTTGCCGCTGGCATCAAGGGCGAGGAAGCCTTTGCGACGTTCTTCGGCAGCGATTTCGACGATCGGCGTGGTGCCCATCTGGAAGGTGCGAATCTGCTTCAGACGCTGCTCGCCATCGGTGTCGCGGGCCATGAACCACTGGGCCAGACCGCCCTTGGAATCGCCAACGATCAGCGAGATGCCACCGACCAGTTGCGTCGTCGCGGTGACTTCGGCGTCGGCATTTTCCAGCAGCTTGTAGCGACCATTGAGGCTCTTGTCGCGCAGACTGAACACGTCAGCCTGGGCACGCCCGTTGACCACGTACAGCCACTGCTGGCGCGGGTCGACGAAGATGTTTTTCACCGGCTCGGTCATCTGCGGCAGATCGATACGCTTCTGCTCGTTGGTGACTTCGCCGGTCATCATGTTTTCTTCGCTGGTCAGCGACAGCACATTGAGTTGCGAACCGGTGGAGCCAACCAGCATCAGGGTCGAGTCGGTGGCATTGAGGCTGACATGCTCCAGCGCGCCGCCGCTTTCGTTCAGCGCGATCGGCGCCTCGCCATACGGGAATTCAATGGCCGGGCTGATGGTTTTCTTGCCATCGGGGTAGGTGACTTTATAGGTGTGACGGAACACAAGCGCCTGACCGTTGGACAGGCCTACGGCCACCAGCGGATGACCGGGCTGGTCTTCACCAATGGAAGTCACGGTTGCGCCGGCCGGCAATGGCAGATCGACGCGCTTGAGTTCAGCGCCACTGTCGACCTCGAAGAACAGCGCCTGGCCCTTGTCGGACACGCGCATCGCCACCTGATTCTGCTCTTCGAGCGAAATCATCAGCGGCTTGCCGGCGTCCTGCATCCAGGCCGGGGTGATCGAGTCTTTCGCGGTCAGGTCGGCACCCTGGAACAGCGGCGCGACCACATAGGCGAGGAAGAAGAAGATCAGGGTGATGGCTGCCAGCACCGCCAGGCCGCCGACGAGGACGTACCAACGGGTGAAGCGATCCTTGAGCGCGCGAATGCGGCGCTTGCGTTGCAGCTCAGGCGTATTGAAATCAATGCGCTTGGGAGGGGAAGTCGTAGTCATTGGGGAATTGGCCAGATCATTCATGCGCACACCCTAGCGATCCTGTATGACAGAAAGATGACAATGCAGTGACGCAGCAAATCCGCCACCGGGGAGGTCCGGCAGCGGAGTCGAAAATTTGGTGGTTGTGGGAGCGAGCCTGCTCGCGAAAGCATCGGGTCAGTCACATGAATGGTGCATGTGACGTCCCCTTCGCGAGCAGGCTCGCTCCCACAGGAGTCCGGTTTCAGGCCGGACTCAGGGTGTTACTTCTTGGCGACAGCGCCGCCTTCCTGCAGACCGAGGTCAGCCAGTGCTTTTGCAGCAACTTTGGCTGGCAGCGGGATGTAGCCGTCCTTGACCACGACTTCCTGGCCCTGTTTGGACAGGATCAGTTTGACGAACTCGGCTTCCAGCGGGGCCAGAGGCTTGTTCGGTGCCTTGTTCACGTAAACGTAGAGGAAGCGCGACAGCGGGTACTTGCCGTTCAGGGCGTTTTCTTCGGTGTCTTCGATGAAGTCAGTGCTGCCTTTCTTGGCCAGCGCTACGGTTTTCACGCTAGCGGTCTTGTAACCGATGCCCGAGTAACCCACGCCGTTGAGCGAGGAGCTGATCGACTGCACGACCGAGGCCGAACCGGGTTGTTCGTTGACGTTTGGCTTGAAGTCGCCTTTGCACAGGGCTTCTTCTTTGAAGTAGCCGTAGGTACCCGATACCGAGTTACGACCGAACAGCTGAACCGGCTTGTTCGCCAGGTCGCCGGTCACGCCCAGGTCGCCCCAGGTTTTCACGTCGGTTTTGGCGCCGCACAGGCGAGTGGACGAGAAGATCGCGTCGACTTGCTCCATGGTCAGGCCCTTGATCGGGTTGTCCTTGTGCACGAACACGGCCAGGGCATCCACCGCCACCGGGATCGCGGTTGGCTTGTAGCCGTATTTGGTTTCGAAGGCCTGCAGCTCGTTGTCCTTCATCTTGCGGCTCATCGGGCCCAGGTTAGCGGTGCCTTCCGTCAGCGCCGGTGGCGCGGTCGAAGAACCGGCGGCCTGAATCTGGATGTTGACGTTCGGGTATTCTTTTTTGTAGTTCTCGGCCCACAGGGTCATGAGGTTGGCCAGGGTATCGGAACCGACGCTGGACAGGTTGCCCGACACACCGGTGGTCTTGGTGTAGCTCGGGATAGCAGGGTCAACAGCGGCAACCGCGTTGGCAGTCGCAACGCCAGCAGCGACAAAAGTCATTGCCGCCATCAAACGCTTCAGTTTCATGCCTTACTCCTAGCAGATAGGGTGTGTTAAGTCGGGGCCAAGTATCAGCAGGCCGTGTGAACACTCTATGGCTGAAATATGACAATTGGATGAAAGGCCAGCATCAGGCTGTTACTGGATGATTTGTGGTGCCCCCATTCGCGAGCAGGCTCGCTCCCACAATTGAAATGCATTCCAACTGTGGGAGCGAGCCTGCTCGCGAAGGGGTCGGTATTGCCGGGGAAGATCTTGGGTTCAGCGCCCCTTCTTCCAAAGCCACGCGCCGACCAGCATCCCCACCCCGCACAACACCGCGACATAGTAAGCCGGGCCCATCGCGCTTTCCTTGAGCAGCAGGCTCACCACCATCGGCGTCAACCCGCCAAAGATCGCGTAAGCCACGTTGTACGAGAACGACAACCCGCTGAAACGCACCACTGGCGGGAACGCCTTGACCATCACGTACGGCACCGCGCCGATGGTGCCGACCAGCAGACCGGTCAGCGCATACAGCGGAAATAGCCAGTTCGGGTGATCGGCAAGGCTGTGATAGAAGGTCCAGGAACTGATCAGCAAGCCCAGGCAACCGAACACGAATACACGACCGGCGCCGAAGCGATCGGCCAGTGCGCCGGCGCCGATGCAACCGAGGCTGAGAAACACGATGGCCAGGCTGTTGGACTGCAACGCGGTGGTTGGCGAGAAGTGATAAACCGTCTGCAGCACCGTCGGCGTCATCAGAATGACCACCACCACGCCAGCCGAGAGCAGCCAGGTCAGCAACATCGAAATGGCGATCGCACCGCGATGGTCACGCAGCACCGCGCGCAACGGCACTTCTTCGGCCAGCGCCTTGCGCAGTTGCAGTTCGGCGAACACCGGGGTTTCGTGCAGCCAGCGGCGCAGGTACACCGAGAACAGGCCGAACACGCCGCCGAGCAGGAACGGGATCCGCCAGGCGTAATCCGACACTTCTGCTGGCGTATAAAGGCTGTTGATCGCCGTGGCGACCAGCGAGCCGAGCAAGATACCAGCCGTCAGGCCGCTGGTGAGGGTGCCACAGGCATATCCGATGTGCTTTTGCGGAACGTGTTCGGAAACGAAGACCCAGGCCCCCGGCACTTCACCGCCGATCGCCGCGCCCTGGATGACCCGCATCAACAGCAACAGGATCGGCGCCCAGATGCCGATCTGCGCATAGGTCGGCAGCAGACCCATGATCAGGGTCGGCACGGCCATCATGAAAATGCTCAGGGTGAACATTTTCTTGCGCCCCAGCAGGTCGCCGAAATGCGCCATGACGATGCCGCCCAGAGGACGCGCCAGATAGCCGGCGGCGAAAATGCCGAAGGTCTGCATCAAGCGCAGCCATTCGGGCATGTCGGCCGGGAAGAACAGCTTGCCGACCACGGTGGCGAAGAAAACGAAGATGATGAAATCGTAGAACTCCAGCGCGCCGCCCAAGGCAGAAAGCGACAGAGTTTTGTAGTCATTGCGGGTCAACGGTCGTGCGGGTTGCTCGGGCTGCGCGAGGCTCGAAGGCGCTGAGGTCATGGCAAGGGCTTCTCTTATAGTCGAATCTGTCGCCACAACAACGCTGGCAGTGGCTCGGACAGGTTCGGCACCATAGCAAATTGTTCGAAAAAGCACATAGAGGCGCGTAATTGACGGTCGAAATCAGAACCGGGTGGTCGTCGTGGCGTCTGTCGACCGATATACTCGCCCCCTGCGCAGGCTTTGTAGGAGGTTGCTGTGCGAAAACGTTGTTGGCCCGTCCTTTGCTCGGGATTTAGCCTTTTTCGCAGAGTTTCCCTTTAGGCGCCTGATGGAAAACGTGACGAACGTAGTATGTTCGGTGTTGAATCGTTTTTCCCGAAGACGGCTACCACCCGCATTACCCACGAAGAGTCACGGGTCAGAGGCCCCCCGGCATGATAGAGCTCGAACAAGAAGATCCGATCCCACAGGGCGACCTGGCCCTGCAAATCACCGCGCTGCCGCGCGAAACCAACGGCTTTGGCGATATTTTCGGCGGCTGGCTGGTGGCGCAGATGGACCTGGCCGGCACCGCGATGGCCAGCCGTGTCGCCGGTGGCCGCGTCGCCACGGTCGCCATCGACCGCATGGCGTTCCTGGTACCGGTCGCCGTTGGCGCACAGTTGTCCTTTTATACCCAGACCCTGGAAATCGGCCGCAGCTCGATCCAGATGATGGTCGAGGTGTGGAGCGACGACCCACTCTCCAGCGAATGGCGCAAGGTCACCGAAGCGGTCTTTGTCTTCGTCGCCATCGACGGCAGTGGTCGCACGCGCTCGGTTCCGCCACGCGCGCGTTAAACCTCGCGGCCGTTTCGCGGTCGATAGTCGTCCCCAGTGTCTGATCGAGAGTTGCCCATGAACACGCCCAACGTTGAAGCCGTGAAACTGGATGAACTGAACTGCTGGCGCATCCGCCACGGCAAGGCTGAAGTGCTGGTGGCCCAGCAAGGCGCGCACATCCTCAGTTATCAGATCGACGGACAGCCGCCGATCATCTGGCTGAATGACAAAGCCGACCTGAAAACCGGCAAGAGCATTCGTGCCGGCGTGCCCGTGTGCTGGCCGTGGTTCGGCAAATTCGAACGCAACCCGCAGAGCGTGCAGAACATGTACGTCGGCGAGCAACCGGCCCCCGCGCACGGTCTGGTGCGAGCGACGGACTGGGAGCTGGGCGGCATCGAATCCGAGGCTGACGGCATCAAGGTCGAGTTCAAGCTGCCCTACCCGGAAGGTGGCCTGCCGGGCTGGCCGCATGAAGTCGACCTGACCCTGACCCTGCATCTCTCGGATCAATTGCATTACAGCCTGAACAGCCATAACCGCGGCGCCGACAGCGTGACCCTCAGCCAGGCGCTGCACACGTATTTCGCCGTCAGTGACGTGCGTAACGTGCATGTCGACGGCGTGGCCGGGCTGGATTACATCGAGACCCTGGACGACTGGAACATTGCCAGCCAGCAAGGCGATCTGCAGTTCACCGGCGAGACCGATCGCATCTACCTCAACGTACCGCCGCAGTTGAGCATCATTGATCCGACCTGGGAACGCCGCATCGTGTTGACCTCAACGGGCTCGCGCACCGCCGTGATCTGGAACCCGTGGATCGACCGCGCCGCCGCACTGCCCGACATGGACAACGACGGCTGGCAACGCATGCTGTGCATCGAGACGGCGAATGTGATGGATGACATCGTCTCCCTGGCGCCGGGGGCGAGCCATACCATGGGTGTGAGCGTTGCCACTACGCCGCTCTAACCGACACCGCAACACCTGTTGTGGGAGGGGGCTTGCTCCCGAAAGCGGTGTGTCAGTCGACGAATCCATTGACTGACCCACCGCCTTCGGGAGCAAGCCCCCTCCCACATGGGTTTGTGCAGGTGTCAAAGATCCGCTTCCTGCACCACCCGCACCTTCTCCGCCTCCAGCGCATACGCCGCATCGGCCAGGTCATTGCTGACCTTTTCGATCTTCAACGTGCCCGTTACCCACAGCGGTGTGTAGATGTCATCCAGCTTCAGGCCCTTGGGATAGCGCACCAGCACCAACTGATTTGGCGGCGGTGGCGGCACGTGAATGCACGCGCCCGGGTACGGCACCAGGAAGAACAGTGTGCTGCGGCCCTTGGCATCGGATTCCAGCGGCACCGGGTAACCGCCGATGCGGATGTGCTTGTCGTTCATCGACGCTACGGTTTTGCTTGAATACATCACCGCCGGCAAACCTTTGGCCTGCTTCATCCCGCCTTTCTCGGTGAAGGTGCCGCTGGCTTCGGGGGAGTTGTGGTCGATTTCCGGCATGGCCTCGAGGGCCTTTTGGTCCGACTTGGGCATCAGGTCGAGCCAGTCGGTTTCCGGCAGTTCGACGGCGTGGGCCAAACCACTGCCCAGCAAGAGGAGAGTCAACAGAAGATGGCGCATGAGGTGCTCGGTATGAAAGAGAGAACAGTGAATCGCCGAGCATTCTAGCCCTCCCTGCCGCGATGGCAGAGAGGACTTTGTCGCTTTGGATCAGTTCTTTTTGATCAGGCCGTAGATCACCAGCAGCACGACCGCGCCAACCAGCGCGCCGAGGAAACCGGCACCCTCACCAGCCTGATAAATACCCAGGGCCTGACCGCCATAGGTGGCCGCGAGCGAACCGCCGATACCGAGCAGGATGGTCATGATCCAGCCCATGCTGTCATCGCCCGGTTTCAGGAACCGCGCCAGCAGGCCGACGATCAAGCCGATAAAAATGGTTCCGATAATTCCCATGACATTTCCCTCTGATTGATTGGCTATAGCCTAGCCAGACTTTGGCATCCTGCCATCAGAGAACGGCGGGCCCTGAATGGTTCCGCCGCTGTCACATGAAACTGTTTTACTCGGCAATCAACGCTTCGACCTTGACGATCTGCGCTTGCAGCGTGGCCATGTCGGCGCAGCGCAGGTTGGCGTGACCGACCTTGCGCCCGGCCTTGAAGGCTTTGCCGTAGTGGTGCAAATGGCAGTCCTGGATGGCGATGACTTTTTCAACCGGCGGCACAACGCCGATGAAGTTGAGCATCGCGCTCTCGCCGACCTTGGCGGTCGAGCCAAGCGGCAGGCCAGCCACGGCGCGCAGGTGGTTTTCGAACTGACTGCACTCGGCGCCTTCAGTGGTCCAGTGTCCGGAGTTGTGTACGCGCGGCGCGATTTCGTTGGCTTTCAGGCCGCCGTCGACTTCAAAGAACTCGAAGGCCATCACGCCCACGTAGTCGAGGTGCTTGAGTACGCGGCTGGAATAGTCTTCCGCCAGGTCCTGCAACGGGTGATCGGTGCTGGCGACGGACAGTTTGAGAATGCCGCTGTCGTGAGTGTTGTGCACCAGCGGATAGAACTTCGTTTCCCCATCGCGAGCGCGCACAGCGATCAGTGACACTTCGCCGGTGAACGGCACGAAGCCTTCGAGCAGGCAGGCGACGCTGCCCAGTTCAGCGAAAGTACCGGCGACGTCTTCCGGCTTGCGCAGGACTTTCTGGCCCTTGCCGTCGTAACCCAGGGTGCGGGTCTTGAGTACGGCCGGCAGACCGATCGAAGCGACGGCGGCGTCCAGATCGGCTTGCGACTGGATGTCGGCGAAGGCCGGGGTCGGAATGCCCAGATCCTTGAACATGCTCTTTTCGAACCAGCGATCACGGGCGATGCGCAGGGCTTCGGCGCTCGGGTACACCGGCACGAATTGCGAGAGAAACGCCACGGTTTCGGCCGGGACGCTTTCGAATTCGAAGGTCACCAGATCGACTTCATCGGCCAGTTGGCGCAGATGATCCTGATCGCCGTAATCGGCCCGCAGGTGTTCGCCCAGCGCGGCCGCACAGGCGTCCGGCGCAGGGTCGAGGAAAGCGAAGTTCATGCCCAGCGGAGTGCCCGCCAGGGCCAACATGCGGCCCAACTGGCCGCCACCGATTACACCGATCTTCATCTCAACAACCTCAGGCAATACGTGGGTCTGGATTGTCCAGGACGCTGTCTGTCTGCTCGGCACGGAAGGTTTTCAGTACCGCGTGGAACTGCGGGTGCTTGGCGCCGAGGATGCTCGCCGAGAGCAGCGCGGCGTTGATCGCGCCAGCCTTGCCGATGGCCAGGGTGGCAACCGGAATGCCTGCAGGCATCTGCACGATCGACAGCAGCGAATCGACGCCCGAGAGCATGGCCGACTGCACCGGCACACCCAGCACCGGCAGGTGGGTCTTGGCCGCACACATGCCAGGCAGGTGGGCCGCGCCGCCAGCACCGGCGATAATCACCTCGATGCCGCGGTTTTCAGCCTCTTCGGCGTACTGGAACAGCAGATCCGGGGTGCGGTGGGCGGAAACCACCTTGACCTCGTACGGGATGCCGAGCTTTTCCAGCATATCGGCGGTGTGGCTAAGGGTGGACCAATCGGACTTGGAGCCCATGATCACGCCAACCAGTGCACTCATCGTCGCGCCTCTTCTCTCTGGAGCGCCCGCAGGCGCGTCATAAAACAACAAGCCACGCAGGTTGCGTGGCTTGATTGTACGAAAAATGGCCGGACGTGCCGGCCGAAGGCCGCGCAGTATACCGCAAAGAAAGTAATAAACAGCCCCCGAAACGACCATCTGTCAAATGCCGTAATAGCCCGGTTTTATTGACCTTTAGGTCAGCCAAAGAACACCGCCAATCCCTTGTAGGAGTGAGCCTGCTCGCGATAGCGTCGGTACATTCTACATTTGCTGTGACTGACACACCGCCATCGCGAGCAGGCTCACTCCTACAGTGGACTTGTGGTGGGTCAGGAGGATTGCGCTGCGCCGCCCTCAAGCTTGCGCCACAGCAAGCGCACGTTCGCCTTGCGCACCAATGCGCAGCGGTAAAGACGAATCTCCAGCGGCACATGCCATTGCGGGCCACCACACACCACCAGTTCGCCGCGCGCCAGTTCGGCACGTACGCTCAACTGTGGCACCCAGGCAATGCCCAGGCCTTCCAGCGCCATGCTTTTCAGGCTGTCGGCCATGGCCGTTTCGTAGACCGTGGTGAAGCGCAACTGGCGCTGACGCAGCAAACCATTGACCGAGCGGCCGAGAAACGCCCCAGCGCTGTAGGCAAGCAACGGCACACTGGCGTCGCCTTCCAGATCGAACAGCGGTTTGCCCTCGGCATCCGCCGCGCACACCGGGAGCATTTCGGTCTGGCCCAAATGCAGCGACGGGAAGATCTCCGGGTCCATCTGCATCGCCGCATCGGGGTCGTAGAACGCCAGCATCAGATCGCAACCACCCTCACGCAGTGCATGCACGGCGTCGCCGACGTTGGTTGCCACCAGTCGCGTGGCGATGTTCAACCCTTCGTTGCGCAACTGGGCGATCCAGCGGGGAAAGAAACCCAGCGCGAGCGAGTGAGCCGCAGCGACTTGCATCACTTCGCCCTGCCCGCCTTCCAGATGATGCAGGTGACGCAGCACTTCACCGAGCTGTTCGACCACGGTGCGCGCGGTGACCAGAAACAACTGCCCCGCCGCCGTCAGTTCGACTGGCGTGCGCGAGCGGTTGACCAGCGTCAGGCCCAGCGCCGCTTCAAGGCTGCGGATCCGCCGACTGAACGCCGGCTGAGTCACGAAGCGTCGTTCGGCGGCCTGCGAGAAGCTGCGAGTGGCAGCCAGAGCACTGAAGTCCTCGAGCCATTTGCTTTCCAGATTCATCACGTCCTCCCGGACACGCACCAAAACAGGTCACACGTCTGCCGCACAGGCGGCGTCACATCGGCATTATGCCGAATGTGCATAGGGCAGTGCTGAACAGCATTGGCCCAAAAATTCCTACAAGCCTAGCATTCGCAGCGTTCCGGCATAGACCGGGTCCTTATCGAGATGATTTCTATCATGTCCTCCGCTGCATCTTTCCGCACAGAAACCGACCTGCTTGGCGCCCTCGAAGTACCCGCTCAAGCGTATTACGGCATCCAGACCCTGCGAGCGGTGAATAACTTCCGTCTCTCCGGCGTTCCGATTTCGCACTACCCGAAACTGGTTGTCGGCCTGGCGATGGTCAAACAGGCCGCCGCTGACGCCAACCGTGAGTTGGGCCATCTGAGCGAAGCCAAGCACGCTGCCATCAGCGAAGCCTGTGCACGATTGATCCGCGGTGATTACCACGAAGAATTCGTGGTCGACATGATTCAGGGTGGCGCCGGTACGTCCACCAACATGAACGCCAACGAAGTGATCGCCAACATTGCTCTTGAAGCCATGGGTCACCAAAAAGGCGAATACCAGTACCTGCACCCGAACGACGACGTGAACATGGCGCAGTCGACCAACGACGCCTACCCGACCGCGATCCGTCTGGGCCTGTTGCTGGGTCACGACACCCTGCTGGCCAGCCTCGACAGCCTGATCCAGGCGTTCGCGGCCAAGGGGAAAGAGTTCGACCACGTCCTGAAAATGGGCCGTACCCAACTGCAAGACGCCGTGCCGATGACCCTCGGCCAGGAGTTCCGCGCGTTCGCCACCACCATGGGCGAAGACCTCGCGCGTCTGAAGACACTGGCCCCGGAACTGCTGACCGAAGTGAACCTGGGCGGCACCGCGATCGGCACCGGCATCAACGCCGATCCGCGTTATCAGGCGCTGGCGGTTCAGCGTCTGGCGTTGATCAGCGGTCAACCGCTGGTTCCGGCGGCCGACCTGATCGAAGCGACCTCCGACATGGGCGCCTTCGTGCTGTTCTCCGGCATGCTCAAGCGCACCGCGGTCAAGCTGTCGAAGATCTGCAACGACCTGCGCCTGCTGTCCAGCGGCCCACGTACCGGCATCAACGAAATCAACTTGCCGGCGCGTCAGCCAGGCAGTTCGATCATGCCCGGCAAGGTCAACCCGGTGATTCCGGAAGCCGTGAACCAGGTGGCCTTCCAGGTCATCGGCAACGATCTGGCGCTGACCATGGCCGCCGAAGGCGGTCAGCTGCAACTGAACGTGATGGAGCCGCTGATCGCCTTCAAGATCTTCGACTCGATCCGCCTGCTGCAACGCGCCATGGACATGCTGCGCGAACACTGCATCGTCGGCATCACCGCCAACGAAGCGCGCTGCCGTGAACTGGTCGAACACTCGATCGGTCTGGTCACCGCACTGAACCCGTACATCGGCTACAAAAACGCCACGCGCATCGCCGGCCTCGCCCTTGAAAGCGGCCGCGGCGTGCTGGAACTGGTGCGCGAAGAAGGCCTGCTCGACGAAGCCATGCTCGCCGACATCCTGCGCCCGGAAAACATGATTGCCCCGCGCCTGGTTCCGCTCAAAGCCTGAACCGACGCGCACTTGTAGCACCGCTCACCAGGTCGAGGGACTAGACACCTCTCACCTTTTGAGGGCTTGGGGATTTTGTCCCCGAGCCCTTTTTTTTAACCGTTTGATCCTGAGACCCGAATGTAGAGGACTGAACAATATGGAGGTGAACCCTTGTGGCGAGGGGATTTATCCCCGTTGGGTCGCGAAGCGGCCCCGATACCAGGAATAAGGATGTATCAGAAACACCGCGTGCAACGGTTTACGACTGCTTCGCAGCCGAACGGGGATAAATCCCCTCGCCACAAGGTGTTTCAAAGCTTCGTTTCGTCGCTTGCACCACAACCGTGCAGACGGGCGCGCCACTGATCGGTATAGTGCCGCCCCTCTTCGCGTGAGCGGTCGTCGGTAACGAGGCCATAACCCATGCGAAACCCGAACTAATAACAAAACCCGCGATATGGATCCGGGACGAAACCTTCGCCTCACCCGTCGTGCCGCGCGCAGACCGGTGTAACACGATGTTTCTCCGATCCAGCATTTGCACCCACAAAAAACAGCGAGGAAAAATCCATGCTCGAAGTCATCAACGACTTCCTCTCAGGGAAAGTACTGATCGTGCTCATTGTCGGGCTCGGTAGCTACTTCACGATTCGCTCGCGTTTCGTTCAATTGCGGCATTTCTTCCACATGTTCGCGGTGTTCCGCGACAGCCTCAAAGGCAGCGCCGGACAGCTCAGCTCGTTCCAGGCCTTGATGCTCAGCCTCGCCGGCCGCGTCGGTGCCGGCAACATCGCCGGTGTCGGCATCGCCGTGACCCTCGGTGGTCCGGGTGCGGTGTTCTGGATGTGGGTAACCGCGCTGGTCGGCATGTCCAGCAGCTTCTTCGAATGCACCCTGGCTCAGGTCTACAAGCGCGCCGATGGCGACGGCCTGTACCGCGGCGGCCCGGCCTACTACATCCAGCACGGCCTCAAGCTCAAGGGCATGGCAATAGTGTTCTCCGTTCTGCTGCTGGTTACTTACGGCTTCGCCTTCATTGGCCTGCAGTCCTACACCGTGACTCACTCGCTGCAGAACGCCTTTGACTTCAACCCACAGCACACCGGCATTGTCCTGGCGGTGCTGCTGGCCATCACCTTCATCGGCGGCATCAAGCGCATCGCCTCGGTGTCCGATCTGCTGGTACCGATCAAGACGCTGGCCTATATCGGCGTGACCCTGTACGTGATCGGTACTCAGATCGAACACGTGCCTGCCATGCTGGAAACCATCTTCAAGAGCGCCTTCGGCCTCGACCCGGCCTTTGCCGGTCTGCTCGGCAGCGCCATCGTCATGGGCGTGAAGCGTGGCGTGTTCGCCAACGAAGCGGGTCTGGGCAGTGCACCGAACGTCGCCGCCGTGGCCGCCGTGAAACACCCCGGCGCGCAGGGCGTGGTCCAGGCTTTCAGTGTGTTCCTCGACACTTTCGTGATCTGCACCTGCACCGCGCTGCTGATCCTGTTGTCGGGCTTCTATACGCCAGGTTTCGAAGGTGACGGCATTGTCCTGACCCAGAACTCGCTCGCCGCCGTGGTCGGTGACTGGGGTCGCATGTTCGTCAGCGTCGCGCTGTCGCTGTTCGTCTTCACCTGCATTCTCTACAACTACTATTTGGGCGAGAACAGCTTGCAGTTCCTCAGCCGCAACCGCGCCCTGCTGATGCTTTTCCGCGGCCTGGTGCTGGCGCTGGTGGTATGGGGTTCGATGCAGGACCTGTCGACCGTGTTCGCCTTCGCCGACATCACCATGACCTGCCTGGCCTTCGTCAACCTGGTGGCCCTGGCCATGCTGTTCAAGGTAGGCCTGCGGGTGATGCGCGACTACGACGAGCAGCGCCGCGCCGGCGTCAAACAGCCAGTGTTCGATTCCAGCAAATTCGCCGATCTCGATCTGGATCGCAACGCCTGGCCGGTCAACCCGCCGGCAGCTGAGGGCAACACTGAAACTGCGCCGCAAGGCGTACCTGCTGCGCAACGCTGACAGGTAAATGACGGGCGCATCCCCTGCGCCCGTCGGTTATTGTGGTGCAATAACTTGTAGGCGTGAGCCTGCTTGCGATAGCTGTATTTCAGCCAACATCAATGTTGAATGATGAACCGCCATCGCGAGCAGGCTCACTCCTACAATGTCATCTCTTGTGGAGATCTCAGATGATTGCCAATTCCTATCCCGCCGCTCAACACGTCATGGTGCTCTATACCGGTGGCACCATCGGCATGCAGGCCAGCGCCAACGGTCTGGCTCCGGCGTCCGGTTTCGAAACACGGATGCGCGACTATCTGCACAGCCAGCCTGAACTCGTCGTACCGCAGTGGCGTTTCCGCGAGATGTCGCCGCTGATCGACAGCGCCAACATGACCCCGGCTTATTGGCAGCAACTGCGCGAAGCGGTGGTCGATGCCGTTGACGTACAGGGCTGCGACAGCGTGCTGATCCTGCACGGCACCGACACGCTGGCCTACAGCGCGGCCGCGATGAGCTTCCAGTTGCTCGGCCTGCATGCCCGGGTGTGTTTCACCGGCTCGATGTTGCCGGCGGGCGTGACCGACAGCGACGCCTGGGAAAACCTTAGCGGCGCGCTGGTTGCTCTCGGTCAGGGCCTGGCACCGGGTGTGCATCTGTATTTCCACGGTGAGTTGCTGGACCCGACCCGTTGCGCGAAAGTGCGCAGCTTCGGCCGCCATCCGTTCCAACGCCTGGAGCGTCAGGGCGGCGGAGCGAAAGCCGCTTCGATCCCTGCCTCTCTGAACTACAACCAGCCCAGGCAACTGGCGAACGTCGCGGTGCTGCCGCTGTTCCCCGGCATCAGTGCCGAAATCCTCGACGGCCTGCTCGACAGTGGCATTCAAGGCCTGGTGCTGGAATGTTACGGCAGCGGTACCGGGCCAAGCGACAACCCGCAATTCCTCGCCAGCCTCGCCCGCGCGCGGGATAGCGGCGTGGTGGTGGTCGCGGTCACGCAGTGCCATGAAGGTGGCGTGGAACTGGATGTTTACGAGGCCGGTAGCCGTTTGCGCGGCGTGGGTGTGTTGTCCGGTGGGGGCATGACTCGCGAGACAGCGTTCGGCAAGCTACATGGATTGCTGGGGGCTGAGCTTGAAATACAAGAAGTGCGCCGACTTATCGAGCTTGACCTTTGCGGGGAACGCCTCTGATCAGCGTTGGCATTAAAATCAAACCTTCCTGCAAAACTGTTTGCAGGAAGGTTTGAAAAATCAACTCAATGTCACCAAAAATTTGCCGCTGGAAAGTTTGGAATCCTCATCCCGCTCACCCTGGATGTCATCCAGCAAACCTTCGATTTTCTTACTGCCTTCCTGCCACTCAACACGGATCCAGCCACTTGCTGCCAACCACTCTTGTGTAGAGTTCTGGAACAAGAAATAGACGGGTTCACCCGGCGCGGTAAAAAACACTTTCTGGTTCAACTCGGACTTTTTAATAACAATGGAAATCATGCGGTTAAAGTCCGGATTTCCGCCACTCATATCGAATCTCATAACAATATCATTTGCGCGCACTTCGGCGCGGCTAACCGGAAACGTCTGCTCGACTCCATCTACCTCAACTTTGATTTGACCCTCACCTGCCTTCTTGATCCCCTCGAAGAATTCCTTCGTATATTGGCTCGAGTTTAAACCACCCATATAAACCTCCTTCCAGCTCATTAAGTTAAAGTCCGTACCAAATAATTTCTCGCCACGCAATGGCAACCTAGACCCAACTTAGCGCACTGTCAAAAAACAAATACACAAATAAATATATACGACGAGTGGTTAAAAAATCACTCAAAACCTGTGATTTCTAACAGTAGACAATAAACGATTCTGGAATTTAAGATTGACATGCACAAGGCCATGCCCAACGAATGCTAAGCCCCAAAAACAACTAAAGAAAATCAAACAATGTTTAGCGCATTATTCTCTGCTTAGTATCAAAAAATTTCTGATCTAATCTTCAAAAGATCAATCGAGGTGTACGGCACATAAATTGCTGAGCTTTATCGTCCATGGCCGGAAACTATTTATGCTGCACTCCCACCTCACCACCCTCAACGCCGTCTCGCTGATCCTCAACACGTTCAAGGCCGAAGGCCTGTCGAGCGAGGCGCTATTGGCCGGCAGCGGCATCGTAGCGGCGGATCTGCAGCGTGCCGACACGCGTATCACCACCCATCAGGAAATGCAGGTCTGCACCAACGCCGTCGCGCTCAAGCGTGACATCGGCCTCGAACTGGGCCGGCGTATGCACGTGTCCTGTTACGGCATGCTCGGATATGCACTGCTGACCTGTGCCACCTTCGGTGACGCTTTGCGTTTGGCGATCCGCTATCCGGCGCTGTTGGGAACACTTTTCGAACTGAGCCTGGAAGACGCTGGCGAACAGGTCTGGTTCGTCGCCGCCGATTATCGCGAAAGCCCGGCCATGGCCGTGTTCAATGCCGAATTTTGCCTGGTCTCGCTGAAAGTCATCTGTGACGACTTGCTCGGCCATCCGCTGCCGCTACGCGCCACGCGTTTCGAACATACCGCGCCGGACTACCGGGACAGCTATGCCGACCCCTTCGATTCGCCCTTGCGCTTTTCGGCCAAAGACAACGCGTTCGCCTTTGACCGTCACTGGCTGGATCAACCGTTGCCACTGGCCGACGCCATTACCCATCAAGCCATGGCTGAGCGCTGCCGCAAGCAGAATCTGGAATTCACCGGGCGCCAGGCCTGGCTGGGGCGGATTCGGCAGTTGCTCGGCGCGCAATTGAATGCCGCGCCGGGGCTGGAAGGTTTGGCGCAGCAGATGAAATGCTCGCCGCGTACCTTGCGCCGACGTCTGAAAGACATGGGCAGCAGTTATCAGGAACTGCTCGATGAGCTGCGCTTCGAGCGGGCCAAGCAGATGTTGTGTGAGGATCAACTGCCGATCTATCGGATTGCCGAGGCGCTGGGTTTCAGCGAGACGGCGAGTTTTCGTCATGCGTTTGTGCGCTGGAGTGGTGTGGCGCCGAGTCAGTTTCGCCCGCATTGATATCCCTTTGTAGGAGTGAGCCTGCTCGCGATAGCCATTTATCATCCAACATTTTTGTTGGCTGACAGACCGCTATCGCGAGCAGGCTCACTCCTACAAGGGTTCGTATTTCACCCCTTAGCCTGCGTCAACGAGGGGCGAATTGCGGTCACAGGTTTTGGCCATATCAATCCCCTTTTGGCCGCTCCCGACGTTCTCCGATTCGCCGTGCGCCGCAACACTGAGGTCAACCGAATCAGCCTTGCGGAGAACAACAAATGCTGACGATCTACTCAGATGATCACCACCTGCACCATGGCCGCTGTGAACTCATCGATGGCCAGCTCAAACCGTGTTTCGAGATGCCTTCGCGCGCCGACCATGTGCTGCAACGCGTACAGCAGCAGAACCTCGGTGCGGTCCAGGCGCCAAAGGACTTCGGTCTGGAACCAATCGCACGCATTCACAGCCGCGACTATCTGGAATTTTTCAAAGGCGCGTGGGATCGCTGGACCGCGTTCAACACCGACGGCGATTTGCTGCCGTATACCTGGCCGGCGCGCACCCTGCGGGCGATCAAACCGACCAGCCTGCACGGCCAGCTCGGCTATTACAGCTTCGACGGCGGCGCGCCGATCACCGCCGGCACCTGGCAAGCGGCATACAGCGCGGCGCAGGTGGCACTGACCGCGCAAGCGCACATCCAGGCCGGTGCACACAGTGCCTTCGCCCTGTGCCGTCCGCCGGGGCACCACGCCGCCAGCGATTTGATGGGCGGTTATTGCTACCTCAACAACGCCGCCATCGCCGCTCAGGCCTTCCTCGATCAGGGCCACAAAAAGGTCGCGATCCTTGACGTCGACTACCACCACGGCAACGGCACTCAGTCGATTTTCTACGAGCGCAGCGATGTGCTGTTCACTTCGATCCATGGCCATCCGGAAGCCGAGTTTCCGTTCTTCCTCGGTTATGACGATGAGCACGGCGAAGGCGATGGTAAAGGTTTCAACTTCAACTATCCGCTGCCGGCCGGTTCCGGCTGGGATGTGTGGAGCGCGGCGCTGGATCGGGCCTGCGACAAGATCGACCGCTATGGTGCTGACGTCATCGTCGTCTCACTCGGTGTTGATACGTTCAAGGACGACCCGATCTCGCAGTTCAAACTCGACAGCCCGGATTACCTGGCCATGGGCAAACGCATCGCCGCCCTTGGCAAGCCGACGCTGTTTGTCATGGAGGGTGGTTATGCGGTGGAAGAAATCGGCATCAACGCGGTGAACGTGCTGGAAGGTTTTGAACAATGAAAAAGCGACTGATCGCCTCGGCGCTTTGCGCGGCCATGCTGAGCGCTGGCGCCCACGCCGAAGAACGCACCCTGCGCGTCTAAAACTGGTGCACTTAAAGATGACGCGATCACTGTGGCGAGGCAGCCCTCGTCACAGTGATCGCGCGTACGGGCTTTTTTGGCCGGCGATATTTATCTACCGCACGACCTTTCCACGGCCGCTTTAGCCTGCTCCGATTCCGCGCCTTCCGGCGCTCCAATCAGAGCAGGTAGTGCCCATGTCCGAAATGCCCACACCCAGTGCCGTTGATGTCGTAACCCAACTGGTCACTGGACCGTCGTTGCGCGAGGTCGCCTCGAAGACCCTGCGTCCGGCACTCGAGACGCTGTATCCGCAACTTGATCTTGATCCGCAACTGACCCTGGTGGTGACACCTGCCTGGGTTGTCGTCGGCGACCGGGTCATCCCCGGAGACAATCAAATCGAGTCCCTGACCGGCGTTCTGGTACGGCTCGCCCTGTCTGGCTCCAGCGTGACCTACATCGATGGCGAACATTTCCTGGCCCGGGAGGCCGAGCTGCTCTCGCCCATTCATCTGCCGGTGAAAATCGCCGCCATCGGTTGCCTGCTCAACGAACTGGCGCCGTTACTGTTCATTGCCTATCAAGAGCAGCAGGTTGACTACTGGGACGATTTCACCTACCCGGGTCAACCGCGCTGGCAGCAAATGTCAGATGCCTTGCGCAATGTGTGGAATGTCGATGCAAGCCTTGGCTGGGATGCCGACCAGTGCGCCATGGCCCAGGCTGTTTTCAACCACCCGGACAAGCTTCAGCGAGTCGCGGACCCATACCAGACGCGAGCCTGCCTGATCGACATCGACCAGGACGAGGGTACTGACCGCCGTCACAGGATGATGCTCGATACGGCGGTCATTATCGGGACGGTTGAAAAACGTACATTGATCGTGACCCACTCCGTGGTCAACGGCTTCCAGCGCTTCGATTCGGTGGAGGACATCGCCAAGGCGTTGCCGCGCCGCTTTCGGCAAGGAACCCCCGGCGCCAGCTTCAAATGGCGCCTGGTCGAGCCCCAAGGCCACTTTTTCGACCATCAGGCCTGCACCTTGATTGCCCTTGAGGCCGACGCCCTCGGCGCAATCAATTTTTTCGAGGGTTCGACCCTCTCCAACCTGTTCCCTCATTCCGGCGCAACCGGCAATCCTGATCGCCCGACACCACGTCTGGAGCCGCACATCGAGCGCCTGCGCCCGTTGCTGCCCGACTGGCTGAGCAACGCTCCGGCGGCCGACCAGACCCGTTACAGCCGCCATCTGCTGGATCTGACAACCGTCCAGCATGAACACAACGGCAAGACCTTTCAGAGCGAACTGGCCAGCCTGCAAACGTTTACCCGCGATGCCCTGACACAACAAATACGCAAGGACCATCCCACCGCCAGTGAGGTAAACCTTGATGACATCGAAATCAGTATTACCAGCCTGCAGGTCTGGGGCACGTTCGTCTGGCCAGGCAATACCCAGACCCAATCCCTGTCGCTGATGGATCTGGCCCTGCAAAACCTCGCGGGACAGCCGTTGGGCAACAAGACCGTCCGCTACAAAGACGCCAGCGCCGTCCCGGACTGGATGACCGTGGCCTATGTCGAATCGCTGGTGAATACGGTCAACATTGGTGAAACCTACCCGGCATACTTGAAAAAGCACTTGGTCGACGACATCCGGCAGGCCACTTCGCTGCAAGCGCTGTACACCAGCCAGTTGGCTATCGAACTGCCGCTGCTGGCGTTGCAACACAAGATTCGGGCCCGCGCCGGCATCGATGAGCTGGGTTACCGGTATGTCGTCGCAGCATTGGCCAATACCCACGGCGCGCGCCACGTCGATGGCCATGAGATCGTCATCCGTGAACTGGCATTCGTCGCCCATCGCAGCACATCGCGGGCCGATAAGGTCGCCAACATGTATGTCATCGGCCCGCGGGAAACGGACAAAGGTCCCTGCGTGCTCTATCAGCCGTTGTTCGAGCAGACTCTGCTGCAGTACCCCAGCCACGCCAACCTGCTGTATGCCATTGAGCATTCACGGCAACTGCGCGAATCGGTACTCGCCTGGCTGCCGGATGACGCGCGATTCAACTACAGCCAGTTCGTGTTCACGGCCAGCCTGCCTTCGGTCTGGACAATCCCGCAATTGCTCGTCAACCCAAGTACGGCCCTCGACATGTCGGGGCCGGTAGCACTGGGCACCCCAGCGATCGAAAGCGATGTGCTGACGACACTGCACAAGGCCAATGTCCAGGCCATCATCGCCCAGGCTGACCGCCAGTCAGTGTCCAACGCCGAAGCGCGCTGGGCCTCGCTCAAACGTGGCGGCTGGGCAATGTTCAACGCAGCCCTGCCGTTTCTCGGGCGCAGTGTCGGCACGGCCGCCTGGATCTGGCAGATCCTGGATGACCTTCAGGAAGTCAGCGACGAGGCCAATCAGCAACCCGGCAAGGTCGCCTGGAGCGCCATCGCCGACATTCTGCTGGCGTTGGGCATGGTGCTGGCCCACCGCGCAGCCGTGGGCAACAGGCCGTTACCCGAGTCGAAACCGGCAACGATAACGGAAGAGATGACGGAAGAGATGACGCCACTCCCGACAGCACCGCTAAAACTCATCGAGCCGCTACGCTTGCCCGATATCACCGGCACGGAGCTGTCGGCCAATCATGAAGCATCGCTCAACGGTGTCGCGGCATTGAAACGTTCGCCCGTGGCGCTCAACGAATTACTCGACCGCTTCAAGATTGACAAACCCAAGGCGCTCGGCACAGCCGCCAGCACAGGCGCGCATCGTTTTCTCCATGCGCATCAAGAGCGCTGGTACGCGCCGGTTGGCGAGCGTTGGTTCGAGGTGATGCTCAATGAGCACGGGGATGTGCAGATCATCGACTCACGCCAGCCTCCCCCTCGTGTCGGACCATTGCTCAGCCGGGCCGGCGGTGCGCAGTGGGTGATCGATCTGCGCTTGCGTCTGCGCGGTGGCGGGCTGTCCGCACGCCGGCGCAAGGCAAGAGAAAAACGCAGCACGCATATCGAGGCACTGAAAACCGACATCACAGCATTCGACCAAACGATGCAAACCAAGGAAACACGTCTGCAGGAAGACCGTCAGGCCTTGCAAACAGCCCTCCCGGCAACACGTGCGCAGGCACGCGAACGCTACCTGGCTACCCTCGTCTCGCAAAGTCAGGCGTACGAGGCGATCATCGAAAAGATCAAGGCATTGCAGCTGGAAGAATCCATTCCCAATTATCGTACGGTCATGATCGAGCGGCTGGAGATGCAGCTGTTCCTGGGGCAAGAGTGGCTGAGTCAAAATATCCCGGAGTATCAGCAACAGCTGCAATCGGTGATGGCAATGATGGCCAGTGGAACCCGCGCCGACGACCAGGCGTACATTCAGGCCCAGGAAGTCACGACCGACCAGACCCAAAAGATCATTGAAAAAATCGAATTCGCCCAGACACGCTTCGAAGAACTGGAACGACTGGGGAAGGAAGCCGTCGAGGTCCGTCTTACCTACAGCGAGGCACTGCCGGGCTACGAGTTGCACGATCTCAAGCTGCTGCAAATCAGCCTTGCGGAAAATATTTGCCTCAAGACCGGCACTACCGCAGCCCATGCCGATGCGAGAAAGGTCCTCGCCGAGCTCATCGAAGATGCTGCGCTGAACATTCAGAGTTCGCTGAGCCTCATCGAGGACGAAAGCCTGAGCGATCTGCGTGAACGGATTGATGCGCTGAGCAACGTTTGCGAACAATTCAGCGCGGTCGATCAACGCTTCGCCGACTTCGCCGAAGAATATCCAGAGCAGATCAACACCGAGCGGTTGGCACACGTGCGCAAACGGGTGGTCGAGTTCAAGGCACGCAGCGACGTACGACTCGCCGACCTGCTGCGCAACAAGCACGTACTGGAGCCGTTACCGGGTCCCTCCAGGCCAGCACCAGCGGCAGGGAACCGAAAGATCATCAAAACCCGCTTCAAGGGGACATTGGTTGGCGAACGGAAAAAAAGCCTCAACGGCGAGGACACCGATCTGGTCGAGGTGCGCACCCAACTGACCGGCGTCATCGCCACCTTTCATGAAAAATCACCTGGGGAATGGGTCGAACATGTCACCTCGACTCCGACGCCTGCCAAGACCGTACCCAGTGTCGAAGAAAGCGTCGCGTCAGCGACGGCACTGGTGGACGGCTTAGCGCAGTTTTATCGACTGAACGAGGCTCACATCAAGCGAGGCGCGCGGATCCCGGTGGAGATCGAAGAAATCTACCATCAACACGCGGCGCGTTTACGCCGCGCTGGCGATGCCATCGATGCGGCACTGACCGCGGCGAACCAAAGTGCAGACTCGACAGGATCAGCCGAGAGGCTTGGGCATTCGCTCAGTGAAGCGGCAACCGCGCTTTATGAAAAAGGTACTGCGGCGCGCATCCAGCTGATCAAGCAGCAGCCGCCGACGGCCGCTCGGGTGCAGTGGTTGAAAAGTCGCAACGACGTGCGCATCGCCAAGACCGTTACCCGACGCCGGCTCAAGGGTTCGCGACGGGACTATATGGACGAATACGAAGTCCGCGATAAAGACGGCGGGGTGCTGTGGTACGCCCATTTCCATTATGCCAACGCCGACGACGCGGTCAGTGCGTTCACCGCTGGGCACATGAAAACCGCCGCCCAACGGCGTTTGGGCCGAGCGTTCTATCAACAAGGCAAAAGCAACGAAGAGCTCATCGAAATTTACCGCAGCAAAATTGACAGCACCCTGGCGCAAGCGTTGTTCTTCAGCCCTGCCACGCCTGGCGCAAGCGCGCCAGTGCAGCGCTGATGGCCGCTTCGGGCACGGCAGCGAACCCCAACACCAGTCCGGCGCGCTGCAACAGGGGCGTCGCCGAGTCGGCTAGCCAATAACTGCTCAAACCGTTGATTTCCACGTCCGCGCGAGCGGCCAGTTCGATCAACTGCTGCTCGCGCTCGATGCTGTCCACCGCCACGGTCAGGTGCAGTCCGGCCGAGACCGCGGGCAGACTGCCCACACCGGCAATCGCCGCCGGCCAACCGGCAAGCAGCGCATTGCGCCGACTCAGCGCCGCACGGCGCATGCGCCGGATATGCCGCTGGAAATGCCCGGCAGCCATGAACTCGGCCATGACTGCTTGCGTACTGACTTCCGAATGCCGGACGTCGACCGCCCGGCGTTGCGCAAACGCCTCCACCAGCCCCGGCGGCAAGACCAGATAGCCGAGGCGCAGCGCCGGGAACGCCACCTTGCCGAAAGTGCCGACATACAGCACGCGCCCCTGCCGGTCGAGCGCGGCCAAGGGCGCCAGTGGCGCACCGGTGTAACGGTATTCGCCGTCATAGTCGTCTTCGACGATCCAGCCATCGGTGCGCTCGGCCCAGGCGAGCAGCTCCAGGCGTCGGGCCAGGCTCATGACCACGCCGGTCGGGTATTGATGGGAGGGCGTCACGTAGGCCACGCGACAGTCGCTGAGGCGAGCCATTTCGTTGCAATCGATGCCTTCGCTGTCGACACGAATTCCGTGCAAGCGTGCGCCCGCCACGGCAAAGGCATGACCTGCCGCACGGTAGCCAGGATTCTCGATTGCCACGCCGCTTCCCGGCTCGACCAGCAACTGTGCACAAAGGCTGATGCCCTGCTGCGCACCACTGGTGATCACTATTTGCTCAGCGGCACATTGCATGCCACGCGAGCTGCGCAAATAGGCCGCGATCATCGCGCGCAGTCGCGCATCACCCGCCGGATCGCCGTAACAGAGTTGCTGCAGATCCGGTTTGCGCCAGAAAGCCGCATTCAGCTTGGCCCAGACCTCGAAAGGAAACAGGTCAAACGCCGGTACGCCAACCCGAAAAGCCCGCGGCGGACCGCTCGGCGGGCGAGGCAAATGGTGTTTTTCGATGCGGGAAAAACCGCCACTGTGGATAACTTTACTGGATGGATTCACAGGCAAATTCAGCGATTCTGTGGATAAGGCTGTGGGTAAGCCTGTTGACAAACCTGTGGATGGTTTTGTGGATAATGTTTTCGTCGGGATCAACGCCGGGGTCAATCGAGCAACGTAGGTCCCATCGCCGACACGCCCCTCGATAAACCCCTCGGCATATAACTGATCGTAGGCGCGTACGACACTGTTGCGCGAGATACCCAGGGCCCCCGCCAGATCACGACTGGCCGGTAACCGCGTGCCGCTGGCCAGACGCCCATCAAGCACGCGCAGGCGCAACGCCTGATAGAGCTGGCGGCTCAAGCCTTGGCGGCGATCGAGCGCTATACCGGCCGGGTTGAAGGGCATCGACAACGGTGGCGAATCAGGCATGGCAATGGACCTTTGAAATTGGCCATCAATGGCTCTTACAACAGACCAATAGCCTGCCTAGGATGCACGCATTCGCCAAGGAAAATCTGCTCATGTACACGCCACGCGCCTTTGCCATCGAAGAGTTGTCCCAACTGCACGAACTGATCCTCGCCACGCGCCTGGCCATTCTGGTCAGCCACGGGGAAAACGGTCTGCAAGCCAGCCATGTGCCGGTACTGCTGCATTGCGAGCAAGGCGAGTACGGCACGCTGTACGGGCATCTGGCCAAGGCCAATCCGCAGTGGAAAGACCTGCGTGACGGCGCCGAGGCGATGCTGATTTTTGCTGGCCCAGACGCCTACGTCAGCCCCGGCTTCTACCCGAGCAAGGCCGAGCACGGCAAAGTCGTGCCGACCTGGAATTATGTCGCGGTGCATGCCTATGGCCATGCCGAAACCTTCAGCGACGGCGGGCGCCTGCTCGACATCGTCAGCACCTTGACCAACCGCCATGAAGCGGGCCGCGCTCAGCCCTGGTCAGTCGACGACGCGCCGGCCGATTACATTGACGGGATGCTCAAAGCCATCGTCGGTTTCGCCATCCCCATCGACCGTCTCGAGGGCAAGCGCAAGCTCAGCCAGAACCGCAGCGCCGCCGACATTGCCGGCGTGCGTGATGGCCTCGCCGCCAGCCCGGACGCCCACGATCAAACCCTCGCCCGCTTGATGCGCTAAGGAAAAATCACCATGACCCGGATCGACATTCGCACGGTCAGTGCCGCTGACCACGCCGCGTGGCTGCCGCTGTGGCAGGCCTACCTGCGCTTCTACAACACCGACCTGCCGGAGGCCGTCAGCGAGAGTACCTGGCAGCGCTTTCTCGACCCGACCGAACCAACGCATGCGGCGCTGGCCTGGGCCGATGGCAAGGCGCTGGGCATGGTGCATTACATTTATCACCGCTCGAACTGGAGCATCGAAAACTCCTGCTATCTGCAGGATTTGCTGGTGGTCCCCGAGTCGCGTGGCACCGGAGTCGGTCGTCTGCTGATCGAACATGTCTATGCGACCGCCAAGGCTGATGGTTGCTGCAAAGTCCATTGGCTGACGCACGAAACCAACGCCACGGCGATCCAGCTCTACGAGCGCATCGCTGAACGCCCGGGCTTCATTCAGTTTCGCAAAGCCCTTTAAGGAGATGCGCATGACCGCTTCACTCGCTGACTGGAAAGGCGTACCCGCCCCTTCCGCCACCCTGCTCGAGGGCCGCTTCATTCGTCTGGAAAAACTCGATCCGGCGCGTCATGCCGACGAACTGTACGCCGCCCTCGAAGGCCCCGGCGCTGATCCGAAACTCTGGGATTATCTGCCTTACGGCCCGTTCGCGCAGCGCAGTGCGTTCAACGCCTGGCTGAACAACCACGCGGCCAACAGCGACCCGTATTTTTTCAGCGTCATCGACAACGCTACGGGTCAGGTGCAGGGCATTCTCAGCCTGATGTCGATTGTCCCGGCGCAGGGCCGTATCGAAATCGGCCACGTCACCTTCGGCGCACCGATGCAGCGTTCACCCAAAAGTACCGAGGCGGTGTATTTGTTGGCCAAGTACGCGTTCGAACTCGGCTACCGTCGGCTGGAATGGAAGTGCAACAACGGCAACGCCCGCTCCCGATACGCCGCCGAGCGTCTGGGCTTCAGCTTCGAAGGCGTGTTCCGTCAGCACATGGTGGTCAAGGGACAGAACCGCGATACGGCGTGGTTCTCGATGCTGGATTCGGAGTGGCCGGCGATCGGCGCAGGGTTTGAGCGTTGGCTGTCAGAGGCGAATCAGACCACGTCGGGGCAACTGAAAACCTTGGCCGAATGCCGTAGCTGAATGTCACAGATAGCCCTGTGGGAGCGAGCTCGCGAAAGCGGTGTATCAGTCAATGCCTATGCAACTGATCCGCCGCCTTCGCGAGCAGGCTCGCTCCCACAATTGACCGTGTATGGCTTAACAACCGAGTTTTTGCGCCAGCACCGCAATATGCTCCGGCCCGATCCCGCAGCAGCCGCCCAGATGGCTGGCGCCGCGCTGTTGCCAGTCCAGCGCCCAGTGCAGATAACCCGGCGGATCGAGATCATCGCGCAACGGATCGAGTCCGTCGTTGGCCGTGGCTTCCTTGGGCTGTGGTGGAAAGGCGTTGGCGTAAGCGCCAATATTGATAGCCACCCCAAGACGCTGGAAAGTGTCGCGCGCCGCATCAATCGCCGCACCAATCACTTCCGGCTGGCTGCAATTGAACAGCAGCGTCTGCACACCCAGTTCCGCCGCCGCAGCAGCCGCTTCGGCCACAGGCTCACCGGAGCGCAAGCGCGGTACTTCATCGGTGTCTTCATCTTTGAGGGTGAACGACAGCCAGAACGGCTTGCCATCCTTCGGCAGACCGGCGCGGATGGCGCGCGCCTCGACGATCGAACTCTGGGTCTCCGCCAGCCATAGATCGACGTGCGGGCCCAGCCCCTGAACCAGCGGCGTCAGCAACTCGGTCACGCGATCGGCTTCGAACAGGTCTGGACGGTACGAGCCAAACAGTGGCGGCAACGAGCCGGCCACTCGCACGGCTTTGCCCGACGCCTGCACGGCGCGCTGCGCCAGCTCCCCGGCCAGCGCCGCCAGCGCCTGGCCTTCAGCGGCAAATCGTGCCTCGCCAATGTGAAACGGCACCACCGCATAGCTGTTGCTGGTGATTACGTTGGCGCCACTGGCGATGTAGGCGGCATGCACGGCCTCGACCGCTTGCGGCGCCTCGCTCAGTGCCAGTGCCGACCACTCGGGCTGGCGGAACGGCGCACCCGCGCGTTGCAACTCTCGGCCCATGCCGCCATCAAGAATGACCGTATCTGCTGCGCCCATATGCTTTTCACTCATATGCTTATGAAAATAACTCACTATCAGAGTCGTTCTTATAACTATTTAATACGCACCACTCGGTTAATAACAACCTCTTTTTTCAACAGGGATCGACTGTGAAATTCCAACCGCTATTGGCCCTGGGCCTGACGATACTGGCCGCCTCTACCCAAGCCTTCGGCGGCACGACGCTGGATCGCATCGAGGCGAAAAAAGAGCTGGTCGGCGTGCTGATGGAAAGCTATCCGCCCTTCTCGTTTCTCAACGAGCAGAATCAACTCGACGGCTTCGACGTCGACGTGGCCAAAGCCGTGGCTGACAAACTCGGGGTCAAGTTGCGCCTCGAAACCCCGTCCTGGGACGTGATCGCCGCCGGCCGCTGGAGCGGGCGCTACGACATCTGCATTTGCTCGATGACCCCGAGCAAGGCCCGCGCCGAAGTGTTCGACTTCCCCGTCGAGTACTACGCCTCGCCAGCGGTAATCGTGGTCAACGCCAAGGATGAACGCATTCACAGCGCCAAAGACCTGAGCGGTATGAAAGTCGGCCTGACCAGCGCCTCCAGCTATGAAAGCTATCTGAACAAGAACCTGGTCATCGAAGGCGCCGAGGACACGCAACTGCAATATCCGTTCGAGGATGTGCAGATCGCGCCTTACGACACCGACAACGTCGCCTTTCAGGACCTCGGCCTGGGCGCCGGGGTGCGGCTGGATGCGATTCTCACCAATCTGGTCACCGCGCAGCCGCGTCTGAACCAGGACCCACGCTTCAAACTGGCCGGCGAACCGCTGTACTCCGAGCCAAACTCGGTGGCCATCGAAAAAGGTGATCCACAGTGGGACGGCAAAGTGCGCGAGGTGTTTGCCCAGCTCAAACAGGACGGCACGCTGAGCAAGCTTTCGCAGAAATGGATCGGCGCCGATATCAGTCGATGACTTCTTTTCCGCACCCGCCACAGCCACCGCAACCGGTGGCTGAATCACGCCTGCAACGGCTGTTCGGCTTTCGCACCCGGCTGTACCTGACCTGGTTCGCGCTGTTCTGCCTGTTTGCCGGATTTTTTCTGAGCTTCGATCTGAAGTTCGCGATCATCCTCGACAAGCTGCCCAATCTCGTCGGTCTTAAACTGGCGCCTAATGGCTTTCTGCAAGGTGCAGCGCTGACGCTGTTCCTGTGCGCCTGCTCAATTATCGCTTCGTCACTGCTGGGCTTTGTCACCGCTCTGGCACGTCTGTCGAACAGCGCCGTGGCGTTCGGCATCGCCAGTTTCTACACCTCGTTCTTTCGCGGCACGCCGTTGCTGATCCAGATCCTGCTGATCTACCTCGGCCTGCCGCAACTGGGCATCGTGCCCGGCGCGATTGTCGCCGGCATCATTGCCCTGTCGCTGAATTACGGCGCCTACCTGAGCGAAATCTTCCGCGCCGGCATCGTTGGCGTCGACCACGGCCAACGCGAAGCGTCGCTGGCGCTGGGCCTGCGTGAAAGTGTGATCTTCTGGCGCATCACCCTGCCCCAAGCGATGCGCACCATCATTCCGCCGACCACCAACCAGTTCATCTCGATGCTCAAGGACTCCTCGCTGATCTCGGTGATGGGCGTCTGGGAAGTGATGTTTCTCGCACAATCGTATGGCCGTTCGAGCTACCGCTACATCGAGATGCTGACCACCGCGGCGATCATCTACTGGCTGATGTCGATCGGGCTGGAACTCATCCAGGCGCGGATGGAGCGGCACTACGGCAAGGCGTATTTGCGGCGCAGCTGAGGGGGGCGACGCGGTTCAAAGGTTGTCCCGGCGAATCCGCACAACGCCCATTTTCATGCCGAATGGGCGGAACACTGCGTTCAGTGATTTCAGGGTCTGATTGCCTTCGCCGTGTTCGATATGTACCAGGGTGCGGACAGAGATCTTGCACATCCTCGCGAACTGGGTCTGATGCAAACCAGTGACTTCCACGCGCAAGCGGCGCACGGCGTCACCGATTTCCAAGGTACCTTGGGCCAGCGATTCCTGAATGCTTTCGATGAGCGCCGTGCGCTCGAGGACGGTCAGGCTCATTGCAGGTCCCACTCTTTCAAACGTTGCTCGAGGTTTTTCAGATGAATGCCCGGGTGGTTCATGGTTCTGGCGGGCAAACCGCTGGCCGCGAGAATATCCGGCAGCGCGGCCAGACGTCGGGCATCCGCGCGTAATTCATCGAACAGCTCCGAGGCATCAAGTACTGCCAAAGGTTCGTCCGGATCTGCGCTATCGGCCAATATGCGACAGACACCTCGCCAATCGACATCTCCCGCCCGCTCCAGCTCTTTTGGCCATTTGGTCGTACGGGTCACACCTTCGTCATCCATGACCATCGGGGCCAAGTCGTAAATCGGTGCCAGTTGAAATGCGTTCTCCCGACGGATGATCGCCGTGTTACGGCCGTGGTTATCCGAGTTTCCGAGGATCTTGTTGATCAGATCCCGGCGAAGGTAATCCGCGACCAGAGCAGGAATCTGGCAGGCCTGCCCCGCTTGGCGCCAGAGCCCGGCGAGCATGCGGATGACTTCCAGATGATTCATGGCGCTGCCTGGCGTCGTCACTCCCGCCAGGGAGTAAATCGATTCGACGGCATACCGGCTGACTGCGCCGTCCTTAACTTCTCGATCAAAACGCTGCATCCACAAACTCGGTTTGTTCGCCTCTTCCAAGGCAAGGCCTTCTGCCGCGACCGTTTCGATTCCCAATATCTGCAACGCTTTGTAGTAATGGAATTCACTGCGCAGGATGTCCTGATCGGTCTGCCCTCCCTTGTTTCTGGCAAATTTCACGAACCAGTGCTGTTGGACGTCAACGTCATCCAGCACTGCATCCGGATACAGAAGACCGGCATGGTTCTGCGCCAATAAAAGTTTCGGAGCTTCACCGCCCGCTCCTGTCGCGCCACCAATGGCCGCACCCTGCTCGTAGGCGTATTCAAGAAAGCGGTTGTCGCGGTGGATAACCTCCGCGCGCTTGAATCCGATCGGCCTTCTTTCATCGACTGCTTCTGCCGATTCCTTGATTCGCATGTTGCCAATGGGAGCCGGTGTGCGGCGGCCCAGCAGAAACAGATCGGGGTTGATCTCAGCGGGTCTTTCCTGGCCTAAGCGAGCGAGCAGAAATCGCTTGGCTGCGCCTGCCGGAGCGATGTCATGTACAAAGGCTGGCGTTTTCGAGCGCTGACCATCCCAATCCAGAGGATAGAGGGCGCTCACGGCTTTGGAAAAAGGCGACCCGATGGATTCAATGTTATTCAACAGATAGTCCGCCTCGTAACCGAAACTGCAGCGGCTTTCGAAGCCTTTTTCAGGATCATCGAAGTTGAGAACCATCGCGTCCTGCCAATACCCGGCGGTGAAAATCTGTAGCGTCAGCTTATGCATGTCGGTCCAATGTGCATTTTAATGCGCGTCAAAGAGGAAAAATCTTCAATAGATGCAATATAGTGCATTCAAGCAGCTTCATGTGCGGGTAAATCTGCAACAAAATGCAGATAACCACTTGAGCGCTTCAGCATGCGTAAAACGATGCAGCACTTGGTCATGTGCTATAGGCGACCACTGCGGTAATGAACGGCTGTAGGAAAAAGAACAGGCGCCGCCGCGCAAAAGCTTTGTTTGCGAAATCCAGTGGGGATTTACTACAGAATGATCCGACGTCGGCTGCATGGCTACGGGAAGCGGCCGACAGCGGTTTTTGTGGTGCATCAATAGAGTTGGGGCCTCCATACAAGGAGGTTGAACTCGATGACCGCTCAATACGTATTCGCACCAAAACACTTGGCTCTGGCTATTTCGCTGGCAATGGGTTGCGTAGCACTGGCCAACGCCGAGCAATCCGCTGAAGGCACCGAGCCGCCCCCAAGCGTGGACGCGACCGAGGCGCCGGAAACAAGCCCTAAAGAAAAAGCCGTGCAGCGACTTCAGGGCTTTCTCAGCGACGCGAGCACGGTCCCCATCACCTTCACAGCACCGGAAACCGCTTTCAACGGTACCGACGTCAACGACCTGATCATTCTCAAGGACGGCGCCAGCTTCACTGGCCGGCTGGATGGGGGTAAGGGCGATAACGTGCTGCTCCTGGATGCTGCGAACGGCGGCACGTTGAGCGACACGCGCAACTTCAATGGACTATTCATCGCCCAGGGCGACTGGACGCTGAGCCCAAAAGGTAGTTTTCAGGAAGGCGTGCTGGTAAACAGCGGCGGAGCCCTGACCAACCTTGGAAGCATCAAGGGTGATGTTTATATCCAGAAGGGCGGCGGCTTCGCAGGTAAAGGCACAGTGGGGAATCTTGAGGTCGACGGGTTGCTCACCGTCAATGAAGCCCTCGGCAGTCCGCGAGTGAAAGGCAATCTGCATTTGTCCCCCACTGCCGAACTGGCTTACGAGGTTACTCCCGGCGGCGCTCAGACAATCAAGGTCGATGGCACCGCCCAGCTGGAAGGCGCCACCCTGAAGATCGTTGCAGCTCCCGGCGAATATCCACAAAGCAGCCAATACAAAATCATTGAAGCGCGCGAGGTGAAAGGCCAGTTCGGCAGGATCGAGAACGATCTGGCGTTCATGTCCGCCACCGCCCAGTACAACAAGAAATCCGTCGGACTGACTTACGCTCGCAATGAGGTAGAGCTGCCGAGCGTTGCCACCACAGACAACGGCCGGGCAATTGCCGAAAGCATTATCGAAGCGCCGACAGCCCCTCCATCGCCATCGCCATCGCCATCGCCATCGCCATCGCCATCGCCATCGCCATCAGCATCGGCACTGCCATCCGCAATACCAGCATCAGCGGTTGCATCGACCCCCGCTGCAGGTCCGGTGGCATCTTCATCAACCGCCCCTCTGCCCTCGCCAATGCTTGACGAGACTGTCACCGTACAAATTGACGAGGCGCCCGAACAGCCAATCGTCGAGCTTGCGAAACCCGCTAACGCAGCCGTCGCTGCATTGCTGACCAGCGATAAAACCACTGCTCCCATTGCGCTGGAACAACTCGCCGCCGGCAGCAGCGCCAACCTCGCCAAAGCCACGCTGAACAGCATCATGCCGGTCAGTGCGAGCATGCTCTCGGCGATGCGGCAACTGGACAACCGTTCCGGCGCAACTTACGGCTCGCGCAGCTCACCTCGCCAAGCGGCGGGCGGCGAAGATTCCGGTCGAGTCTGGATTCAGGCGCTGGGTCATGGCGGCAAAGTTGATCGCAACGTCGACACCACCCTCAAGCACGCCACCCAAGGCTTGGTCATGGGCGCCGACTGGCGGCTCGACGAGCAATGGCATGTCGGCCTGCTCGGCGGCAAATCACAGACGCAGCTCGATGCCCGTCAATACGATGGTGATCTCGACAGCTGGCATCTCGGCGCCTACGCCGTGCGCCAGGACGGCCCGTTGTCTCTGCGCCTCGGCGCCACCTACGCCCGCCATGACGGCAGCAGCACACGGCGGGTCGCCTTCAAGGGTTTCAGTGATCGCCTCAAAGGCAACTACGACGCCAATACTCAACAGGCATTTGCCGAGGCCGGGTTCAATCTGGGCCGCGACCACCTGACCCTCGAGCCTTTCGCCAGCCTGGGTTATCAGCGCTATCAGCGCGACACCTACAGCGAAAAGGGCGGCGATGCGGCGCTGAAAGTCTATGGCCAGACCCGTGACAATTTCAGCAGCACCTTCGGCCTGCGGGTTGCGAAGATCAATTCGCTGGATAACGGCATGCACTTGACCCCACGGCTGAGCGCGGGCTGGAAACACACCTTCGGCGAGATCGAAAGCGATACCCGTCAGCAACTGCTCAAGGGCGGCAAGCGTTTCGAGGTGGCCGGTGCCGCGCTGGATCGAAACAGTCTGTCCATGGAGGCGGGGCTGGATCTCGGACTGTCGGCGGCGCACACCCTTGGTGTAGCGTTAACCGGCGAAATGGGCAATGACAGCCGAACGTATGGCGTGGCAGGTCAATGGCGCATGGCGTTCTGACAGAACGCGTTACTGTGTAGGAGTGAGCCTGCTCGCGATAGCGGTATATCAGACGATAAATCATTGACTGACACGACCCCATCGCGAGCAGGCTCACTCCTACAAGGGGATCTGCGTAATAGCGGCAAAATCGCAGGCAAAAAAAAGGGGAGCACATGCTCCCCCGAGGTTTAAAGCGTTGGATCGCGGCGGTTATCTCAGCCTTCGATCTCGATGAGAATTTCGCCCGGATTGACCCGGTCACCCTTGGCCACATGGATCGCGGCGACCTTGCCGGCAATGGCGGCCTGGACTTCGGTTTCCATCTTCATGGCTTCAGTGATCAACACAGCCTGGCCAGCCTTGACGGTGTCACCCTCCTTGACCAGCACATCGACGATGTTGCCCGGCATGGTGGTGCTGACGTGGCCCGGTGCCGAAGCCTGTTTGCGTTTGCTGCTGCCCCCGCCGACAAATTCGTTGAGTGGCTCGAACACCACTTCTTCCGGCATGCCGTCGATGGACAGATAGAAGTGACGCTTGCCTTCGGCCTTGACGCCGACACCGGTGATGTCGACGCGGTAGGTTTCGCCGTGGACGTCGATGACGAACTCGGTCGGCACGCCTTCACCGCCCACCGAGGCAACCGCGCCCGCTTCCGGAATCGGCAGCAGCACTTCGGGTGTAAGCGTGCCGGCAGCGCGCTCTTCGAGGAACTTGCGGCCGATGTCCGGGAACATGGCGAAGGTCAGCACGTCTTCTTCGGACTTGGCCAGTGCACCGATGTCGGCACGCAGCTTGGTCATTTCCGGTTTGAGCAGGTCCGCCGGACGCACGTCGATGACGTCTTCGCTGCCGATCGCCTGACGGCGCAGCTTCTCGTTGACCACACCCGGCGCCTTGCCGTAGCCGCCCTGCAAATAGAGCTTCACTTCGTTGGTGATGGTCTTGTACCGCTCACCGGCCAGCACGTTGAAGAACGCCTGGGTGCCGACAATCTGCGAAGTCGGGGTCACCAGCGGCGGGAAGCCGAGGTCTTCACGCACCCGCGGGATCTCCGCGAGCACTTCAGCCATGCGGTTCAGGGCGCCCTGTTCTTTCAACTGGTTGGCGAGGTTGGAGATCATCCCGCCCGGCACCTGGTTGACTTGCACGCGGGTATCGACGGCAGTGAACTCGCTTTCGAACTGATGATACTTCTTGCGCACCGCATAGAAGTACAGACCGATTTCCTGCAGCAGTTCCAGATTGAGACCGGTGTCGTACTCGGTGCCCTTGAGCGCGGCGACCATCGATTCGGTGCCCGGATGGCTGGTGCCGGAAGCGAAGCTGGAGATTGCGGTGTCGATGTGATCGGCACCGTTTTCGATCGCTTTAAGCTGACACATTGCCGCCAGGCCAGCGGTGTCGTGGGAGTGGATGAACACTGGCAGCGACTGTTCGGCTTTCAACGCGCGCACCAGTTCACCGGTGGCGTATGGCGTCAGCAAGCCGGCCATGTCCTTGATCGCCACCGAATCGCAACCCATGGATTCCATTTGCCTGGCCTGCGCCACGAAGGCATCGATGGTGTGCACCGGGCTGGTGGTGTAGGCGATGGTGCCTTGCGCATGTTTGCCGGCCGCCTTCACCGCTTCGATGGCGACACGCAGGTTACGCACATCGTTCATGGCATCGAAGATGCGAAATACATCGATGCCATTGACCGCAGCCTTGGCGACGAAGGCCTTGACCACGTCGTCGCTGTAATGGCGATAACCGAGCAGGTTCTGCCCGCGCAGGAGCATCTGCAGGCGTGTGTTGGGCAGCGCCGCACGCAGTTGGCGAAGACGCTCCCACGGGTCTTCCTTGAGGAAGCGCACGCAAGCGTCGAACGTCGCGCCGCCCCAGCATTCCAGCGACCAGTAGCCGACCTTGTCGAGCTTGTCGCAGATCGGCAGCATGTCTTCGGTGCGCATGCGGGTGGCGAGCAGCGATTGGTGGGCGTCGCGCAGGATGGTGTCTGTTACGAAGATCTTCTTGCTCATTCGGGTATTCCTCACAGGCCTGCGTGGGCGGCGATGGCGGCGGCGATGGCCAGGGCCAGCTCTTCGGGTTTGCGCTTGATCGAGTAGTTGGTCAGTTCCGGGTGGCTTTCAACAAAGCTGGTGTTGAACTGGCCGCTGCGGAATTCCGGGTTGCGCAAGATTTCCTGGTAGTACGCGGCGGTCGTTTTCACACCTTGCAGACGCATGTCGTCGAGGGCGCGCAGGCCACGGTCCATCGCCTCTTCCCAGGTCAATGCCCAGACCACCAGCTTCAGGCACATCGAGTCGTAGAACGGCGGAATGGTGTAGCCGGTGTAGATCGCCGTGTCGGTGCGCACGCCCGGACCGCCGGGAGCGTAGTAACGGGTGATCTTGCCGAAGCTTGGCAGGAAGTTGTTCTTCGGATCCTCGGCATTGATGCGGAATTGCAACGCGAAACCACGGTGCTGGATGTCTTCCTGCTTGACCGACAGCGGCAAGCCGGAGGCGATGCGGATCTGCTCGCGGACGATGTCGATGCCGGTGATTTCTTCGGTGATGGTGTGTTCCACCTGCACCCGCGTGTTCATCTCCATGAAGTACACCTCGCCCTCGGCGAGCAGGAACTCTACGGTACCGGCATTTTCGTAACCCACCGCCTTGGCCGCCCGCACCGACAGGTCACCGATATAGGCGCGCTGTTCCGGAGTCAGTTGCGGACTCGGTGCGATTTCAATGAGCTTCTGGTTGCGCCGCTGGATCGAGCAGTCACGCTCGAACAGGTGCACGACGTTGCCGAAGCTGTCGCCGAGAATCTGCGCTTCGATGTGCTTGGGATTGACGATGCATTTTTCCAGGAAGACTTCCGCCGAACCGAACGCCTTGGTGGCCTCGGAAATCACCCGGGGAAAGTTCTGTTCGAGTTCTTCGCGACTGTTGCAGCGGCGGATACCACGGCCGCCGCCACCGGAAGTGGCCTTGAGCATCACCGGGTAACCGATGCGGTCGCCTTCGATCAGCGCCTCCTCGATACCGGCAACGTTGCCTTCGGTACCAGGCGTCACCGGTACGCCGGCCTTGATCATGCTGCGGCGCGCTTCGGTTTTGTCGCCCATGCGCCGGATGACTTCCGCCGACGGGCCGATGAATTTGATACCACGCTCGGCGCAGATTTCCGCGAGTTCGGCGTTCTCCGACAGGAAACCGTAGCCGGGGTGCAGCGCATCGCAGCCGGTTTCCACCGCCAGGTTCACCAGCTTGCGCGGGTTCAGGTAGCCGGCCAGCGGCTCGGCACCGACACTGTGGGCCTCGTCCGCACGCTTTACATGCAAGGCATGGCGATCGGCGTCGGAGAAAATCGCCACCGAGCGAATGCCCATTTCGGCGCAGGCTCGTACGATTCGTACGGCAATCTCACCACGGTTGGCGATCAGGATCTTTTTTATCACTTGGAGGTTCCCTTGAGCCGGTGGCACCACGACCTGCTAGACCCAGGTCGACGCGTGACCAAATGTTTCAATTCAGTCGCAGGCCCACACTAGCGCTCACAAGGGATTAACAAAAATGAATAAAAATTGGGTCAGGCATAAGTAAACACTTATAGTTGAAGCATCCGCCTCTGCCAAGAGCCAGAATAAAATGCGTAAGTCCTTGATGCGTATGACGTTGCGTCAGTTGCAGATCTTCAATGAAGTGTGCGATTTACGCTCTTACAGCCGCGCCGCCGAAGAAATGTCGTTGACCCAACCGGCCGTCAGCCTACAGATTCGTCAGCTCGAAGAGCTGATCGGCCAGCCATTGTTCGATTATGTCGGCAAAAAACTCTACATGACCGAGGCCGCCGAAGCCCTTCAGCGCGCCAGCCGTGACATCTTCGGGCGGCTGGAAAACCTCGATATGCAGCTTTCGGATATGCAGGGCTCGCTACAGGGTCAGCTGAAACTGGCGGTGGAATCCAGCGCCAAATACTTCGTGCCGCACCTGTTCGCCGCTTTCAAGCGCCAGCATCCGGAAGTGAACCTGCAACTGACCGTGGTCAACCGTGGCCAAGTGATCCGGCGCCTGTCGGACAACCGCGACGATCTGGTGATCATGTCGATGGTGCCGCAGGACATGGGCCTGGAATTTCTGCCGTTTCTCAACAACCCGATTGTTGCGGTGGCCCGTCCGGATCATCCGTTGGCGCATCTGGGGCCGCTGCGTCTACAGGACCTTGAGCCCTACACGCTGTTGATCCGCGAGTCTGGCTCAGGCACGCGGCTGGCGTGCGAAGAGTATTTCAAGGAAAAGCGCGTGCATTTCACCCAGACCCAGGAGGTGGCCTCGGCCGAAGCTCAGCGCGAATGCGTACTGGCGGGTCTGGGCCTGGCGCTGTTGACGCGCCACGCCCTGAACCTGGAGCTGGCGACCGGCGGGCTGGTCGAGCTGCCGGTCGAAGAGTTGCCACTGCTGCGCAGTTGGTGCCTGGTGCAGGCCAAAGCCAAACGGCTGTCACCGGTGGCGCACGCCTTCCTGGCGTTTATCCGCAGCGAGCGCACGCTGATCAGCGCGTTGGTTGAGCGTTTCGACGGGAAGCTGCGGGCGCTGCCTGCCAATGAGTGATCTCGGGAAAATCGCCGATTTCAGCCTGAAGCTGGCGAAGTTCGAAGCGATCCTCAATCGCGCGGCGAAATTCCATGCGGCGCTGGTCTTCCTGCTGACGGCGGGTTTTCGCGGCGCTGTTGCGTTCTTCGTAGGGCTGAGCCATTTCGAGTCTCCCAAGGCGATGACGGGAGTTTCAAGATAGGCAGACAGGATGACGGTTTGGCTGCGCCGGGGTTACAGACTGATGAAAGTTTCGCAGATAGCCGATCCATTGTGGCGAGGGAGCTTGCTCCCGCTGGACTGCGCAGCAGGCCCAAAATTTCAGGGCCGCTGCACATAACAGCGGGAGCAAGCTCCCTCACCACAACAGCGGTCAGTCATCCAGCGCTTTCACGGCTTTGGGCGACAAGCGCAAACTGCGCAAACTGCGCTTCACACTCTTGAGGTGATTGACCAGACTCGGCCCACGCGCCATGGCCACGCCCATTGCCAACACGTCGATCACCACCAGGTGGGCAATCCGCGAAGTCAGCGGCGTATAGATCTCGGTGTCTTCGTGCACATCGATCGCCAGGTTCACGGTCGACAATTCCGCCAACGGCGTCTGGCTCGGGCAAAGGGTGATCAACGACGCTCCGCTTTCACGCACCAGATTGGCGGTAATCAGCAAATCCTTGGAGCGCCCCGACTGGGAAATACAGATCGCCACATCGGTCGGCTTCAAGGTCACGGCCGACATCGCCTGCATGTGCGGATCGGAATACGCCGCCGCTGTCAGCAGCAAGCGGAAGAACTTGTGCTGCGCATCCGCCGCCACCGCACCCGACGCACCAAAGCCGTAGAATTCGACCCGCTGGGCCTGGGACATCAGCGTTACCGCACGCTGCAGCTCCACCGGATCGAGCTTCTCGCGAACCTCCATCAAGGTGTGCAGCGTGGTGTCGAAAATCTTCAGGCTGTAATCGGCGACAGAGTCGTCTTCGTGGATCGCGAACTGGCCGAAGCTGGCCCCGGCCGCGAGGCTTTGCGCCAGTTTCAGTTTCAGATCCTGAAAGCCCGAGCAACCGATGGCGCGACAGAAACGCACGATGGTCGGCTCACTGATACCGACGCTGTGGGCCAGATCGGCCATGGAACTGTGCATCACGGCCGCAGGGTCAAGCAGCACGTGGTCGGCGACCTTGAGCTCCGACTTGCGTAACAGGTGACGTGACTGGGCGATGTGTTGCAGCAGATTCAAGGGGCTGGACTCTTCTTATGGGCAGGGATGTAGCACGCTTGTAGTTATACTACATGAATTGGCATTTTGCCTGCTCAATGCGTAACTCGATGTCCCCGAATCAGGCATGATCAAGTGCATGTAGCCCTTAAAACGGATTGAGCTGTTCACGCAAAATCCCGGCCAGCCCAGCGGCCTCCACGGGACGGCTGATCAGATAGCCTTGCACCTCATCGCAGCCTTCGGCGCGCAAAAACGCCAGCTGATCTTTGCGTTCGACGCCTTCGGCCACCACTTTCAACGACAGCCCGTGGGCCATGGCAATGATCGCCCGGGTGATCGCCGCGTCTTCGCTGCCCTCGCCCAGACCGCGGATAAAAGCCTGATCGATCTTCACGTAATCCACCGGAATCCGCTTGAGGTAGCTCAAGGACGAATAACCGGTGCCGAAATCGTCGATGGCCAGTTTCACCCCCAGCTCACGCAATTGCCGGAACGTCGCAATGATGTGCTCGACGCTGTCGAGCAAGTGACTTTCAGTCAGTTCCAGTTCGAGGTAGTGCGGCGCCAGACCGGTTTCCTCCAGGACCTGGCGCACCAGACTGACCAACTTGCCCTGACGCAGTTGATGCACCGACAGGTTCACCGATACGCGGATCGGCGCCAGCCCCTCGCGCTGCCATTGGCACGCCTGCCAGCAAGCCTGACGCAGGACGAACTCGCCAATCGGCCCGATCAGCCCGGTTTCCTCGGCCAGCCCGATAAAGTCCCCCGGCGGGACCTGACCCAGCGTCGGATGGTCCCAACGCACCAGCGCTTCGGCGGCATTCATGCGCCCGGTGGCCAGGCACAACTTCGGCTGATAGAACACCTTGAGGTGTCTGTCTTCAATGGCTTTGCGCAGCTGATTCTCCAGTTGCAGACGCTCCAGCGTGCTCGCTTGCAGACTGTCGGTGTAAAACTGGAAATTGTTACCGCCCAAGTGCTTGGCATGTTGCATGGCCATGTTCGACTGACTGACCAGTGCGGCAATTTCCCGCGCGTTGTCCGGCAACAGGCTAATGCCCATCGAGGCACTGACCACCAATTCATGCCCGTCGACGCTGAGTGGCAGACGCAACTTGGCCGATAACCGCGTCGCCACCCGGGCCAGGCTGGAAAGATTGCCGTAAGCATCGAACAGCACCGCAAACTCGTCGCCGGACAAGCGGGCGATGGTGTCGGCCTCGGGCAACGCGTTAACCAGTCGACGGGCCATTTTTTGCAGCAACTGGTCGGCGATTTCGTGGCCCAGACTGTCATTGAGCAACTTGAAACGATCCAGGTTGATGTGCAGCAGCGCCAGACTGCGCCGCCCGCCCTGCCGAACCCGCTGATGGGCTTCGTGCAGGCGCTCGCGGAACAGCGAACGGTTGGCAAGGCCGGTGAGTTCGTCGTAGTGGGTCAGGTAGCGCATCCGCTCTTCGGACTCGCGCCGAGCCGAGAGATCAGCGAAAAAGCCGACGATATGGCTGACATTGCCTCGGCTGCCGCGCACGGCATTAAGTTGCAGCCATTGGGGATACAACTCACCGTTCTTGCGCGTTTCCACCAGTTCGCCCTGCCAAGTGCCGTGCTGCTCCAGCGCGTGGCGGATCGCGACGTAGTGACGGCGGGCATCGCGACTGCACGGCAACTCGACGACGTTGCGCCCGAGCATGTCGTCGATTTCATAGCCGGTGACGCGGCTGAAGGCCTGATTGACCGCAATCAGCGCGTAATCCGGGTCCAGAATCACGATGCCTTCGCTGGCTGCCTCGAACACTGTGGCCGCCAGCCGCTGCTGCTCTTCCAGGCTTTTGCTGGCGCTGATATCGCGACGGGTGCCGACCATGCGGATCACCCGACCGCTGTCGCTGCGCTCCACGGCACGACCGCGGTCTTCGATCCACACCCAGTGGCCGTCGCCATGGCGCAGGCGGTATTCGACTTGATAGTCCTCCGTGCGCCCCTTCAGATGTTCGACCAGCGCGAACTTGAGTGACGGCACGTCTTCGGGGTGCAGTCGCGGTTTGAGGTCGCGCAGCAGCGCCGTGACGTATTCCGGGGCAAGGCCGAACAGTTCCTGAATCTGCGTGTGATGGACTTCGTCGGTTTGCAGGTTCCAGTCCCACAGCCCGAGTTCGCTGGCCTTGAGTGCCAGTGCCAGCCGCGCTTCGCTTTTGCTCAAGGCCTGGTTGGCGGCATCGAGTTCACGGCTGCGCTGGGCCACGCGGTCCTCGAGATCGACCTGCGCTTTACGCAACTGCGCTTCTGCGCAACGGCGCTGTTCGACCTCCTTGCCCAATTCCTGGTTGAGCTGTTCGCTGCGCGTCTGCGCTTGCTGCAAATGCTCGATCAGGTGTTGATTCTGGAAACGCCGCAGCAATCCGCGATCAATCAGTCGATTGACCTGCCACGCCACCACACTCAGCGAGCCGAGCAGAATCAAGCCGAGCCAGCCCCAGCCACGCGCCTGATCGTCGCCGCCCCAGAACAGATAGCCGATCGCCGGCAGCAGGCACGGCAAGGTAAACGACAGGAATGCCGGCAGACTCACCGCATAGGCGACGCTGGCCGACAGGGTCGCCGCGCCAATCAGGCCGAATACCCAGGCTTGCTGGATAAAATTGTCCGCAGGCACCAAGGCGATGCCCGCACCGGCCAGGGTCAGACCGGTCAGGGTCGAGCCGAGCAGGAACATGCGAAACCAGATTGGCTGGGCCTGGCGCTCGGGGATCGCCGAATCGAACGCGGCCACCTGTATCACCCGCAATGCGACGAGCGACAGCAACCACACCAGCCAGACACTGACCACGAAGTAGCGCTGCGGGCTCCAGAGCAAAGCGGCGCAGATCAGACCATTGATCAACATGAACAGCGTGGGCAGCAGCGAGCCCTGATACAGCAGTCGCGTACGCTCCACCGCCATTTCGACGGCATAGTGCTTGCGGATCACCCGGGGTTCCACGAAGGGGCCCGACAGTTCGGCGCTGAGGGTCATGGGCAACGTTCTTGTTCTTATAAGGAAGGGCCTGCGCCCGAAACGTGGACGGAGCATACACAAGGCGATCCCGTTGCCAAACTGCTGCAGATCAGAATTTGCGCGAAATTTCCCGCTGCCCAGGCACCGCTTCAACCCCTCAAGCGAGACGGGCCGAAGCCTGCAGCCAGTGACCGACCGGTCGTCCTCGACGGCGCTTTCATCGGCTAATGCAAAGCTCGGTTTGCCCGGGCCTGCGGCGCACCCTAGAATGCCCGGATGCGCGATGATCTCTCCCTTCTGCTGAACTCCCTCAACGATGCCCAACGCCAGGCCGTAGCGGCCCCCGTTGGCCGTCAGTTGGTCCTGGCCGGTGCCGGTTCCGGTAAAACCCGAGTGCTGGTGCACCGTATCGCCTGGTTGATCCAGGTCGAAAACGCCTCGCCTCACTCCATTCTGTCGGTGACCTTCACCAACAAGGCCGCTGCCGAGATGCGTCACCGCATCGAGCAGTTGCTGGGCATCAACCCGGCCGGCATGTGGGTCGGCACCTTCCACGGCCTCGCGCACCGCCTGCTGCGGGCACACTGGCAGGAAGCGGGCCTGAGCCAGACCTTCCAGATTCTCGACAGCGACGACCAGCAACGCCTGGTCAAGCGGGTGATCCGCGAGCTGGGCCTGGACGAGCAGCGCTGGCCGGCCCGTCAGGCCCAGTGGTTCATCAACGGACAGAAAGACGAAGGTCTGCGTCCACAGCACATTCAGGCCAGCGGCGACTTGTACCTGGCGACCATGCGCGGCATTTACGAAGCCTACGAGGCAGCGTGCCTGCGGGCCGGCGTGATCGACTTCTCCGAATTGCTGCTGCGCGCCCTCGACCTGTGGCGCGACCACCCCGGCCTGCTCGCGCATTATCAGAAGCGCTTCCGGCATATTCTGGTCGACGAGTTCCAGGACACCAACGCCGTGCAGTACGCCTGGTTGCGCCTGCTCGGCAAGGGCGGCGACAGCCTGATGGTGGTCGGCGACGACGATCAGTCGATTTACGGCTGGCGCGGCGCGAAGATCGAGAACATCCATCAGTATTCGTCTGACTTCCCGGACTCCGAGACCATTCGCCTGGAGCAGAATTACCGCTCCACCGCCGGGATCCTCAAAGCCGCCAACGCCCTGATCGCCAACAACACCGGGCGCCTGGGCAAAGAGTTGTGGACCGACGGCGGCGATGGCGAAGCGATCAACCTGTACGCCGCGTTCAACGAACACGACGAAGCGCGCTACGTGGTCGAAACCATCGAAAGCGCGCTGAAAACCGGTCTGGCCCGTAGCGACATTGCGATTCTGTACCGCTCCAACGCCCAATCACGCGTTCTCGAAGAAGCCCTGCTGCGCGAGCGTATTCCGTACCGCATCTATGGTGGTCAGCGCTTCTTCGAACGGGCGGAAATCAAAAACGCCATGGCCTACCTGCGCCTGCTCGAAGGTCGCGGCAACGATGCGGCGCTGGAGCGGGTAATCAACGTGCCGGCCCGTGGCATCGGCGAGAAAACCGTCGAAGCGATCCGCGAACATGCGCGCCACAGCGACGTGTCGATGTGGGAAGCGATGCGCCAACTGGTCGCCAACAAAGGCCTGACCGGACGCGCGGCGGGCGCCCTCGGCGCCTTTATCGAGCTGATCGAAAACCTCGCCGCCAAGTGTGCCGAGATGCCGCTGCACCTGATGACCCAGACCGTTATCGAGCAGTCCGGCCTGATCGCCTACCACGAAGCGGAAAAAGGCGAGAAAGGCCAGGCCCGGGTGGAAAACCTTGAGGAACTGGTCAGCGCCGCGCGCAACTTCGAGAACACCGAAGAAGATGAAGAGCTGACACCGCTGGCCGCGTTCCTCGGCCACGCTTCGCTGGAGGCCGGCGACACCCAGGCCGACGAACACGAAGACAGCATTCAACTGATGACCCTGCACAGCGCCAAAGGTCTGGAGTTCCCTTACGTGTTCCTGGTGGGCATGGAAGAAGGTCTGTTCCCGCACAAGATGAGCCTGGAAGAGCCGGGTCGCCTTGAGGAAGAGCGGCGCCTGGCCTACGTGGGCATCACTCGGGCGATGCAGAATCTGGTCATGACTTATGCGGAGACCCGCCGTTTATACGGCAGTGAAACCTACAACAAGGTCTCGCGTTTCGTCCGTGAAGTGCCGAAAGGCCTGATTCAGGAAGTTCGCTTGTCGAACAGTGTCAGCCGCCCGTTCGGCGGCAACCAGTCGATGAGCGGCAGCAACCTGTTCAGTGGCAGCGAGATCCCGGAAACCGGCTTCAGCCTCGGTCAGACCGTGCGCCACTCGATCTTCGGCGATGGCGTGATCCTCAACTTCGAAGGCTCCGGTGCCCAGGCGCGGGTGCAGGTGAACTTCAGTGAAGGCAGCAAGTGGCTGATGCTCGGCTACGCCAAGCTGGAAGCCATTTAAAGCCCAACTCGATTGCTTTTCTGTAGGAGTGAGCCTGCTCGCGATAGCGGTCTGTCTATTATCAATGTATTGACTGACACACCCTCATCGCGAGCAGGCTCACTCCTACAAGAGGCCGTTATCTTTCTGAACCAATCGTCTTTTCCTACAGCCAAAAGTACATCGGCCGATTGCCTCGCCAAGCTGAACGCAACCTGTCAGGCAAAAGCCCGAAACACTCTCTCGCTAGCCAGTAACACTTCAGCTGTGCAACATGACGCGCGAGTCTCCACAAAACGGGAATACCTTTTATGAAACGTTTTCTTAGCATCGCCATGGCGTTGTGCATCGGCCTGACGATGAGCCTCGACGCCAACGCCAAGCGCTTTGGTGGTGGCAAAAGCGCCGGCGCTGCGCCGACGCACCAGACCAGCCAGATGGCTCCTTCTTCTCCAGGCGTCGGCGGCGCTGCCGCAACCGCGGGTGCTGCCGGTGCCGCGGGCACTGCGGCCAAGGCCGGCGGTGCTTCGAAATGGCTCGGCCCGCTGGCCGGTATCGCCGCCGGTGGTCTGCTTGCCTCGATGTTCATGGGCGGCGGTTTCCAGGGCATGCAGATTTTCGACATCCTGATCATGGCCCTGATCGCGTTCGTGATCTTCCGCTTCATCGCCGCCCGTCGTCGCAAGCAGCAGGAGCAATTCGCTCCGGCCGGCGCGCCGATGCAACGTGAAGCCTTCGAGCAGAAGCCTGCTGCCATGGGTTCGATCTTTGGTGGTTCGGCCGCGCCTGCTGCCGCCCGCCCAGTGATCAACGCACCGGCGTGGTTCAACGAGCAGAACTTCCTTGAAGCCGCGCGTAGCCACTTCCAGTCGCTGCAGCAGCACTGGGACGCCAACGAAATGGACAAGATCGCCGAGTTCGTGACCCCGCAAATGCTCGATTTCCTCAAGCGTGAGCGTGCGGACCTGGGCGAGGGCTTCCAGTCGACTTACATCGACAACCTGCAGGTGCAACTGGACGGCGTCGACGATCGTGCCGACAAGACCATCGCCACCCTGACCTTCACCGGTGTTTCGAAAACTTCGCGTTTCGACCAGGGCGAAGTGTTCAGCGAGAGCTGGAACATGGAACGTCCGCAGGGCGAGAACCAGCCTTGGCTGGTGGCCGGTATCCGCCAGAACGGCTGATCTCCACCTGTGCTTCACTAGCGGTAACAGACCCCGGCCCAGGCCGGGGTTTTTCATTTCACGGTTGCATCTATAGCGAGCTACTGTATAAACCGGCCCATATGAACCGCGCCATCAAGCAAGAGGATCCCGGACGTGGAAGAAATCATCGAACAACTGCGCGAAGCCAACGAACCCGTGCCGGTTCCGCTGGAGTTGCCTGACGAAGACCTGCTGGTGGAAATCGAAGAACAACTGTTCATCGATATCCCGTTTGTCTTCAGGGAGTTTTTGCTGACGGTCAGCGATGTGGTGTACGGCAGCCTGGAACCGGTGACGGTCACCGACCCGCAATCACACACTTACCTGCCGGACGTCGCCGCCAATGCGTGGGATGCCGGAGTCGATCGCAGCCTGATCCCTATCTGCCAGGACGGCGACGATTACTACTGTGTCGAAGAAGACGGCACTGTGGTGTTGTGGCAGGCCGAGGAAGAGCTGATTGCCGAAGAGACCTGGGAATCGGTCTGGCACTGGGCGCGGGACGTCTGGCTGGAAAGCTGATTCGCCTGACGCCCCGAGTGGTCAATGCCCCGACGACTCCTTGTGGTTGTCGAGGGTTTCGAGCAGCGCGACCTGCATCCGTGTATGCACGCGGATGAACCAGCGCCAAAGCAGCGCCGCCACGGCGGCCGCGACCACGGCGATCAGCACCAGCAACTTGTTGGTCGGCAGGATACTGGCCGACAAGGCTGCCAACAGCAGGAAAATCACCAGCAGCGAGAGGATCGGAATCACTTCGGCGATCACCCGGCGCACTCGCTGCGTGTGACGCCCGGCCATTTCCGGCTTGACGCCCATCTCCGCCAATAGCATCGACAGCGCCTTGAGCTTGCGGTACGCAGCTATCAGGAACGGCAACGATACCAGCAGCGCCCCGCCCCAGATCAATGCCTTCTGCCAGCTCGGGTCGCCAATCCAGTCTTGCAGCCACAGCGACATGCGCTCGGCGAAATACGCGCCGGCAAAGAAGATCGCAATCACCAGTGCCAGATTCACCCCGACCTGCAAAAGAATTCGCCGGATCATCGACGCCAGCATCGCGCCCTCGCCTTGCGGCTGAATGCTGCGCAACCATTCGCCGTACATGCCCAGCACGCGGCCAAGACGCTTGGGCACGACGGCAGACAGCTTGATCGACAGCGGATCCGCCGCGCGGATCAGGTATGGCGTCAGCAGCGTGGTGATCACCGACACGGCCACGGCGACCGGATAAAGGAAGTTGCTGGTGACCTGCAAAGTCATGCCCAGCGCGGCGATGATGAAGGAGAACTCGCCGATTTGGGACAGACCCATGCCAACCCGCAGTGAGGTACGTCCGTCGTTGCCGGCGATAAACGCGCCGAGGCCGCAGGACAACATCTTGCCGAGCACCACAGCCACGGTGATTACCGCAATCGGCCAGGCATATTCGATGAGGATCAGCGGGTCGAGCATCAGGCCGATCGCGACAAAGAAAATCGCACTGAACAGGTCGCGAACCGGCTCGACCAGCCGTTCGATCTTCAGCAGTTGCCGCGACTCGGCCATGATCGCGCCGATCAGGAAGGCGCCGAGGACCATGCTGTATTCGAGCTTGACCACCAGCAGGCAGAAGCCGAAACACAGGCCGAGCACGGTGATCAGCAGCATCTCGTTGCTGTCGAATTTCGCCACGTAGGCCAGCAGGCGCGGCACCAGAAGGATGCCGATGACCAGCGCGACAATCATGAACAGCGACAGCTTGCCGACTGTAGAAAACACCTCGCCCGAACTCACTGTGCCGCTGACGGCAATACTCGACAGCAAGGCGATGATACCGATGCCGAGGATGTCCTCGACAATCAGCACGCCGAAGATCAACTGGGCAAAGCGCTCGTTCTTCATCTTCAGATCATTGAGAGCCTTGACGATGATGGTCGTCGAGGAAATCGCCAGGATCGCGCCGAGGAACAGCGAGTCCATGGTGTTCCAGTCGAACCAGCGGCCGATTTCGTAACCGATCCAGATCATCAGGATGATTTCGAGAAACGCCGCGATAAACGCCGTGGCGCCGACCTTGAACAGCTTGCGCAGGCTGAACTCCAGGCCGAGGCAGAACATCAGGAATATCACCCCGAGCTCGGCGAGGGTCTTGATGGTTTCTTCGTCGTGGATCAGGCCGAACGGCGGCGTGTGCGGGCCGATGATGAAGCCGGCGACGATGTAGCCAAGCACCACCGGCTGCTTGAAACGATGAAACAACACGGTCACCACGCCTGCAACCAACATGATCACTGCCAGATCCTGAATGAAACTGATGGCATGCATGGCGTGGGCTCCTTGATCACGAGGCTCACGGACAGACGTCAGAACGGTCTGCGCGAGCAGGGTAAAAATCCGCTTTTGGTGTGGGAATTGCCCTTGGGCAGGGCTTTTGCAGGTTAACACCGCGACTTCCGTCTGGAAGCCGGTGCAATATATGGAAACAGATCGACACCCCGCGTGACGGCGACCCGTCGCCCGGCGTCCCGATAACGGTGCTTTTTGAAAAGCGACCAGGCGCCCGCAGAGGTGCTTCCAGCAATCAGCCTTGATCCGTGAGAACGTTATGGAACCCGGAAACGCCCAGCTGTCGATGACGGTACTGATGACCCCCGACATGGCCAACTTCTCTGGCAATGTCCACGGCGGCACCCTGCTCAAATACCTCGACGAAGTGGCCTACGCCTGCGCGAGCCGCTATGCGGGCCGCTATGTGGTGACCCTGTCGGTGGATCAGGTGATTTTCCGCGAGCCGATCCATGTCGGCGAACTGGTGACCTTCCTCGCCTCGGTCAACTACACCGGCAATACCTCGATGGAGGTCGGCATCAAGGTGGTGACCGAGAACATCCGCGAACGCTCGGTGCGTCACACCAACAGTTGTTTCTTCACCATGGTCGCGGTGGATGACCAGCGCAAGCCTGCCCCGGTACCGCCGCTGCAACCGCAGAACAGCGAAGACAAGCGCCGCTACATACAGGCGCAGCAGCGTCGGCAGATTCGTCAGGAGCTGGAGAAGCGTTATCAGGAGATCAAGGGCGACGCTTGATCAGACGCTGGTTGATGCCGACTGATAGATAGCTTTCGCGAGCAGGCTCGCTCCCACAGGTGGAACGCATTCCAAATGTGGGAGCGAGCCTGCTCGCGAATAAAGACGACTCGGTGTTACAGACTGATCGCTGTCGCCTCGAACTTTACCCGCGGATGCGCTATCCGGTCCTGCGCCCGCACCAGTTGCAACTCATAACTGGCGCACGCCTGAGTTTCCAGCAGCACCTCGTGCACCGCCGCTGCAGTGAACTCGAACGCCGCCAGCAGGCTGTCGCCGAGCAGCACCCGCGCCAGAAACAGGCCGGACGTCAGGTCGCCGACACCCACCGGCTGACGCGGAAACGCCAGCAATGGGCGGCGCAGATGCCAATTGCCCTCAGCCGTCACCAGCAGCATCTCGAAGCCATCCGCCGGTTTGCCCGGGTAATCCAGATGCTTGACCAGCACTGCCTTCGGCCCACGCGCCAGCAGCGCTCGCGCCATCGCCAGGCAATCGAACAGCGACTGCGGCTTGCGCCCGGAAAAGCTGTCCAGCTCCAGTTGGTTCGGACACAGGATATCCGCCACTGCCGCCGCTTCGTCCAGCAGGAAATCGCTGACCTCGGTCGGCACGCTGCAGCCCTTCTCGGGATGACCCATCACCGGATCACACAGGTAGAGCATTTTCGGATTGACCGATTTGATGCGCGCCACGCCGCTGAGAATTGCCCGGCCCTGGGCAGCGCTGTCCAGATAACCCGACAATACCGCATCGCAGTTGCCCAGTTCGCCAATTGCGGCGATGCCTTCGATCAGCTGGGGAATCTGCTGCGGTGCCAACACTTCCCCGGCCCACTGACCATACTGAGTGTGATTGGAAAACTGCACGGTATTGAGCGGCCAGACGTTGACCCCGACCCGCTGCATCGGAAAAACCGCTGCGCTGTTGCCGGCGTGGCCGAACACCACATGGGACTGGATGGCGAGCAGATGAGGCGTACGTTTCATTCGGGGCATTCCGTAAAACGATTGAAATTCAAGCCGCGCAGTATGCGACGAAACACAGCCTGTACGACAGACCGGCGACGCAGTTAAGCTGATGCCATCTTTTGGAGTTCGATGTTGATGCTGACCCTGGAAAACATCTTTGTGCTGATGCTGTTCGCCGCTGCCGGTGCGTGGTTATGGCACAACCACGGCTTGCGCGAACGGGCGCTGGAACGGGTCAAGCAGCATTGCCTCAACGTTGGCGTCGAGCTGCTTGACGGCAACGTGGCCCTGAAAAAGATCGGCTTGATCAAGGACGCCAACGGGCGACGCCGCCTGGCGCGGGTCTACAATTTCGAGTTCACCGTGACGGGCGAAAGCCGCCATAACGGTACGGTCACGCAATTCGGCGCGCACAGCGCACAGATCGAACTGGCACCCTACCCCGCGCCGTTCGACGACACACCGCCGGTGGTCGAGGTGCAAAAGCCGCGGGCGCAAGTGGTGGAGCTCAGCCAGTGGCGGCAGGAACACACGAAGTGGAAACCGTAAGCTGATTCACCGAATCCGGCATCGCGCCAGACCCGCCTGTAACTCATCGATATTCTGCGGCTCGGTAAAAATCAGCTCAAGGCGCGAGTCTTTTCGCCATTCGCTGACGTGCCAGGTCAGCTCGGTATTATCCAGCGCATTCGCCGACACCCAGCCATCCGCGCTGTGAATTACCAGCTTGGCCCGTTGCCAATCAAGGCGTGTCAGCCACTTGATGATGCCTTGCGTATCGAACGCCTGCCCCGGATGCCAGCGCCAACCGATGCTCCAGCCCCCCGCCTGGGCCTGACTCAGGCAGATCGGCAGCGCCGGATCGCTCCAGACGGCCGGGATCTGGCCCAGGCCTTTGGGCATCTCCAGCTTACCGACGCCCGTCGAGGCTCGTGCCGTCCGCCCCGGCAACTCGCTCAAGGACAGCTGCGCCTGCTGTGTCCAGATCAGGCTGACGGGTGGCAACTGGCTGGCGATTTCTTCTCGCGCCGCTTGATCAAGGTTTTCCGCCTTGTTCAGCAGCAACAGACCTGCGTCAGTCAGTGCTTGCCGTTGGGCCTGCGGCAACGGTTTCCCAGCGTGCAGAGCCTGCGCGTCCAGCACCAGCACACAGGGCTGAACCGCCAGCACACCCAGCCACGGAGCCTCGTTCAACTGCTTGAGGAGCTGCGCCGGATGACCCAGTCCGGACGGTTCGATAAACAGCCGGTCTGGCCTGGCCTTGCGCAGCAATCGGCCAAGACCGATCTGGAACGGCGCGCCGTTGACGCAACATAAGCAGCCGCCGGCCACTTCGCCGAGTGCGATACCATCGGCGTCACTGCTCAGTAGCGCTGCGTCCAGGCCAATCTGGCCGAACTCGTTGATCAGCACCGCCCAGCGTTCGCCCTCCGGTCGCTGCGCCATCAGGTGGTGAATCAGGCTGGTCTTGCCGGCGCCCAGGGGGCCTGCGATGACATGGGTCGGAATGTTCTGCAGCATGGTGGGCATTTCTTTGAAGAACGTTTTTGAGGAGTTTGCAAATGCGCTGGATGGGATGGTCGTTGCTGTTGCTGCTGGTGTCGAGCGAAGCGTTGGCTCAGGCCTGTCTGGTACACAGCCAGGGCGAGCGCCTCGATGTCAAAGTCTGCCAGCAGAATCGCTCCATCCCGAAAAAACTGTTCAGCGGCGGTTTCTGCCAACCGACGCTGGCCGGGCAGAAAGTCGAGGTGCAATACCTCGACCAGTGCCCGAGCGGCGCGTTCGGCGTGTGCAGCAACGCGCAGGTTGCCAATATGCCCTATCGCCAGGATATCCACTATTACGGCGTGGCGACCGATGCAGCCTACCTGAAGCCCTATTGCGAAGCACAAAGCCGCGGATCATGGCGCAAGCCTTGACGGTCAGCCGAGCCAGTCGAGGGTCACTATCAGCCGACGTTCGCCGACGGCCAATTGCGGCGAACGGTGGATCAGCCCGAACCCCTCGTTACCGTGCCACTTCTCGCCTTTCAGAAGCGCGACCTCGCCGCTGCCGAGTTGCTGAATCTGTGCGGCATCCTCAGGCTCCGCGGTGGCCTGACCCAGTTGCCTGCGATCCATCACGCCTTCCTCAAGCCATTGGCTACCCACGCCGGCATAGGTGGTGATCAGGCGTACGGGCACATGATCGACATGGAAACGGGGACACATCGCCTTATCCAACGTGCGCAGACGCAGGCCGATGCGTCGCGCGCCCAACAGACAGGCGAAGGCACCGACCATCCATTTCAGGTCGGCAACAAAGCCTTCGTAGCCCTCAAGGTCGCGAAATCCTGCGGCCAGCCCGGCCAGATCCGGCTCGCTGTCCTCATCCGCAAGCTCAAGGCACAACGACTCCGCCAGGGGTTCGTCGAGCGACAGCAACAAACGGGCAAAATCGGCGACATGCAGGGGCAATTGCCGCTGCCAGATGGCGAGGTTGACGTCGTCGTCGAGAATTCGCGCCAGCGCTGTAGGCGTCGGCCCCTGATGGTGCAGGCGAGTCCGCTTTTGTAATGGTTTCAGTGCAAGCATCATGCGGCCTCTTCGTCCCAGGCGCCGAACGGATCCGGCAACAACCGCCAAGCCTCGACACCCAGTGCCATTTCATCATCGGTCAGCAGGCATTCGTCCAGTTCGGCAGACAATCGGGCGAAATCGATGTTCTGCCCGATGAACACCAGCTCCTGGCGACAATCCCCGACGCTCGGCGTCCAGTTCTCCATGATGGCGCGGGTATTCTCCTGGTCCCGTGGCCACTGGTCCTTCGGCACAAAACGCCACCAGCGGCCGGCGAAACCATGGCGCATCAAACCGCCGGCCTGCGACCAACTACCCGCGTCCGTGGGCTTGCTGGCGAGCCAGAAGAAGCCTTTGGAACGCAGCAGTTTGCCGTTCGGCCATGGACGGTCGATGAAACTGAAGAAGCGTTGCGGATGAAAGGGCCGGCGCGCACGGTAGGCCGTTGACGCGATGCCGTATTCCTCGGTCTCCGGTGTGTGCGTACCGCGCAACTCTTGCAGCCAGCCGGGTGCCTGTGCGGCTTTGTCGAAATCGAAGCGACCGGTGTTAAGGATTTTCTCCAGCGGCACCTCACCCATCACCATCGGGATGATTTCGGCGTGGGCGTTAAGGCGTTGCAGGATCGCGATCAATTCTTCGCGTTCACGCTGGCTGATCAGGTCAATTTTGCTGATCAGCAACACGTCGGCGAACTCGATTTGCTCGATCAGCAGATCGGTGATGGAGCGTTCGTCTTCTTCCCCGAGAATCTCGCCACGCGAGGCGAGGCTTTCGGCAGCCTGAAAGTCCGGTAGAAAGTTCATGCCGTCGACCACCGTGACCATGGTGTCCAGACGCGCGATGTCACTGAGGCTTTGCCCGTGCTCATCGCGAAAGGTGAACGTTTCCGCTACGGGCAGTGGCTCGGAGATGCCGGTGGACTCGATCAGCAAATAATCGAAGCGATCTTCGCGGGCGAGCTTGCTGACCTCTTCCAGCAGGTCTTCGCGTAACGTACAGCAAATGCAGCCGTTGCTCATCTCGACGATTTTTTCTTCCGCGCGGTTCAGGCTGACATCACGCTGAACTTCACTGCCATCGATGTTGATTTCGCTCATATCGTTAACGATGACGGCTACACGCAGTCCGGCCCGGTTACGTAGTACGTAATTGAGAAGCGTACTTTTTCCGGCACCGAGAAATCCTGAAAGTACGGTCACAGGCAGTTCGGCTGACATTGGATAATCCTCTACAGGTGGCAGCCGATGTGCGCTTTTGCTGGCGCATTGCGTTTTAGCGCTGGTAATCGGCAGTGCCCAGGCTGGCTTCGAATTTATGTTATAGTATAACAACATAAATAAGCGAGCCCTCCTTTGGCTTCCCTTGGTAAAGAGTGAATCAGACTCAGGACGCGACGATGAAAACTACGCTGAGGCGCCTGATATTTAGCTTGGCGTTACTGGCGACGGGCAACGCGTGCGCGCAACTGCCAGAAGTCGCCACCTGCACGCGTAGCGCAAATCTGCTGGCGTGTCGGGATGCCGAGGGCAACGCCTATAGCGTCAATACCGTCGGTACGACGCTGTACTTGCGCGGGTTCGAAAAGAACGGCAATCGGTATTGGGCACAGACCAATAGCCGCTTTGGCCAGTTGACCTTCTTCACCGGGATCGCCTCCGATGGCGAAGCATGGGTTGGCTACACCCGGCGGGTGGGCTGGACCACCATCAATCGCTTCTCGAGTTCGGGGGGAAGCAGGGCGAAATTCACGTGCAGCCGGGTAACCAGCTGTTAGATCGTCGTTTTGCCCAATGCATTCCGGACGGGATTTGCCTTGGCTGTAGCGCAGAATGCGGTGTTTCACGTGGAACGCTCGGGCTGCTGACGTCCTTTTCGCTTTGATAAATCAGCCACCAAACGGTGAGCTGGAGTGTGCCTCATAGCGCGAAGAAAACCGCTTTCGCAGAGACCCTTTGGATGGGCGCTTGCCCCACATGAAAGTGTGTTCATGAAAAAGCTATCGTGCTATTTATTGTTATACTATAACATTAAATGAAATCACACGATGAGTCTGAACATGAACGCGTTGACGCTACCGGACATCGCCGCGCAGGCCGCTCGTGAGGCCTTGCCCCTCGACTGGGTGGGCATGCGCGGCATCGCATTGCCTGTATGGCTGGAGGAGCAACGGCTGAACGCGAAGGCCGATGCAGGCGTCAGTCTGGATGATGGTGAGGCACGCGGCATTCATATGTCGCGCCTGTTTGTGGCATTGGAGCCTCTCGAGCGAGAGGCACTTTCCCCCGCTTTACTGCGCCAAGTTCTTGAGCAGTTTCTGCAGAGCCACGCAGGTTTATCGCACTGCGCGTACCTGAATATCCGCACCGAATTACTGCTGAACAGACCGGCGCTGGTCAGTCCTCTCGCGGGATGGAAATCCTATCCGGTGAGCGTTTCCGCACGCTTGAAGAACCAAATGTTCCACGTGGAACTAGAAATCGAAGTGCCCTATTCCTCCACTTGCCCATGTTCTGCAGCATTAGCCCGCCAGCTGATTCAGCAGCAATTTATCGACGACTTCGCCAACCAATCACTTGAGCACGCGGATGTTTTGGCCTGGCTGGGTTCGACCAAAGGCATCGTCGCGACACCGCATAGCCAACGCAGCACCGCGCAGTTACGCCTGCACCTGAACGAGTCCCTCAGCGAGTTGCCGCTGATCAAGGTTATTGATGACGTCGAAGCAGCGCTCGGCACCGCCGTACAAACCGCAGTGAAACGCGCCGATGAACAAGCGTTCGCGCTCGCCAATGGCCAGAACTTGATGTTCTGCGAAGACGCGGCGAGGCGCTTGAATCTGGCGCTGCGCCGCACCCAAGGCGTCAGCCAGTTCCACTTGAAAGTCATCCACGCTGAAAGCCTACACGCCCATGATGCTGTGGCTGAAAGCAGTTGGCGTCGGGAGCAAGCATGATTCGCTGCCATTCCCTGAGTTGGGGTGCACCCGGCCAGCCACTGACGACACCGCTGGATCTTGAACTGGAAAGCGCGAGCCTGACCGCCATTATTGGCGCTAACGGCTGTGGAAAAAGCAGCCTGCTCAAGGTCATCGCCGGGCTGCAAAAACCCTTGGCGGGGCACGTGGCGCTGAGTGTTCCACGCCAGAGCGGGCTCTCGTTCCTGCCCCAGCAGCAGCACCTGGATCGACAATTCCCGATCAGCCTGGAAGAGTTGGTCGCCGCCGGGTTCTGGGGACGCAGGCTCTCGACGCAGCTGCGCACGCAACGCCTTAATGCCGCATTGGAAAACTGGCATCTGAGCGGCCTCGGCCATCGCCCGTTGATGGCCCTCTCCGGCGGTGAATTGCAACGTGCCCTGCTCGCGCGGCTAAGCCTCGCCGACGCCCCGATATTATTGCTGGACGAGCCTCATGCTGCCCTCGATGAACTGGGCCAGGCGCTGCTTTGGCAACACATCCACGCCTGGCACGCCGAAGGCCGAACGATCGTTGTGGTCTGCCACGATCTCAGCGCTGTGCGCCAACACATCCCCCAGACATTGCTGATCAAGAACAGCCGTTGCGTCTATGGTCCCAGCACCGAACTGATTCAACAGACACCGCATGCGCAGGTGGCCTGATGCTCACCCTCGCTCACTTCTGGCAACCGTTCAGTGAGTTCATGTTCATGCGTCGCGCCTTGCTGGGCGGATTGGTACTGGCTTGCAGCACGGCGCCATTGGGCGTGTTTCTGATTCTGCGGCGCATGAGCCTGATCGGTGACGCCGTCGCGCACGGTATCCTCCCCGGCGCGGCGTTGGGCTTCTGGTTCGCCGGCCTGAGCCTGCCGGCGCTAACGCTCGGCGGTCTCGGCGCGGGCATGAGCATGGCAGGGCTCGCGGCCTGGATCACTCGCCGCACCGGCCTGCGCGAAGACGCCAGCCTTGCCGCGATCTATCCAATTTCCTTGGCGAGTGGCGTACTGATACTGGGCATTGCCGGTAAACGTCTGGACCTGTTGCATCTGCTATTCGGCTCGGCACTGGCCGTCGACGGCCCGACACTCCACGGCATGCTGTGGGTCTCGGCGATCAGCCTGATCACCTTGCTGCTGATCTACAAACCGCTGCTGCTCGACACACTGGACCCGTTATTTCTGCGCACCGTCAGCCGCCTCGGCCCCCTCGCCCATGGCGTATTCCTGACGTTGGTCGTGCTCAACCTGGTGATCGGGTTTCAGGCCATCGGCGCGCTGATGGTTGTCGGACTGATGATGCTGCCCGCCGCCGCGTCTCGATTCTGGAGCCGCCGCCTGCCGATGCTAATCGCAATCGCCGCGCTGATCGGCTGCCTGTCGGTATGGCTCGGATTGTTGCTGTCGTTCTATTACTCGCTGCCCAGCGGCCCGGCCATCGTGCTGGTTGCTGGAGCGGGTTATCTGCTGTCCGTAGTGTTCGGGCCGGTTCACGGTTTGTTGCGCCGCCCTCCTTTGCTCACATCCCTATGAGGTGTTTCCCGATGCGCGTCTTGTTCGTGCTGTTCAGTCTGTTGCTGTCGATGTCATTGTCGGCGGCGGAGAAATTGCCGGTGGTCACCAGCTTCAGCATCCTCGCCGACATGGTTCATCAAGTTGGCGGTGATCATGTGCAGATCACCAGCATGGTCGGCCCGGACGCCGATGCCCACACTTACGAGCCGACCCCGGACGACGCCAAAGCCTTGCTCAAGGCACGCGTGATTATCAAAAACGGTCTCGGTTTCGAGCCCTGGCTGGATCGCCTCGTGACCAGTACCGGCACCCAGGCCACAGTCATCAGTGCCAGTCGCGGCGTGATTCCGCGCGCGCTGGATGAAGATGGCGAAACCGTTCCCGACCCGCACGCCTGGCACAATCTGGCTAACGCCGAGTTGTACGTTGGCAACATCACCAAGGCGCTGATCGCTGCCGACCCGGCGAACAAGGCGGACTACGAGCGCAATAGCCAGACCTACCTCAAGCAGATCTACGCCTTGCTCGCTGAAGCAAAAACCAAACTCGGTGCGCTGCCAGCGGGCAACCGCAAGATCGTCACCAGCCATGACGCCTTCGGCTATCTCGGACAGGCCTACGGTATCGACTTCATGGCGCCACAGGGACTGTCCACCGAGCGCGAACCGTCGGCCGCCGAAGTGGCTGCGCTCATTACCCAGATCCGTCAGGCCAAGGTCAAAGCGGTGTTCATGGAAAACATCAAGGACGCACGCCTGCTCAAGCAGATCGCCGATGAAAGCGGTGCGCACATCGGCGGCACGCTGTACTCCGATGCCCTCGCTGCCAGCGGACCGGCGAGCACGTTCACCGGACTGTTCGAATACAACCTCAACACCCTTTACAACGCGCTGAGCCAACCATGATCCGCAAGAATCCTTCGGGCGATCTGCCGACCATCGCTGAGTCGGCCTACGTCGATAAAACCGCAATCATCTGCGGCAAAGTGGTGATTGGCGAAAACGTCTTCGTCGGTCCCTACGCGGTCATCCGCGCCGATGAAGTAGATGCGTCAGGCGAGATGGAGGCAATCACCATTGGCGCCAATTCGAACATCCAGGATGGCGTGGTGATCCACTCGAAATCCGGCGCGGCAGTGACCATCGGCGAGTTCAGTTCGATTGCCCACCGCTCGATCGTGCATGGTCCCTGCGTAGTCGGCGACCGGGTGTTCATCGGGTTCAACAGCGTGCTGTTCAACTGCGTCGTCGGCAACGGCTGCGTGGTGCGGCACAACTCGGTGGTCGACGGACGAGACTTGCCCGATGCGTTTTACGTACCGTCGACCACGCGCATCGGCCCGACCACCGACCTCACGCAATTCCCGCCGGTAAGCGTCAGCGCATCGGAGTTTTCCGAAGACGTGGCACGCACCAATGTCGATCTGGTGCGTGGCTACAAAGCCTTGCAGAACGAGTTCTGAGCCATGAACAGCGTGCTGATTCGCAACGCAAGGCTGGTCAACGAAGGGCGCGAGGTAGAAGGCGATCTGTTGGTCAGCCATGGCCGCATCGTCAAAATCGCCCGCAGCATTGAAGGCGAACGGGCGACGCTGGAGATCGATGCAAACGGCCAATGGCTCATGCCGGGCATGATCGACGACCAGGTGCATTTCCGTGAGCCCGGGGCGCCGGCCAAGGGCAGCCTTTACACCGAGTCGCGCGCAGCGGTGGCAGGCGGCATCACCAGTTTCATGGACATGCCCAACACCCAACCGGCGACGCTGACCCTCGAAGCGCTGGCAGACAAGAAGCACCGGGCGGCAACCACTTCGGTGGCCAATTACGGCTTTCACTTCGGTGTCAGTCACGACAATCTCGATACAGTGGCCGCGCTCAATCCCTGTGAAGTGGCCGGTGTGAAAGTGTTCATGGGGGCGTCGACCGGCAATCTGCTGGTGGATGACCCGGCGACGCTTGAGCGGCTGTTTGCCGAAGTGCCGACGATTCTGTTGGCCCACTGCGAACACACGCCGAGCATCGACGCCAATGCAGCCAACCTGCATGAGCAGTTCGGTGAACGTCTGCCGCCGACAGCGCACGCACTAATCCGCAACGCCGAAAGCTGCTATCGGTCTTCAAGTCTGGCGGTGGAACTGGCCCGACGTCACGGCACCCGCTTGCATGTCCTGCACCTGACGACCGCGCGTGAACTGGCGCTGTTCGAAGATAAACCACTGGCGCACAAACGCATCACCGCGGAAGTCTGCCTGCACCATCTGCTGTTTGACGATCGCGACTATGCCGACCTCGGCAACCTGATCAAATGCAATCCGGCGATCAAGACCCAGGCTGACCGCGACGCCCTGCGCGCGGCGTTGAACAGCAATCGCCTGGATGTCATCGGCAGTGACCACGCGCCGCATACCTGGGAAGAAAAACAACGGCCGTATGCCCAGGCACCCGCCGGTCTGCCATTGGTGCAACACGCCTTGCCGGCGTTGCTGGAGCTGGTCACCGAGGGCGTGCTACCGATCACCACGCTGGTGGCGAAGACCAGCCATCGCGTGGCAGATCTGTTTGCCATTCCGGATCGTGGGTATTTGCGCGAGGGCTACTGGGCGGATCTGGTGCTGATCGCTGCGCAGGCATTTGAAGTGAATCAGCAGCCGATTCTGTCGCAGTGCGGGTGGACGCCATTTGCCGGGCGCAGCTTTCGGCACCGGGTGAGCCTGACCATGGTGTCGGGGCAAATCGCCTGGCATGAGGGCCGGATAAATGAGCAGTGTCGGGGGTTGGCGTTAAGGTTCATGCGCTGACTTGGCTGACGTTTTCGCGAGCAGGCTCGCTTCCGCAAAAAACAGGGGAGCGAGCTGGCTGGCGACAGGGTTCAGGCGCGCGGTTTGACGGTGCCGCAGTCCTGACCCAGCCACACGGCGCGGGTTTCCAGGCTGCCTTTCTGGTTGATGCCGATGGCATTGAACGTGCCGTTGGCCACCGTGGTGAATTCTCGATCGCTGAGGAATGTCGCTACACCCGTCCCTTGGGCTTTCGGGCAACTGAAGCGGAATTTCCACTGGTTGCCGTTACGCTCGGTGATCTGCTGTTTGCAGCCCGATTGCGGGTCGGCCAAAGGGATATCGTTGGTCGCTACTTGCTCAGGTGTCAGGCAGGCACGGATCCCCTTGCCGCCGATATTGATGCCGTTCTTTTCCAGCGCAGCGCGCTGTTGCGGCGTGATCTGACCTTGAATCTGGCCAAGAATCGATTGCACATCCATCGCTTGGTCATCGACCTTCAGATTGCTCGAAGACATCTCCCACAGCCCTGGCTGCAGCATCTGCGCTTGCGCAACCACCGGCAATGCCAAACCCAGGCCCAGCGCCAAACCCAGCAGACGAACGTTCATCAAAAAAACTCCTGATCAGTAGTGGCCGTTAGACGTCGGCCAATCGCTTCGGTTCATGCCCCAATTAAATAGCGACATTCGCGGTAGAACATGGTCTGTTAAGCATTGATTCTCGCGGAGCAAGGCTGCCCCATGGATTACTTCGGACCGCACCTTTTCGGTTATCTGATTGCCCTGCTACACACCCTCGGCCTCATCGCTGCCCTCCATGCGGTGCTCACCGTGCGCACCGCGCAAGGCTCGATCGCCTGGGCATTGTCGCTGATCTTTATTCCTTACCTCACGCTGATTCCTTACCTGGTGTTCGGCCGCAGCACTTTCGATGGCTATATCAAGGCGCGGCGCCAGGCCAACGAACAGATGCGCCTGGCGATTTCTGAGTTGAACTGGCGGCCGTGGGTGGAAGAAGCCCTCGCCGCTCGCGCATCGAATGCCTATGGTTCCTTGCGGGCCATGCCCAAGCTGGGCCGCATGCCCTGCCTGGCCAACAACGAAGTGCAATTGCTGATCAATGGCAACGCAACCTTCAACGCAATCTTCCAAGCGATCGAACACGCCAAGGAAGCGATTCTGATCCAGTTTTTCATCATTCACGACGACCGGCTCGGCCAGCGCTTGCAGGATTTGCTGCTCAAGAAGGCCGCTGAAGGCGTAATTATTCATCTGCTCTACGATCGCATCGGCAGCCACGCCCTGCCCCACCGCTATGTGCAGGCCTTGCGCGATGCCGGCGTCGAGGTCAAAGCCTTCGCTACGCGCAGTGGCTGGCTCAATCGGTTCCAGGTCAACTTCCGCAACCACCGCAAAATTGTCGTGGTCGATGGCGTGCTCGGGTTTGTCGGCGGGCATAACGTTGGCGATGAATACATGGGTGAAAAACCGCCGCTGGCACCGTGGCGCGATACCCATGTGCAGGTGCGTGGCCCGGTGGTCGCGTGCATGCAGGAGTCGTTTGCCGAAGACTGGTTCTGGGCCGCGCGTACCTTGCCACCGTTGATCCTCCCGGACGCGTACCCCGAAGACGGCGTGCTCTGCCAACTGCTCGCCAGCGGTCCGGCGGATGCCTACGAAACCTGTTCACTGTTCTTTGTCGAAGCGATCCATGCGGCAACTGAACGGGTGTGGATCACCAGCCCTTATTTCATCCCCGATGAAGCCGTGTTCGCCGCGCTGCGCCTGGCGGTTTTACGCGGCGTGGACGTCCGTCTGTTGCTGCCGTCGCGGCCCGATCACCGCATCGTCTATGCCGCTTCCAGTCTGTATGCCTTCGAAGCGGTACGAGCCGGGGTGCGGGTGTTCCGCTATCAGCCCGGGTTTCTCCATCAGAAAGTGGTATTGATCGACCGCGAGATCAGCGCCATCGGCAGCGCCAATCTCGATAACCGCTCGTTCCGGCTGAACTTCGAAGTGATGTTGCTGACCGTCGACAGCGAGTTCGCCACGTCCGTGGAACAGATGCTGATCGATGACTTCGCCCAGGCCAGTGAAATTGCCAAAGAGGAAAGCCGGGAGATCCACCGCCTGCAACAGGTCGGCATGCGAATCGCCCGGCTGATTTCACCGATCCTCTGAACAACCTCAGCGTCTCAACCAGTTGAGCGTCATGGGTGGTAGAGGTCGTCGCGCGTCCACGGCAGTTCATGGCTACCGTCGGGGTGCGCTTTCACCGCCAGAATCTGGTGCAGATTGATCCAGCCGCGTGCGAAAGCGTAAGCGCAACCGGCCAGGTAAAGGCGCCAGATACGCAGGGCTTGCTCTGGCACCAGTTTCGCGGCGGCTTCGAGGTTGTCCTCCAGCCGCTCACTCCAGTGGTCCAGCGTGCGCGCGTAATGCAGTCGCAGGCTCTCGACGTCGACGATTTCCAGCCCCGCTTCGCTGATCTCGGCGCTGATCATCGACAGGTGCGGCAGTTCGCCGTTGGGGAACACGTATTTCTCGATGAAATCCCCGGCGCCTCGCCCGACCGGGCGGCCATCGGTGTGTTTGGCGGTGATGCCGTGGTTCATCACCAGCCCGCCCTCCTTCACCGCGCCAAACAGGGTTTTGCAGTACTGCGCGAGATTGGCGTGGCCGACGTGCTCGAACATGCCCACGCTGACGACTTTGTCGAAGCGACCATCCTGGGGCAGATCGCGATAATCGAGCAATTGCAGTTCGATCTGGTCGTCCAGGCCCTCGGCCTTGACCCGTTCGCGGGCCAGTTCCAGTTGCGCCTGGCTCAAGGTGATACCGAACACCCTGGCGCCGAATTCGCGGGCAGCAAAGCGGGCCAGCCCGCCCCAGCCGCAACCGACATCCAGCAGGTATTCGCCCGGTTGCAAACGCAACTTGCGGCATAAATGACGGAATTTGGCTTGTTGCGCTTGCTCGAGCGTCTCGCTGCCGGTTTCGAAGTACGCGCAGGAATACGCCATGTCGCTGTCCAGCCAGAGCTGGTAGAAAGCGTTCGACAGGTCGTAGTGGTAGGAAATGGCTTTGGCGTCGGTTTCCTTGTCGTGCAGTTTGCGCTCGGGATGACTGCCTTCGTTTTCATCGAGCAAGGCACTGCTCAATTCGTCGCAAACCCGAATCACCTCGCTGATTGACCCCTCCAGTTCGAGTTTGCCTTCGACGAAGGCGGCCCCGAGGGCGTCCAGGCTTGGATGGGTAAACTGACTGACCATCTGTGGGTCCTTGACCACGATGGTAACGCTGGGCGTTGGCCCCAGATTGAACTCATGGCCGTCCCAGAGACGCAGGCGAAGCGGAAGCTGCAGATTCTGTAAGGCCGGTGGAAGTTGCGCGAGCATGGAAATCCCCCCTTGTTTCAGACGTCAGATCTGAGGGTAGCCCATTGCGGAAAAATAGCAGGCTATCGATATGATTAGCCGTATCTATCGCTACGGACGCTTCAGCCAGGCAGTCATTGGCAAACGCCCTCAGAATAAAGGACTGCCAACGTCAGGCGCAGTTCGATGAAATTCTTGTCATGTATCGGCCTCGAGCTTGAGCAGCGGCTCTTGAAAGCGTAACAAGCGACCAGCATTGCCCAACACCAGCAACGTGCTGAGGTTATGCAACAACGCGGCAATCATCGCCCCGGCGGCGCCCAGCCAGCCGAACGCGGCGAACACCACGATCGCCAGCGTCCAGCCCAGCCCAATGATGACGTTGACCTGCAATGTCCGCCGGCATTGGCGGCTGAGCCGTACACAAGTACCCAGCCTGCGCAGATCGCTGCCGATCAGCACGATGTCCGCCGAGGCCAGCGCGATATCCGCGCCTCCCGCGCCCATCGCCACACCGACTACGCCGGCCTTCAGAGCCAGCGAATCGTTAATGCCATCGCCCACCACCATCGGGCGGAAGCCGCTGTCGATTTCCTTGAGCACCCGATTCAGTTTGTCCTCGGGCAAGGCCTGGGCTTCGATCTCGTGCAAGCCGACCTCCTCGGCCAGCGACTGCGCCACGCTCTGACGGTCACCGGTCAGCAGCAATTGGCGGCCGAGGCCCAGTTCGCGCAATTCGCCGAGGGCAAATCGCGCTTCCGGTTTGACCGTGTCGGCGAGCAACAGCCAGGCGAGAAATTCACCGTTCAACGCCAGGCCGGCAATCGGCCCGTCGTGGGCCGGGACAGGTGTGGTGACTACGCCCAGTTGCGCAAACAGCTCTGGCCGGCCTAGCGCTGCCTGGCCCTGCGCGGTCATGGCAACCACGCCAAGGCCCTGCCGTTCGTGGATGTCGCTCAGTGGCAGCGCATCCTTTTGCTGGCCCAGTCCGGCGAGCGCCCGGCTCACCGGATGACTGCTTGACGCGCCCAAACTGGCGGCCAGCGCCAGGAGCGTCGAGGTGTCCGCGTGCAGCGTGTTGATCGAGTGCAAACGCAAAGTGCCGAAGGTCAGAGTGCCGGTCTTGTCGACCACCAACGAGGTGAGGTCGGCCAGCTCCTCGAGAAACGCCGAGCTGCGGATCAGAATCCCGTGCCGCGCAGCGACGGCAACCCCGGCAATCGCGGTGGCTGGCGCCGACAGGACCAACGCGCAGGGACACGCCGCCACCAGCACCGCGAGCATCGCTTGCGCGTCGTGGGTAATGAACCAGGTCACCGCCGCCAGCATCAGCACCAACACCATGTAGCTGCCGGCATACCGTTCGAGCAAACGGGTGATTGGCGGCTTCGAGCGCTCGGCGTTTTGCATCAGTGCGATGACTTTGCCGAGCGTCGATTCATCCCCGGTGCGCGTGACTTCGATGCGCAGCAGCCCATCGAGGTTGATCGCGCCGCCAAACACCGACATGCCGACGCCCGCTTCCACCGGCACCGATTCACCGGTAATCGACGCGGTGTCGAGGCTCGCCTGGCCGGCCAACACTCGCCCGTCCGCGGGCACCCGATCGCCGGCACGCACCTCAACGGTGTCACCGGATCGGAGTGTGCCGTTGTCCACCTCGACGATCGTGCCATCGGCCAGAACCTTGCGAGCGTGGCTGCGGGTCAATTGGCCGAGCGCATGAATGGCTTCCTGGGAGCCGATGACGCTCCGCTCCTCCAGCACGTGGCCGAAAATCATGATGATCGGCAGCAACGCAGCGGTCAGCAGATCGCCGGTCGCCCACGCGCCCAACATCGCCAGGGCGATTAATTGATCGGTGATGCCGTGCAGACTCGGATACCGCAGGCTGTACCAGGCCGAACGCATCACCGGGACGGCCACCAACAACGAAGCGACGCCGAGCAGCAACTGACTGACGCCGGTCTGCTCCGGCAACAGCCAGCGCCAGACCAGACCGAGGCCCAACAGACCGAGCGCCAGCATCGCCAGGGTCAGTTGACGGGCGGCGCGGCGTTGCTCGGCCGAGGACAACAGACTCGGTGCAGCGGTGGATGCAGTCATTGGCTGGCTCCCTGAATGATCAGGCGGGAATCGTCTTTCGGGTCGACTGTGGTCACGGAACCGGCCTGGCCGAGAATTTTCGGCATACGCTCACGGTAGAAACGCAGGAGTAATTGTGGATCGTGGGTATTGCCCAGGCTCAGCACGGTGGCCGTGTCAGCGCTGGCCTTGGCCAAACGTTCGCCGGCTTGCGCGTGGGCCACTTGGCGGGTTCGATCGGCTTGTTCGTTGGCCATCTGGGTGACTTTTTCGGCGTCGGTGCGCGCATTGGCGACTGCCTTGTCAGCTTGCTGACTGGCCGTCAAAACCGCGTTGAACGCGCTGACGGCGGGATCCGGCAAGCTCGATTGCACATCGACCCGCGCCACTTCAATACCGATACCCTGCCCCGCCACCTTCAGTTCGGCCAAGCGTTGGTTGATGCCGTGGACCAGATCGCCACGCAGGCGTTCGCGGCGCTCGGCGGCCTGATTGTCAGATCCGAGCAATTCCGGGCGAGCGACCAGAATGGTATCCAGGTCACGGGCAGCAGTGAGCGCCACCGCACTGCGCGTCACCAGTCGGTCGAGTGCCGGCAGCACGTGATCGGCCTGCAAGACGAAATCGTAGGGGTCGGTGACTTTGTAGAACACCCGCACATCCAGTTGCACCACCCCGGCATCACCGGTCAACAGATAACCGGAGCCGGCCAACGCATCGCTCAACGGTGTGGCAAAGGACGCGACTCGATCGGCCTTTAGGGCTTCATCGCTGCGCAGCAGATTCTCGACTCGACGCTCGATCACCCGATCCGCTGCTGGCAGCAAAACCACCTGTTCGAACGGCTGTGGCCACGCCAGCAACAGACCGGCATTTTGCACCCGGTCGAGGGCGCCGAAGTGCAAAACCACGGCGCGATTCTGCGGATCGATCTGCCGGACGTTGGAGAATGCCCAAGCCAGCGCGGCCAGCACCGTCACCGCATACAGGGCTAAAAAAGCCAAACGTCCGGCCTGAATCCACGGACTGTTCGTTATGGGTGTTCCACGTGGAACTTCATCATTCATGGCTGCGACCCGGCTTTGTTGCCCAGTGTCGGCGGGCCGTCTACCAGTACGCGGAAAGGTGCGGCGTCAGTACGCAAAATCAATTTGGTGTCTGGGGTAACGATGGTGCCGAGGGTATCCAGCGAGCGCAGCAAGTTGTAGAGCTGCGGTGAGCTGGCGTAGGCGCGGCCGTAAATCTGCGCGGCTTCGACGCGCGACTGCGCTTCGATCTCGGCGGCCTGCACCGTCGCGTCCGCCTGGACGATGCGTGCGTCGCGCTCGGCAGCAGAGCGAATCTGCGCCGCTTCGCGTTTGCCGATCGCGGTGCGCTCCGTGGCGATGGTTTCACGCTCGGCGCGCATCCGGTCGACCGTGGCCGTGAGCGTTACGGACGGCAATGTCAGCCGCTCAACACCGACCTGCAATACACGCACGCCATAAGTGGCGAGCAACTGCTGATCAATCTGCTGGCGCAACTGCGCCTCGAAATCGCCGATGCGCACCTGACTGGCATCAGTGTTGACCAGACTGGCCAGATCAAAACTGCTGGCAGTGGTCTCCAGGGCCGAACCAATGAAGGTACGAATCTGCCGCGCGGCTTCGTCCGGCTGGTTCTGCACCGCACGCATAAAGCGCTGTACGTTGTCCGGATCGCCCTGCACCTGCCACGCCACGTAAGCCTGCACGATGATGCGCAAGCCATCACGCGTGCCGACATCCTGCAAGCCACTTGAGGTGGTCCGCAGGCGCAGGTCAACGGGAATTGCCGCTTCGAACGGTGCTGGCCAACGCCAGCTCAAGCCCGGATCAAGCAGGACCCGCGAAGGATTGCCGAAACGGGTAATCACCGTCGCTTCCCCGGAACGCACTTGCACCAGGCTTGCGGCCGCCAGCGCAAACGCGACTAACAGCGCCGCCCAAGCCATGCGTCGCCAGGGAAACGGTCCCGCCGCTTCCTCCCCTGCACCGTGGTGATGATGCCCATGGTGGTGGTGCCCGCCATGGTGATGAGCGTGGCCGCTGTGATCGTGATGGTCGTGAGTGGGCGACTGGCTCAAGGGGCGACTCCTGGTTGAACGGTGGTGCGCGCGGGCGTCGGATCAGCCGGCAGCGTAAACGTACGCAGGTCGATGGTCGGCGCATTGCTGCTGCCGCCCAGACGGTGGTCGAGCAGCAACAGTTTGGCCTTGCCCAGGCCCTGGCTGAGTTGCGCGAAGTATTGTTCCAGCACAAAAGCCTGACCGGCACTGGCGTAGGCTTTTTGCTCGGCGCTGAATTTAAGGTCAGCCGCTTGCGCGGTGGCCTGATTCTCGCGGGCGCTGGCGCTGGCTTTGTCGCGCGCAAGCGTGGCTTGCAACTGCGCCTGATTGCTGGCTTGCGCGGCGGCACCGCGTTCCCGGGCGATCAGCGCCTGCGCGCCAATCTGCGCCGCTTGCACGCCGTGGTAAGCATTCGCCGCGCCGGCGGGTGGATGAATGGCTTCGACGACCGTGGCGAGTATTTCCACACCGCTGTCGAGTGTCTTCAGGTCGCTTTGCACCGCGCGACCGATTTCCTCGGCCAGACCGACCCGGTCCTGTCCGAGCAAACCGTCCAGCGTGCGCGAGGCAAAGTCGTGCACCAGAATTCGACTGGCGGTGCTGCGAATCAGCGTCGGTACATCGGCGTGATTGTAGGTAGCGGCGAGGGCTGCTTGATCGTCCAGGCCGATCCGGTAAACGAAGCGCACGTCCATGTTGACGATCTGGAAGCTCTGTTGCCCGCCCCGGCTGCTGGCAATCACCTGCGACTTATCGTTGACATGACTGGCATCCCACAACCGGTTGGCCGCAAGCGGTGCCGGGCCTTCAGCGGGATCGAGTGCGGCCGGCGCAGGATTGGCGCCGACACTGGTGGCCAGCTCATGCACCACGCCATTCTCAACGCTCAACACCCGCCCTAACGGCCAGGGCCAGCCGGCGTGCAGGCCGGGGCCGAACACCTGCACCGGTTTGCCGAACCGCTCATAAATGCCCCGACCTTGCAGTGGAATTTCATGAATGCCGGTCAGCAGCCAGGCCACCACAGCGACCAGCGCCAGCACCGGCAGCAACGCGCGGCGCATGTAGCTGAACGCCCAGATCTGCCGTAAATCGATGCCGAAACGGTTGTGCAATTCATCCTGCAAGGCAAGCAACGGTTGTGGCGGCCAGCGCAGCAGATCGGCAACAAAACTGCGCGCCAGCAACGTCGGTTCAAGCTGTTCGCGGCGAGGCGTGAACAGCGACAGAACCGCGCGCAGCAGCAGCTCGATCGCGACCAGCCCTGGCAAGAGCCCGATCAACACGGCCAGGCGCACCGGCCACATCGCGCCCTCGCTGGCAAACAACAAGCACAGCCCGCCCAACACCAAACTGATAATCGGCACCCGGACCAACCGGGCAAGCGCTGCCGCCTCAGGCCATTGCGCCGGGTGCTCCTGAGCCAGTTGCCGCTCCACGACCAACAGGCCGAACGCCAGCGACAACGCCAATGCCGCGCCGACAGAAGCAGACACACCCAACGCTGCGCTCGGCAACGTCAGGTCCCAGACCTGTTCGATGCCGAGCAACACCAGCAGCGCCCATCCACCCAGCCACAGCGTCGCCGGGCCAATTTGGTCGAGCGCCTGCGCACCGCGCTGGCCCAGCCGGTCCAGCAGCCGCTCATACCAACCCTCAGGCGGCGCGGGCTCATCCTGCGAAGGCGGCGCCTCCACGGGGGTGATCACCCGCGCGCGCCATTGCGTCACCCGCCAGGCCGATTGCAGCCCGGCGACCAGCAGCCACAGCGCCGCACCCTGATTAACCAGCCACGGGACCCACAGCGATTGCGCTGCAAACAGCGCAACCAACAACGCCAGTGCCCATGAGCCACCGGCCAGTGTGCCGAGACCGAAGGCCAGCCTGCGCAATCGCCGCCCTTGCACCGCCGCCTGCTGAAAGCGCGGCAATGCGCTGACTGACGTGCCATCAACCTGCAGATCGACTTGCATATCACCCCAAACTCTTTGGCTCGCCATTCATAGAGTTACGATATAACGAAAAACGTGAAATATTCGTACACAATCAGGTTTATTAAAAGGCTGCCACCTGTCGCTTGGCTGAAGCCTTGACCGAAAGCTCTCGAAAGCAACATATTACGTCCGTAATCTTGGCCGACCACGTGTAGCGATCCGCATCCCTCAATCAGGAGCAAGGCGCATGAGCAACTATGACGTAGTGATTCTCGGCGGTGGCCCCGGCGGCTATAACGCCGCTATCCGTGCAGGACAGCTTGGCCTCAAGGCCGCGTGTGTCGAAGGCCGTGCGACCTTGGGCGGCACCTGCCTGAACGTCGGTTGCATGCCATCCAAAGCCTTGCTGCATGCTTCTGAGCTGTACGACGCGGCAATGGGCGCGGAGTTTGCCAACCTCGGCATCGAGGTCAAACCGACGCTGAACCTTGCGCAAATGATGAAACAAAAAAACCAGAGCGTGACCAGTCTGACCAAAGGCATCGAATTCCTTTTTCGCAAAAACAAAGTCGACTGGATCAAAGGCTGGGGCCACATCGACGGACCGGGCAAGGTCACGGTCACCGATAGTCAGGGCGGCAAAATCGGGCTGACCGCCAAAGACATCATCATCGCCACCGGCTCCGAACCCACTCCCCTGCCGGGCGTCGAGATCGACAACCAACGTATTCTGGACTCCACCGGCGCGTTGTCCCTGAGCGAGGTGCCGAAACATCTGGTGGTGATTGGCGCCGGGGTCATCGGCCTCGAACTGGGCTCAGTATGGCGTCGTCTGGGCGCGCAGGTGACAGTGATCGAATACCTTGACCGGATCTGTCCCGGCGTCGACGGCGAAGCCGGAAAAACCTTGCAGCGCGCGCTGAGCAAACAGGGCATCGCGTTCAAGTTGAGTTCGAAGGTTACTGGCGCGACGACGTCAGCCACTGGCGTGCAGCTCAGTGTCGAGCCAGCGGCAGGCGGCAGCGCCGAGTTGCTCGAAGCCGACTACGTGCTGGTGGCCATCGGCCGGCGTCCTTACACCCAAGGGCTGGGCCTGGAAAACGTCGGCCTGAGCACCGACAAGCGCGGCATGCTCGCCAACCAACAACACCGCACCGAAGCCCCGGGCGTCTGGGTCATCGGCGACGTGACCTCCGGGCCGATGCTCGCGCACAAGGCCGAAGACGAGGCGATGGCCTGCGTCGAGCAGATTCACGGCAAGGCCGGCGAGGTCAATTACGCGCTAATCCCCAACGTGATCTACACCAAACCGGAACTGGCCAGCGTCGGCAAGACCGAAGAACAGCTCAAGGCCGAAGGACGCGCCTACAAGGTCGGCAAGTTTCCGTTCACTGCCAACAGCCGGGCAAAAATCAACCATGAGACCGAGGGCTTTGCCAAAGTCCTGGCTGACGAGCGCACTGACGAAGTGCTCGGCGTGCACCTGGTCGGCCCGAGTGTCAGCGAAATGATTGGCGAGTTTTGTGTGGCAATGGAATTCAGTGCCTCGGCCGAGGACATCGCCCTGACGTGCCATCCACATCCGACCCGCTCCGAGGCGTTGCGCCAGGCGGCGATGAATGTCGAGGGGATGGCGACGCAGATGTAGGTTTCGCCAATTTTATTGGCTGAACCGGCGCTTTCGCGAGCAGGCTCGCTCCCACATTCGAGCGTTTTCCTTCAGGAGAAATGCGCTCGAATGCGGGATCGCGCCCCGGTTCACAGCGGCAGATGCCCCAACGGCAACGGCCCCGGCGCCTTCACCGTGTGAATCGCAAAGTTACTGCGAATGTCGCTCACCCCCGGCAGTTTCAGCAGACAGCCGCTGAGAAACCGGTCATAAGCGCGCAGATCCGGCACCACCACTTGCAAGAGAAAATCCGATTCACCGGACACCAGAAACGCGGAAATCACTTCCGGCAGTGCCGTCACCGCTGCATAAAACGCCTCCGCCTGTTGATCGTTGTGGCGCTCGACCTTGACCCCGACAAATACCGTCAGGCCCAGCCCGACTTCGTCGCGATCGAGATTGGCCTGATAACCGCGAATCACCCCGGCCTCTTCCAGTATCCGCACCCGACGCAGACACGGCGAAGCGGACAAACCGATTTCGTCGGCCAGCTCGACATTGCTCAGACGACCGTTGCGTTGCAGGGCCGCGAGAATCTTGCGGTCGAAGGCATCAAGTTTCATGTTTGGCAGATTCCGATAGTTGCTGCACGTTAGATCGGCAGATTATGCCAATCCAATGTCGATTTGAAGCTGACTACGCAAGCACCTGCCCCACCCTTCAGCCCTAGACTTGGCGGACCGAATCGACAACGAAAGGGCTGCGACATGGCGAATCTCTGGCTGTTTTTCCTGGCATTGGCCGTGGTCTTTCTATTGCCCGGCCCGGACATGATCCTGCTGCTGCAAACCGGTGCGCGCCAGGGACGCGGCGCGGCGTTGGCCACCGCGGTCGGCCTTGCTGTCGCCCGAGCTAGTCATGTGGCGCTGGCAGCGCTGGGCATGGCGGCACTGTTCAAAGCGGCGCCATGGACATTCGAGGTGGTGCGCTTGGCGGGGGCGGCGTATCTGCTCTGGGTCGGCATCCAGTGCCTGCGCAGCACATTGCTGCCGAACCTTAATGCTGACGAGGCTGGCGATACCCACGGCCAATGGCGCGAAGCGATCCGTCGGGGATTGCTGACCAACCTGCTCAACCCCAAGGCACTGTTGTTCTGCTCGGTGCTGCTGCCGCAATTCATCGTCAATGACGGCGCCTCCGTGCTCAGCCAATTTGCCGTGCTCGGTCTGCTGCTGGTCGGCGTCGGCCTGCTGTTCGACAGTGCCTACGCCCTCGCCGGCGCCGCGCTGGGCCGTTGGTTGCAACACAATCCAACGGCGCAACGCGTCCAACAATGGCTGTTCGGCAGCCTGCTGATCGGTTTCGCCGTGCGCCTGACCTTCGTCCAGCAGGCTTAGTCCCGGCGGGCCTTGCGTTGGCGACGGGTAATCAGCAGTAACGCGGCGGCCGTGACCAGCACAATCGCCGCAACCTGCACTGGCCACTTGTAAGGGCGCAACGTGGCGCGCACGGCATCGGTGACCTGGGTGACGTAACGTTTATCGGCGTTTTCAAAATCCGGGTACGGGCACTGGTTGCCAAAATCCACCGCCCACGGTACGAACGGACCTTCCTTCACATAGCGCTGATACAGCGCGCTCTGATCTTCCAGGCTGCTGTTCCAGCCGGCCGCATTACACAGCACAGCGGCAAACGCCTGGCTGGTGTGCGGCAAGTTATCAGCAGCGCGTGCCGCCAGCGCAGTGGCGACGAAACGGTAGTGGTAGCGCTGATCCGGTTTCGCTGCACTGGCGACCTGTCGCTGCACTTCGGCCTCGCTCACCAGCGGACCGACTTGCAGCACGGCGCTCTCCAGCACGTAGTTGCCGCCGAATGTGGCGTAGTCGGGCGCCATCTCGTAACCGAGAATATCCATACCCCATTCACGTGCCGTCCAGGCGGCGTTGTACAACGCACTGGCGCGTTTGGTCGGCCACCACGCGGCGTCAGCCTTCAGCCGTTGTTCGCCGTAGAGCTGCGCTTTTTTTTGCAGGTCGCGATTGCCGAAATAAGCCACAGCTTCCGCGTAGCGGCCCTCGCGCAGCAATCGCCGGCCGAGCAAGTTGCGCAGGCTGGCAGCGACCGGTAGCGGCACGTAGTTGTCGCGTTCCTGCTGGGTCAATGCTGGCGGTGCGGGGACGTTTTCGTCGACGTACTGCTTGAGCTCGGCAACCGTCAGCACGCGTTCGGCGACGGTTGCGGCATCGAACCAATAAACGCTGTTGCTACGGTACAACTGCACGAAAGCTTGCAGGTATTCGCCGCGCTGCAACGCGAGAATCGCGCTTTCGCCCTCGACCCGGCACTTGGGCTGCACGGTTTCAAACGCCCAGTCCGGCGTACGCCGGTCGCCCCAGTCTTCATTCTGCGGGAAGGCCTGCGCGGCTTTGGCATAGGCGGCAGCTGCCGCGTTCCTGTCGCCGTCACGCACCGCCAGTTTGGCCCGCAGCCACCAGGCCAGCCCGCCGTCACCGGCGTTTTCCAGAAAGGCCCTGGCACCGGCGTAGTCGCCTTGTTGATAACTCATCGCGGCCAGCCGATCGGCGTTTTCGAGGCTGCCACGGGTGCTGTCCTGCAGTAGCTTCACCAGTTTCTTCTGGTTCGGCGGCTCATCGCCAAACGACCAGCCCTGGCGGCTGACCAGCGATGCGGTGACCAGTTGCTGCACCGCTTTGTGCTCCAGCAATCGCGCCAGCTGCGCCTCGGGCAACTCGGCCAGTTCGTTCATCACCTGCTTGAGCGAGGTATAGCCGACGGCGGAACCGTGCAGGTTCTGCGCTTCATACAATTGGATGGCGCCGCTCCAGTCGCCAGCGGTGCGCAACACCCGCGCCTCCTCGCCCAGGCTGGCGACACCCAGTTCCAGCGGATCGCTGAAGCCGTCGATGCTCAACTGGCGGGTCTGGCGAAAGGCATCCCGCGCCTGCTCCAGCGCGTCGATGCGGTTCTGCGCCGCACTGCTCGTGGCGAAGGCGAGACGCCCCAGGGAATAGGCCGCCCAGGTGCTGCGCAATGGACGCTGGTCTGCCGGCAATGCCAAGACCTTGTTGAAGTAGTCGGCTGCCATTTGATGATCGCCGGTGGCAAAGGCCACCGCACCGGCCACGTACAAACGAATTTCCGCGGGCAGACTGGCGCCCTGCTCTTCAACCTGACGGGCATCGCTCAACCCGCGCAGGCGTTTGACCACACCTTGTTGCTCGGCACTCAGGCCCACCTGCTCAGCCCGTTCGCGGGCCATTTCAGAGGCGTTGTCCTCGGCATAATCGTTGGGGTTATGGGTCGCTGCCGTGACGTTTTTCAGGCCGGCGATGGTTTTGCCAAGGCGACTGACTTCGAAGCTGAAGCTGCCCTCCGGCAGATCGGCCAGTGTCTGCGCGCGATTGTCGAGCAGCCGCATCGGGAAGTCCGGACCACAGGCCAGCGCCGAACCCAGCGGCAGGCTGAGGCTCAGACAGAGCAGATGGCGAGGCCAGTTACGGGTCAACATGCGAACCTCCTTGATCAATGATTGCGCAACGCGCCCAACCGATGGCGCGCTGCCCGCCCGCCGGCAAGCGGCCGTCGTGCAAGCGGGTGAAGGTAAGCAGATCCGCACGCTGTTGCAACGAGTAACCGGCAAGCGCATCGGCGCTCTCACAGCCTCGGCCCGTTAAGGTGATGCGCGCTGGCCAGGCGCTGTCGAGATTGCCCGGGTTGTCGAGCTGAATAGCGTAAAGGCCGTCCTGTGCGCTGACTGTCACGCCGAGACGGCTGCCCAACGCATCCCCCCGGGCGACGGCGCGCAGCGTAGTCAGGCTCCAGGCACGACGATCATTGGCCAAGGGCAGACGAAACCAGATCAGCCCGGCCAGGTGTGGCGGCGGATCGTCGCGCAGGGTTTTGCCCAATTGGCTCAGTTGCAGCGGATCGGCTAGCAATTCCCGACGCTGCCCGCCCCGCTCAAGCTGCACTTCGCTCTCTATCTGTGGCGCACCGCCGTCATCCGGCAACAGCGCCACGCCGTAAGCCGGCAGCGCCAGATAAAAAGGCTTGTCCGTACTGCGCGCCCAGGCCTTTGCCCATTTCAACGCTTGCTTGGCATCGAACAGACCACGGCGCGGATCGCTGACCGCGTGGACTTGCAGCACGCTGCTGTCGACGGTTTGCAGCAACGCCGGCAGTTGCGCACTGTTGAGCCAGGCTGGCAGCGCGGTGATGCTCAACGGCAGGGAGGTCGGCAATGCCGAGCGCAGATGGTTGAGGAATTCGGCATAAGCCGGCAACCGCGCAGTGCCCGCGTCGTGGTCGATCTCGACACCGCTCGGCACCAGCCCCTGCGCCCGCCAGTCGCTCAGCACCTGCAGAATCTGCATGGTGACTTGATCCTGATCCAGCGACTTGAGCTGTCCGTCGAGACGAATCACCGCGATCAACGGACGGCCATCGGCTTTCAATAAGCGCGCATCGATCCGCGCCCGGCTCAGTCCCGTATTGGGGAAGGCCTGCAGCGCCAGCACACGCAGCGTCGAGAAGTCAGCGCGGCTGTCACGCAACGCCTGTTCATGGGCCGGCGTCCATTGGCGTTGCCAGATGTAGAGTTGTTGGTCGAGAGCGGGCGCGTCCTGCTGCCGGCAAGCAGAAAGCACCATCAACGCAAACAGACCGACGAAAAAGCGCATACCTAGCAGATCCCTGACACTACGAGGCTGCAAGGTTACACAAATCATGATCAGGGCTTGCGGGCAATAATCACCTGGCTTTTCGCGACCACCGCATCCAGCGCCTGTTTGATCTGCGCGCCGCGCGGTGAATCGAGCACGGCCTGCCAGGTCTCGGCCCAGTGATTGAGCAGCGGATGATCCGGGTCGCTGAAATCGACCTTGGCTTCCCAGAACAGCAGCATCCACATCGACCAGTAAAAACCGTACTGGCTGTGGCTGATGATCTCCAATCCAGCCTCACTGACCAGCGCCTTGAACTGCGCCTCGCTGAGAATGCGAATGTGGTTGGGCTTCTGAAAATACTCGGGCGCGGCGAGGTCTTTTTGCAGGTCCTCGGAACTCGGGTGCGGCACGCTCAACAGGTACAGCGCGCCGGGTTTTCCGACCCGTACCAGCTCGGCAAGAAACTGCGCAGGATCGTCGACGTGTTCAATCACTTCCGTGGACACCACGCGCGACGCGGTGGCGTCGGCAATCGGCAACGGATTGCAGTCGGTGACGTGACACTCGACGTCACGCGCCGGGGTATCGCTCAAGCGCTGGCGGGTCGCTTCGACCTTGGCGGCATCGATGTCGGCAATGATGATCTTCGCCCCGCGCATGCCGCAGAAATGCACGTTGCCGCCATCGCCGCAGCCGACATCCAGCAGGGTGTCATCGGCAGACACCACAAAGCCTTTGAACAGCTCGTTGGTCTCCTGGTTGAACCAGCCGCTGAGCTTGGCATCGTACAGCCCGAGCATGTACGGATCGACCTTGCCGGCGGGCGGTTCCGCGGGCGCTGTCGGGGCCGGCGCTGGCGTCGCCGCTGTGAGTTTCTTCAATAGGCTCAGCATGGGGTGGCTCCAGAGGTTGGGACGACGGATCGGGACGTGCCGAGGCGACGCACAAGTGCAGCACCGCGGTTGCGCATGGGCATTTCGACCAGGCGGTAATTGAGCTCGCTGAGCAGCACGATCAGACAGAAAGCGATCAGCACCGTCAGCACAGGGTGGCCAGCGGGACTGGGCAGACCGGCGCTCTGCAGGCGGAAGATCAGTTCACGTACCAGTTGATAGGCGGGTATGTGAATCAGGTAGATGCCGTAGGAACGGCTGCCGACCCACCCGAGCAGCCGCTGCACGGCGCCAGCGGGCATCAGGTAATCGCGGTTGTACGACGCGATCCACACCAGTATCGCGCTCAGCACGGCGATTGAACCGATGCGATACCAGGCGAGCGTGAAGCGGTCAGTGGCCATGAAACTCAGCAACGCGCCGATCATGATCAACGCCGAAATCCCGAGCCAAGGCCGCGCGAGAAACGCCGGCCGCCACCGTTGATAACCCGGCTGCGCACTCCACATCGCCAGCAGCACACCGAGGGCCAGCGCATCGGTGCGCACCACCATCAGCAACGGCGTGCGCACGCTGAAAATCTGTACCACGATCAGCGCCAGCAATGCCCAGACCAGATGCTTGCGACAGAACACAATCAGCAGCGGAAACAGCAGATAGAACTGCTCCTCCAGTGACAGACTCCAGTAGACGAAACTGCTGCCGTACTCGTAGCGAAAGAAGCTGTCGGCAAAACGGAAGTTGGCGTATTGCAGCACCCCGGCCAGCGTCGCCTGCAGGTTGGCGGGCAACGTGCCGAACGCCCCCGAGCGATTGACGAACAGGCACGCGAGCAACATCAGCGCCAGCCATAACCAGGCAGACGGCAATAACCGGAAAGCCCGACGAAGCCAGAAGTTGCGTGTCTGTTGCCAGCGTTCCTGGCTGCTTGTGCAACCTCGCAGCGCCGGAATCAGGCTACGGGCAATGACAAAACCGGAGATCGCAAAAAACAGGTCAACGCCCCACCACGGTTGCGCCCAGGCATGAATTTTTTCCAGCGTCGGCACGACATCGGTAAACAGGCTTCCCTGCAAGTGATGGAACAACACGCCCAGCACGGCAATGGCGCGCAGCACTTCGATGTCCATGATGCGCTTGCCGTTCATGGCGCCTCCCTCGCAGCCATTGGCTTGCGCGCAATGATCACCTGGCTCTTGGGCATGAAGCGGTCGAGCGTCTGCTTGATCGCCAGTCCGTCCGGCTGTGCGAGCAGGTCCTGCCAAGTCCTCGCCCAGCTTTCCATCAAGGGCATGAACGGCGCCTGAATACGGTCACGCACCGCACCGCCCGGATCGCGCCCGGCAGCCCGTTCGCCGGCCCAGAAAAATATCATGCCCATCACCCAGAAAAATCCGCTGGCCTGACGATGCTCGATTACCAGCCCGGCCTCCTCTACCAGCGCAGCGAAGCGCTCGAGGGTGAAAATCTGTACGTGATTGGGCGACCGATAGTAGCTGTCGGGAGCGATGCCTTTTTGCAGGTGCTCGCCCAGCGGTGCCGGCACGCTGAGCAGATACTGCGCACCGGGGCGGCCCATGCGCACCAGTTCAGCCATGAACGGCTCAGGCTGATCAATGTGTTCCAGCACTTCCATGCACACCACTTTACTGGCGCAGCCGTCAGCCAGAGGTAACGGCAGGCTATTGCTGACCAGTCCCAGACTGGCGTTGTCGCTTTGCGCTTCGACCTGCCGCGCAAGGTCGCGCACCTTGGCATGTTCGCTGTCGGTGAAAATCACCGAAGCGCCCTGACGCACGGCAAACAGCGTCGCCACGCCTTCGCCGCAACCGACATCGAGCAACGTGTCTTGCGCCGTTATCGCAAAGCCCTTGAGCAACTCGCCGCTGTCGTTCAGGAACCAGCCGTCAAGCACTGCGTCATGCAGACCGACATCCCGTGGCGACACTTTGGCCGACGGTGCCGGCACCGGTTGCGCAGCACGCGCCGGACGCCATCGGCCGAGCAAACGACGGATCATGCGAGCGTGACTTGCGCAGGCAACGATCCGACGGCGCGCAGGGGCTGGGCGAAAAACGCGCGCAGTCGCTGCTCGGTACTGGCCTGGCTGCAGAAGCGCTGCAGACTGCCAATCGCCGCGCCGGACATGGCGGCGTAACGCGGCTCATCGGTTTTCGCCACGTCATAGCTGGTGCGGTACGCCAGGCACAACGAATCCCAATCGGTGAGGTAGCGCAGCGTGCGATAGGCCGCGCGCGGGTCGTGCGGCCAGGCGGTGAGCTCTTCGGTGAAGTCGACGATAAAGGCGTTATCGCTGCTCACATAATCGGCCATCGCCGTGTTCAACGGCGCAATCGCCGGCTTGCCGCAGGACATGAACTCCATCAGCGGCAGGCACTGTCCTTCTCCGTAGGAACTGTTGACCACATAGCTGGTGGCCTGCACCAGTGCTTCGTAATCGGCATCGGCCAGATAGCCGTGGATCAGCACGATGCGGCATTGGTACGACTGGTTCTTGTACAGGTGATGCAGCATGTCGGTCAGCGCATCGGCGATGTCATGGTGGGTCAGCTTGAGCACCAGCGTCGCATCACTGATGTCGCGAAACGCCGTGCAGAACGCGCTGATCATGTCCTGCCAGTTTTTGCGACCGTCGTAAGGGTTGAACACCGAGGTGTAGACCACCCCTTCAAGCTGCAACTGGCAATCCGCGGCCGGTGCGGACAAATCTAACGGCGATCCGTCACGCAATCCCGGAGGACCGTAGGGACGCAAATCCGTGCGCCGGCTGTCGATCAGCAATCCACGCAAATTCAGCGTGACCGGGTCAATCACCGGACGCTTGGCCAAGGACGCGCCACGCGCGGCAAAGCGGTCCCATACCGGTGCCGGGATCGCGCAGATCGGATAGTCCGGCCCCATCACGTCACGCACCGCATTCACCGTGAACGTTGAATGGGTAATCGCCCGGCCACAGGCCTGAAGCACCGTACGCCAGTCGTGACGCGGCTCGCCTTGCCAGCTTTCAGTGGGGATCGTGCTGAATTCCCAGGCGAACACCGGGATGGTCGGGCAAGCGTAATGAACGGGCGTGCGGTGTGGCGGCGAGAACGACAGAAAGACGCAGTCTTCGCCCCGGCTCAAACAGTCGAAATACAAACGATCCACCAACTCGTCAGGGTGGCTGACTTCCAGTACCTGGCCGATGCGTTCCAGAACGGGACGAAACTCCTTGAGCACGAAGTAATAGCTGTACTCAGGCCGACCGAGGTTCTGCTGGATGTTGCTCTTGTTGGTTTCCGAATGAATGATGATCAGCATGACGCCGCTCCGGTCGCAAGTGCCATGGCGCTGCTTTCGCTAGTAGCCTTCAGACCAAAAAACGCCTCTACGCGCTGCTGCACCGGGGCAAAACCGCAGTATTCACGCATGCGTTCATTGGCGGCAGCGGCCATTGCCACATAGGCCTCTGGATGGTTCTTGGCCATGGCGTAGCTGTCCTCATAAGCGGCTTTCAAGGAGCCCCAGTCGGGGCGATGACGCAGGGTCCGATAAAGGATGCGCGCGTCTTCCGGCCAGATGGCCGGCTCGCGGCCGGACTTGACGATGAACGCCACACGTTCATCGATGTAATCGCCCATCGCCGTGTGATTCGGCGCGATCACCGGGCGTGCGCATGACATGAACTCCATCAGCGGCAGACACAGTCCTTCGCAGCGTGATGCATTGACGTAGAAACTGGCAGCGCCATACAGCCGGGCGAACTCCTCGTCTTCCAGATAGCCATGCATGACCACCACGCGACAGGCGAATGGCGAGAGCTGCGAGAGCAAGGTAATGAGGTGAACGTAATAGCTCGACAGGTCGTTCTGGGTGATTTTCAGCACCAGAGTCGCGTCGTCGGCATCGCGCATGGCCCAGCAGAACGCGGTGATCAAGTGATGCCAGTTCTTGCGTCCGTCCTCGGGGTTGAACACGCTGACATACACCACGCCGCTGACGTCGATCTGCACGTGTTGACGGGTATCGGGCAGCAAGGCTTGCGGATGCTCAGGCTGCGCCGGCACTTCAGCCACCGCAGGAGCGGGCGGCGCTGGCTCAAGCAGCTCAGGGCGTTCCTCGCGGATGGCACTTGGCAGCAGATCACTGACCGCTTCGCGATACCACTGCCGCAGGTTGTGCTTGAGCAAAAACAGCGGTGTGTGCTCGGAGGGCCTCGCGAGGGCCTTATAGCCTTCGTACAAATAATGCCGGGTGATGAAAGCCCGCCGTCGCAGGGTCAGTTCGGGCGGCGGTTCCGGAGTCGGCTCCGGCACTGGCTCGATCGCCTCTGGCTCGGGGATTTGCTGCTCATCGAGTATCGGTGCGATCAAGCCATCCGCCGACAGTCCCAGCGCGTGGCTGTCGATGATGCAGCCCTTGATCTGCAATGTGCTGCCGGGGTTTACCGGGACACTGGGATAGTCGCGCCGTACCTCGGCGAAGCGTTCCCACAGCGGTGTCGGCAATACCAGTACCGGGAAATCTTCACCGAGGCTGCGACGGATGGCCTGTGCCGTGTGGGTCGACAGAGTAATCACCCGGCCATGGCGCGCCAGTGTCTGGCGCCAGTCGTGGCGAGGATCGTCATCGCTGACCTCGGACGGAATCGAGTCATACTCCCAGGCGATCACGCAGACCATCGGGCAGTGCAGGTCGATCGGGGTCTTGTGCGGCGGCGCAAACGAAAGAAAGAGGCTGTCCTGACCGGCCTGTTGCAGTTGCCGATACAGCGGATCGACCTCGGCCGCCGAGGACACGACGTGCACTTGTCCAAGGCTTTCCAGCACCGGGCGGTAGGCCTTGAGCACGAAGTAATAACTGTATTCGGGACGCCCGAGACTTTGGCTGATGGTGCGGTCGTTGACGTCCGAGTAAAGAATGAAATTCATGGCATCCCACGATGAAGCAGCCGTCCCGGCAACCTCATGCTATGACGACCGGGCGCTGGAGCAAGCCGGCAGCGCCGTTGCTTGTCCATCATCCTCAGTTACGTCTTCGTTCTTGTTTTAGTGGTCAGTTTCACCCTGTTGCGCTGCGCCCGCGGTGGACCGGGGAAGCGGCGACGAGGGCCATTCTAAACACATCCATCAACGATCCGGGAACCGCCCGACAAGAATAAATCGGACTACGCTGACGAGAACTGACCGGTCACGGTTTGCCCTGTTGAAATTGCCGCGCAATTGGCACAGATTGGCAACCAAACAACTACAACAACGACTTCGCCTGTTTTCCTGTCGGACCTTTCTATCGGTCAGACAGACGTTTCCCACAAAGCCTGTGGGAAATGGGCAAAAGTCAAAGACCAAGGGGTCGCTGTTTGAAAAAGCGTCTGTTCGTCACGGGCCTCAGTGGCTTCGTGGGGCAACATCTTCAATCACGTCTGGCCTTGCCCGACTCGTCGTGGGAGCTGCTGCCTGCCGCCACCCCTTACGACCTGACGGACACCGATAGCCTCACCGGGCTATGGCCGCAGATGCCGGACGCGGTCATACATCTGGCCGGCCAGACATTCGTGCCGGAAGCCTTTCGCGACCCGGCCCGCACCCTCGACATCAATCTGTTCGGTACCCTCAATCTGTTGCAGGCGCTCAAGGCACGCGGCTTTTGCGGCACCTTCCTGTATGTCAGCTCGGGCGATGTTTACGGTCAGGTCGAAACCAGCGCCCTGCCGATCACCGAGCAACAAGCGCCCCTGCCGCGCAATCCCTATGCGGTGAGCAAACTCGCAGCGGAATTTCTCACGCTGCAATGGGGCCTGAGCGAAGCCTGGCCGGTGTTGGTCGCGCGGCCGTTCAACCACATCGGCACCGCGCAGAAGGACAGCTTCGTCATCGCCAGTGCCGCCCGGCAGATCTGCCGCATCAAACAGGGTCTGCAGGCGCCACAACTGGAAGTCGGCGATATCGACGTGACCCGCGATTTTCTTGATGTCAGCGACGTGGTTTCGGCCTACCTCGCACTCCTGGAAAACGCCACGCCGGGGCAGGTCTACAACATCTGCTCGGGCCGTGAGCAAAGCATCCGCAGCCTGATCGAGCAATTGGCTGATCTGGCCGAAGTCGAAGTGCAACTGGTTCAGGACCCGGCGCGCATGCGCCGTGCCGAGCAGCGCCGCGTTTGCGGCAGCCACGCCAGACTGGCGAAAACCACCGGATGGTCGCCGGCCATCACCACACAACAATCCCTGCGGGCGATCCTGTCCGACTGGGAGACGCGAGTACGACAAGAATGACAAAAAGTGCATTGATCACAGGGATCACCGGTCAGGACGGCGCGTATCTGGCCAAACTGTTGCTGGACAAGGGCTATAAGGTCCACGGCCTGGTGGCACGACGCAGCAGTGACTCGCGCTGGCGCCTGCGCGAGATGGGGGTCGAAGCCGACATCGTCTATCTGGACGGCGACATGGCCGATGCCTGCTCGGTCCAGCGCGCGGTCATCAAGTCGGCACCGGACGAGGTCTATAACCTCGCCGCGCAGAGTTTTGTCGCCGCGTCCTGGGATCAACCGGTGACCACCGGCATCGTCGATGGTTTGGGCGTCACCCACTTGCTCGAAGCGATTCGCCAGTTCAGCCCGCACACACGCTTTTATCAGGCTTCGACCAGCGAAATGTTCGGCCTGATCCAGGCTGAGCAGCAGGACGAGAACACCCCGTTCTACCCGCGCAGCCCTTACGGCGTGGCCAAGTTGTATGGTCACTGGATCACCGTCAACTACCGCGAAAGCTTCAACCTGCACGCCAGCAGCGGCATCCTCTTCAACCATGAATCGCCACTGCGCGGCATCGAATTCGTTACCCGCAAAGTCACCGATGCCGCCGCACGCATCAAGCAGGGCAAACAGCAGGCGCTGGCCCTGGGCAACATCGACGCAAAACGCGACTGGGGCTTTGCCGGCGATTACGTCGAAGCCATGTGGCTGATGCTGCAACAGGACAAGCCTGACGACTATGTGGTCGCCACCGGCATCACCACCACGGTACGCGAGATGTGCCGCATCGCTTTCGATCACGTCGGCCTCAATTACCGCGACTACGTCAAGATCGACCCGGCGTTCTTCCGGCCGGCGGAAGTCGAAGTGCTGCTCGGCAACCCGGCCAAGGCCCAGCGCGTGCTGGGCTGGAAACCGAAAACCGACCTGGACACCTTGATCCGCATGATGATGGATGCGGACATGCAACGCGTTGCCAAGGAGTAGGCCATGCTGATTCCCGTGATTCTGTCCGGCGGTGCCGGCACCCGTTTATGGCCGGTGTCCCGCGAGGGCCATCCCAAGCCGTTCATGATTCTGCCCGACGGCCAGTCGCTGCTGGGCAAGACCTACCAGCGGGCTGCCGCGCTGCTCGACGGCTGGGGCGACATTGTCACGGTGACCAACCGCGAGTACTACTTCCAGAGCAAGGATCACTATTGCGCGGCTCAGGTATCACGCCATCGCGGCCACTTCCTGCTGGAGCCGAGCGGACGCAACACGGCTCCCGCCATCGCCGCGGCAGCGCTCTCATTGCAAGCCTTGCACGGTGACGACGCGATTATGGTGGTGATGCCCGCCGACCATCTGATCGTCAATCAGGACGCGCTGAAAAGCGCCGTCGAACATGCGATAAATCTCGCGAAAGACGGTTATCTGGTGACCTTCGGCGTGATCCCGACCGCACCGGAAACCGGCTTCGGTTATATCGAGACCGGCGCGCCACTCGATGCCAGGGGCGCGGCGAAAGTCCAGCGCTTCGTCGAGAAGCCGGACCTGCAAACCGCCACGCACTACCTGGAAAGCGGAGACTTTCTGTGGAACTCAGGCATGTTCTGCTTTACCACCGCGACGCTGATTGCCGAGCTGCAAGTGCATGCGCCCGAGCTGCTGGAGCAGACCCGAGCGTGCATGGCCGCCAGCGCTCCGGTGGAAAACGCCGGTTGTCTGCAACAGGAACTGGCGTCGGCGCTGTTCGCTGAAATCACCGATATTTCCATCGACTACGCGTTGATGGAACGCTCAGACAAAGTCGTCGTGGTGCCCGCCGGCTTCGACTGGAGCGATATCGGTTCGTGGGGCGCCGTCGCCGCGCTGATACCCGCCGATGCCGACAACAATCGCGCCAACGGCGAAGCGATTTTCATCGACAGCCATAACAACTTCGTCCAGAGCGACGGGCGCCTGGTGGCCACCGTCGGTGTGGACAACCTGATCATCGTCGACACCGCCGATGCGGTACTGGTAGCGCATGCCGACCGCGCCCAGGACGTGCGTCGCGTCGCCAGGCAACTCAAGGACAAATCCCACGAGGCCTATCGCCTGCACCGCACGGTCAGCCGCCCGTGGGGCACCTACACCGTGCTCGAGGAAGGTCCGCGCTTCAAGATCAAGCGCATCGTGGTCAAGCCCGGCGGCAAGCTCTCGCTGCAGATGCACCACCATCGCAATGAACACTGGGTGGTCGTCGAAGGCATGGCCAAGGTCACTAACAACGGCTCCGGCACGACGCTGGTCGCCAAGAACGAATCGACATTCATCGCCGCCGGCCACAAGCATCGTCTGGAAAACCCCGGCGTGATCGATCTGGTGATCATCGAAGTGCAGAGCGGCGAATACCTGGGAGAGGACGATATCGTCCGCTTCGAAGACCAATACGGCAGGACGGTCTGAATGCTGCTTTCTCTTTACCGCTCGCTGCGCAGCTACCGCGGATTCATCTTCGGCAGCGTCAAGCGCGAATTCCAGACGCGCTATCGCAATTCGCTGTTCGGTGCGCTGTGGACGGTACTCAATCCGTTATCGATGATCGTGGTGTATACCGTGATCTTTTCCCAGATCATGCGCGCCCGCCTGCCCGGCGTAGAGGATGGCCTGGCCTACAGCGTGTACCTGTGCGCAGGCCTGTTGACCTGGGGCCTGTTCGCCGAGATCACCACGCGCAGCCAGAGCATGTTTCTGGAAAATGCCAACCTGTTGAAGAAAATCAGCTTCCCGCGCATTTGTCTGCCGGTCATTACGCTGCTCAATGCCGGGGTCAATTTTGCGATCATCCTGGGCCTGTTTTTCGGTTTCCTGTTGATCAGCGGGCGTCTGCCCGGCATGGCGTTGCTGGCGCTGATACCGTTGCTGATGTTGCAAGTACTGTTTGCCGCCGGACTGGGCATGTTGCTCGGCGTCCTCAATGTGTTCTTTCGTGATGTCGGGCAGATGTTCGGCATCTGCCTGCAATTCTGGTTCTGGCTGACCCCGATCGTTTATCCGCTGTCGATTCTCCCCCCCGGCATCCAGCACCTTATCGGGCTGAACCCGATGACGGCGCTGATGACCAGCTACCAGAACGTTTTCCTCTACAACCAATGGCCCGACTGGCATTCCCTGCTGCCGCTACTGATCCTCGGCCTGCTGTGCTGTGCCATGGCCCTGCGCCTGTTTCGTCAGCGTGTCGGTGAAATGGTGGACGAACTCTGATGGGACATATACGCGTCACTGGCCTGGCCAAGGCCTACAAGCAATACCCCAATCGCTGGAGCCGCCTGCTGGAGTGGCTGGTGCCGTTCTCACGGCCCCGCCATCACTTGCACTGGATCCTGCAAGACGTCGATTTCGAGATCAAACCCGGTGAAGCCGTGGGCATCGTCGGTGTCAACGGCGCGGGTAAAAGCACCCTGCTGAAAATGATCACCGGTACCACGCAACCGACCCGTGGACAGATTCAACTGCAAGGCCGCGTGGCCGCCTTGCTCGAACTGGGCATGGGCTTTCACCCAGACTTCACCGGCCGCCAGAACGCGTTCATGGCCGGGCAGTTGCTGGGCATGCAGGTCGAAGAGATCGAAGCGTTGATGCCGCAAATCGAGCACTTTGCCGAAATCGGCGAGGCCATCGATCACCCCGTACGCACCTATTCCAGCGGGATGCAGATGCGCCTGGCGTTCAGCGTCGCGACCGCGCGACGTCCGGACATCCTGATCGTCGACGAGGCGTTGTCGGTAGGCGATGCCTATTTCCAACACAAAAGCTTCGACCGCATCCGCAGCTTTCGCAAGGCCGGGACGACCCTGTTGATCGTCTCCCATGACCGTTCCGCCATTCAGTCGATTTGCGACACGGCCATCCTCCTGGAAAACGGTCGTCTGGCCATGCGCGGCAAGCCGGAAGAAGTCATGGACTACTACAACGCCATGCTCGCCCAGCGCGAAGGCCAGACCGTGCGCCAGGAAATGCTCGCCAACGGTCAGGTGCAAACCATTTCCGGCACGGGAGAAGCTGGCATCGTCAGTGTGCGCTTGCTCGATGCGCAGGGCCGCAGTCTGGAAGTGGCCGAGGTCGGCCAGCCCGTGGTGCTGGAGGTGCAGACCGAAGTGCGTCAGGACATCGAGCGTCTGGTGCTGGGCTTCATGATCAAGGATCGCCTGGGCCAGGCGATCTATGGGATCAACACCCACCGACTGGACAAGGCCGTCACCGACCTGACCGCCGGCGAGCGCGTGACCTTCCGTTTCGCCTTCGACATGCGCCTGGGCAAGGGCAATTATTCGGTGGCCCTGAGCCTCTCGCGCCTGGACTCGCACCTTGACCGCAATTACGAATGGCGCGACTACGGGCTGGTCTTCCACGTGATCAACAACCGCCAGGAAGATTTTGTCGGCTGCTCGTGGCTCCAGGCGCAGACCGCCATCAGCCGTAGCAGTGACCACCTTGAACAAGCGCCGGATACGGAGATGCTGCGATGACGCGATTGTTGGTGGAATGCACTTACGTCTTCGAACACCCCACCGCCAACTCGGGCATTCAGCGGGTGGTGCGTAACGTCATTCAGCAACTGCCGCCGCCTGACGAAAAAACCCAATGTATTCCTGTGGTGATGATCGACGGCGCCCTCTATGAGGTGAAAAGCCTGGCGCCGTTGAAGTCGTTGAAACTCGATTTGACCGGCCTGCGGGTGAAGCTGGAGCAATGGAGAAACGGCTTCTGGCTACGCCACCGCGCCGTGGAGCGGCGGCGTCCCTTCAGTCGGTCACATTTTGCCCGCCGGGTGCTTTACGTCGGCTGCCGGCTCACGGCACTCGCCTGTTTCAGTGTGCCGATGCGCCTGCTCGATCGCGTGCTCAGAGGCCAGCAGATTCCGCAACGCTGCGTGCCACTGGCGCACCGGGCCGGCGATCAACTGGTGCTGCTCGACTCGTCCTGGCACGCGAATTTTTTCCCGTTGGCCGAACAACTCAAACGTGACGGCGTCGGCATCGTGTCGGTCATTTATGACCTGATTCCGTTGACTCACCCACAGTTCTGCGACGCCGGACTGGTCAAGGTCTTCAACGACTGGTTCGACTGGATCGCCCGCACCGCCGACGGCTATGTGGCGATCTCGACCACCATTCGCGATCAGGTGCGCGAGGAGATGCTGCGCAGGATCGGCGCACAACAGGTCGCACACCGCTGGTTCGATTATTTCCACCTGGGCTCGGAACTGGATTTGAGTGCAGCCGATGTTGCGGTCGACCGGAACTTGCTGAAGATGTTTGAAAAACCGCAGCCGGTTTTCCTCATGGTCAGCACCATCGAGCCGCGCAAAAACCATGCTTATCTGCTTGATGCGTTCGAACGTGCCTGGGCTGCGGGCGGCAACGCCAGGTTATGCATCGTCGGCAAGATCGGCTGGAAGTGCGAGGCGCTGATCGAACGCATCCGTCAGCACCCCGAATTGAACCGACGCTTGTTCATGTTTAACGAACTCTCGGACAAAAGCCTGGAGCACGCCTACTCCCACGCCACGGCGCTGGTGTTCCCGTCCCACGTCGAAGGCTTCGGCCTGCCGCTGGTAGAAGCCATGCAACGCGGCTTGCCGGCGATGGGTAGCGATATTCCGGTGTTTCGCGAAATCGGCGGCGATTACATGGCCTATTTCAACCTCGCCGACCCGCAGAGCCTGACCGATCTGCTGATCGACATGGAGCGCACCCGAGTCTTCCCGGCGCCATTGAGCCTGGAACACTGGCGCTGGCTGAGCTGGCGCGAGGCAAGCGGACAATTGGTCGAGCGTATCGAACGTCACCTCAACCCTGCCCTGCCGGCACGTGAAGGTCAGCATGCGCATTGCTCTTAACGCGCGGATTCTGCAGGCGCCGCGCACCGGCATCGGCCATTACGTGGCTGAACTGGTCAACGCCTTGCGCAACGAATCCGACGTTGAGGTGACGCTGTTCCATGGCTGGGGCTGGAGCTCGGCGCTGCCGCAAGCGGCCATGCCCGGTTACTCGCGTCTGACACCGCTGCTGCGGCAGATCCCCGGGGCGTATCAGGCGCGCCGCTGGCTGGAGCAGAAACGCTTCGATCAGGGCCGCGCGCAAGGCATCGACCTTTATCACGAGCCGAGCCTGTGGCCGCTGGCCTTCGACGGCCCGACGGTAATCACCCTGCATGACCTGACTCATCTGCATTTCCCGCAAACCCAGCCACCGGCACGGCTCAAGGAGATCGAGCGGCGACTGACCTTGGGGGTGCAGCAGGCACAAGTGATTCTCACCGACTCGCAGGCTATTGCCGACGAAGCCCAAGACTATTTCGCCCTGCCCGCCGAGCGTTTTGTGGTGGCGCCGCTGGGGGTCGCCGAACGCTTTCATCCGCGCGAAGCGAGCGCCATTGATGCGGTGCTCAGGGCCCATGCGGTGACGGCGCGCGAATATTTCCTCTGTGTCGGCACGCTGGAGCCGCGTAAAAACCTCGGCTTGGCCTTGCGCGCTCACGCGCTGTTACCCGAAGCCGTGCGCCAGCGCTTTCCGCTGCTGATCGTGGGCATGGCCGGGTGGCAACGCGAGCAGTTCAACGAGCCCTTGCGTCAGGCGCTGGCCAGCGGACATGTGTGCCTGCTCGGTTATTTGCCCGATGAACAGGTAGCGCAATTGTTGGCCGGCGCCAGGGCGCTGATTTTTCCGTCGCGGTATGAGGGATTTGGTCTGCCGGTACTGGAGGCCATGGCCAGCGGTACGCCGGTGGTGCTCACTGACGCTTCGGCCATGCCGGAAGTTGCGGGCCCGGCGGGCAACTACATTGAAGCTGACGATGCAGAAGGCTTGCGTGATGCGCTGAGCCGGCTGATCGACGATCCCGCGCATTGGCAGGCATGCCGACACGCCGGATTGCAGCAGGCACGGCTGTTTTCCTGGGAACGTTGTGCACAGGCCACGGCCGGTGCCTACCGCCAGGCCATGGGAGGTTGAATGCGAGTTCTTCATTTTTTCAAGACGTACCTGCCGGACTCGGTCGGTGGCATCGAGCAAGTCATCTTCCAGCTCTGCGAGAGCGGTGCCCAGCATGGCATTGACGGCCAGGTCCTGACGCTCAGCGCCGATCCGACGCCGGCGGTGGTGCAATTGGGTCAGCATGAAGTCCACCGGGCGCGCCTGGATATTCAGTTCGCCTCCACCGGTTTTTCCTGGAGCGTGTTCAAACAGTTTCGCGAATTGGCCGCTGAAGCCGACGTGGTCAATTACCACTTCCCGTGGCCGTTCATGGACCTGGTGCATTTCGCCAGTGCCCTGAACAAACCGAGCGTGGTCACCTACCACTCCGACATCATTCGCCAGAAGCACCTGCTCAAACTCTACCGACCGCTGATGAACCGCTTCCTCGCCAGCGCCGACCGCATCGTCGCGGCCTCGCCGAACTACCTGCACACCAGCGATGTGCTGCAGCAATTTCAGGACAAGACCCGGGTCATCCCCTACGGCTTGAACAAGGCCGGTTATCCACAGGCTGACAGCGAGCGCATGAATCACTGGCGCCAGCAGCTTGGGGATAAGTTTTTTCTGTTCGTCGGCGTGATGCGTTATTACAAAGGCTTGCACATCCTGCTCGACGCCATGAAAGACGTCGACTATCCGGTGGTGATTGTCGGCGCCGGTCCGCTGGAGCTGGAACTGCATGCCCAGGCGCAGGCATTGGGCCTGCGCAACGTTCACTTTCTCGGACGTCTGGGTGATGAAGACAAGGTGGCGCTGCTGCAATTGAGCTACGCCATCGTCTTCCCGTCTCATCTGCGCTCGGAAGCGTTTGGTATTTCGCTGCTGGAAGGGGCGATGTACGGCAAACCGATGATTTCCAGCGAGATCGGCACCGGTACCAGCTACATCAATATCCACAACGAAACCGGACTGGTGGTGCCACCCAGTCATCCACAGGCATTTCGCGAGGCGATGCGCACGCTCTGGGACAACCCGGATCGTGCCGCGGCCATGGGTCTCAAGGCCGAGGCGCGATACCGGCAGCTATTTACCGCCGATGACATGGGTCGCAAGTGGACAGCGCTGTATCAGGAACTGCTGGAAGAAAAGGCCCTGTCCTACGCTTGATTCAGGTCGAAACACATTCACCCTGTGGGAGCGAGCCTGCTCGCGAAAGCGTCAAGTCAGCCGCTGAAGTCTTTACTGGCAGTCCGCATTCGCGAGCGGGCTCACTCCCCCAAGGTTCCGATGGGTGCGCTTTAGAGATCCAGCACCAGCGGCTGTGCACTGGGACTGCAACCGCTGCTCGCCGGCGTGCCAAGGTGAACGTTCCATCACGATTCCCCCCCTGCGCCTGTCAGGCTGAAGTTTGCAGACCGGCGATCGTGCGCGGCATGCCGACGAAACCGGGCAAGGCTTCGACCCGGGCCAGCCAGGCGCGAACGTTGCCATAGTCGTCCAGCGAGACATTGCCCTCCGGCGCGTGGGCGATATAGCTGTAGGCGGAAACGTCGGCAATGCTCGGTTCGGCGCCGGCCAGGAACGCAGTTTTGCCCAACTCGACATCCATTACCTTGAGCAGATTGTGCGCACGGGCGATCGCTTCTTCAGCGTTCAACTGGGCACCAAACACTGTCACCAAACGCGCGGCCGCGGGGCCAAAGGCAATCGGGCCGGCCGCGGCGGACAACCAGCGCTGCACCCGCGCCGCACCGACAGGGTCGGCCGGCAACCAACGCCCGTTGCCGTATTTTTGCGCCAGGTACACCAGAATCGCGTTGGAGTCGGCGAGCACCACGCCGCCGTCATCGATGGCCGGCACCTGGCCAAAACTGTTGATCGCCAGATAGGCAGGCTGCTTGTGCTCGCCTTTCGCCAGATCGACGAAAATCAGCTCGGTCGGCAACTGCAACAGGGACAACATCAGCTCGACGCGGTGGGCATGGCCGGAACGCGGGAAGTTGTAGAGTTTGATCGCTTGCATGGTCGACTCCGCTGGGTGAGGGTGGCGTCCGAGTTGACGTCACCGATGGCAGCAATCTTCCACGTTTGTTCAAAACAACAGAATAACCAGCAACCGCAATCGATTATTTCACTGGGTGTAATAACGCTGCGTTCTGCAGGGCCGGGTGCTCGCGCAAGGCCTGCACGGTGAAGTCGACGAAACTGCGCACCCGTGCTGCAGCCTTGCGTCCGCCCTGATAGACAACATGAATGGGCAATGCCGGCAGCTCGAACTCGGCGAGGACGATCTCCAGTTCGCCGGCCGCCACCTTGCTTGCCACTTGATACGACAGCACCCGCGTCAACCCCAGGCCGAGACAGGCCGCCGTGATAGCCGCCTGGTTAGCAGTTACCACCAGCCGCGGCTCAGGGCGCACGAGCAACGGTTCGCCGTGTTCCAGAAACGGCCAGTTGCGTGGCTGCCAGGCAGCAGAAGTCGCCACCACCGGCATTGCGGACAGCGCCTGCGGATGTTGCGGCCGACCATGTTGCGCCAGGTATAGCGGCGAACCACACACCACGCGCCGCACCTCGCCGACGCGAATCGCATGCTGACTGCTGTCCGGCAGTTCACCGATGCGCACCGCCACATCAATGCCCTCCTCGACCATGCTCACCACCCGATCGAGCAACAGCGCATTGATCGAAACGTCCGGATACTGCGTCAGATACGCCGCCATCAGCGGCGTCACGAACAGCTCGCCAAACAACACCGGCGCCGTCACCGTCAATTGCCCGCGCGGCTGCGCATGGCTGCCCGCCGCCGAATTCTCAGCTTCCTGCACTTCCAGCAGAATCCGCCGACAGTCGTCCAGATAACGCTGACCGGCTTCGGTCAGATGCACGCTGCGCGTGGTCCGCACCAACAACTGCGTACCGATCCGCAGCTCCAGCGCCGCCACCGCCCGCGTCACACTCGCCGCCGACAACCCCAGCCGCCGCGCAGCGGCAGAGAAACCCTGCTCTTGAGCGATGGTGATGAAGATGTGCATTTCCTGGAAGCGGTCCATGAAATTCCCCCGGGTCGGACACAACAATCGCAGCCGAAGCTGCGATTGTTGGAGTGTTGAATTTTGTGAATCAGAACTGTCGCACTGGGCTTGATGCCGCCCTGACAGCCAGTCATGCGAGCAGTGAAACATCAACATTGCCGTCCCGGTACATTGGGCGTAAAGCGAATTGATCACAATGATCAATTTATTAGAGTCGCAAGCGCCTGTTGTCCTGGCATCTGGATGCGGCTTTAGGATTGTGGGCAATTGCCAGGTCAATGGTGCGTGGGCGTGGCCAAAGGGATCGCCTGATAAAACAGTTAATACCAGGCCACCACCCGATCAGGCAATGGCCGGGCCAGACTCAGCGATAGACCGGAAAACGACGGCACAGCGCGACAACCTGTTCGCGCACGTGGTGCCCGACCTTGTCACTGCTTCCGTTTTCCAGGGCGTCCAGTATGTCGCATAACCAGCCGGCCACTTGCTCGCAGGCTTCCACGCCAAACCCGCGGGTGGTCACCGCCGGGGTACCGATACGAAGGCCGGATGTCACAAACGGTGAGCGCGGGTCATTCGGTACCGAGTTTTTGTTGGCGGTGATATAGGCATTGCTCAGGGCCGCGTCTGCCTCCTTGCCGGTGTAGGGCTTGTCGGACAGGTCGATCAGCATCATGTGGTTGTCGGTGCCGCCCGAGACGATCTTGTACCCGCGCTTCTGCAACACCCCGGCCATGGCCCGGGCGTTGATGACCACTTGGGTCTGATAGATGCTGAACTCAGGCGCAAGCGCTTCCTTGAACGCCACGGCCTTGGCTGCGATCTGGTGCATCAGCGGCCCGCCCTGAACGCCGGGAAACACAGCGGAATCAAGCTTTTTGTAGAAAGCTTCATCCTGTCCCTTGGACAAAATCAAACCGCCGCGTGGCCCACGCAGGGTTTTGTGTGTGGTGCTGGTGACCACATGCGCATGGGGCAGCGGGTCTGGGTATTCGCCCGCGGCGACCAGCCCGGCGACGTGGGCCATATCGACCCAGAAAATAGCCCCGACCTTGTCGGCAATGCTGCGCATGCGTGCCCAGTCCTTGTACCGCGAATACGCAGAAAAACCACCGATCAGCATTTTTGGGCGTGTCTGCAGTGCGATTCGCTCCATCTCGTCATAGTCGAGAAAGCCGGTTTTCGGGTCCAGCCCGTAAGGCACGATGGTGTAGTGACGCCCCGAAAAGTTGGCCGGGTTGCCGTGGGTCAAGTGACCGCCCTGGGCCAGGTTCATACCCATCACCGTATCACCGGGGTTGATCAGCGCCAGGAAGACCGCCGCGTTGGCCTGGGCGCCCGCATGGGGTTGTACGTTGGCGTAGTCGCAGTCGAACAGGGCCTTGACCCGCTTGATGGCCAGCCGCTCGGCTACATCGACGTACTCGCAACCGCTGTAATAGCGCTTGCCGGGGTAGCCTTCGGCGTACTTGTTGGTGAGCACCGTGCTCTGGGTTTTCATGACCAGCGGGCTGGCATAGTTTTCCGAGGCGATCAGCTCGATATGGTCTTCCTGGCGATGCTCTTCGTTTTGAATCGATTCATACAACTCAGGATCGAAAGCGTGGAGGGTCAGCGTCGAGTCGTACATGGGCAAAGTGTCCTTGGTCAAGAATTCAAGCGGCGGGTGACAGCAGGCGGGTGATGCGCGCGGCGATGTCGTCGATCTGTGCGTCATCGCAGATCAGCGGCGGCAACAGGCGCACGGTGTTGCCGCGTGTGACGGTGATCAGCAGACGTTGTTCTTCACGGGCCCGGCCGACCAGTTCGGCGCACGGGCCATTGAGTTCAATGCCGATCATCAAGCCGATGCCGCGAACGGACACCACCTGAGGATGGTTGCCCAGCGCGAGCTTCAAGGCCGCCAACAAGCGGCGGCCCGACGCTGCGGCGCGTTGCGGGATGTGATCGCGCTGCATGATGTCCAGCACTGTGCAGCCCACGCGGCACGCCAGCGGGTTACCGCCGAACGTGGACGCATGGTGGCCGGGGGAAAACAGCTGGGCGGCCTTGCCCCGCGCCAGGCATGCGCCGATGGGGAAACCGTTGCCCAGCGCTTTGGCCAGGGTAATGACGTCCGGCTTGATGTCCGCATGCTCAAAGCCAAACCAGGTACCGGTGCGGCCCAGCCCGGTCTGCACTTCATCGATCATCATCAGCCAGTCATGTTCATCACACACTTGGCGCAGGGCCTGCAGGTAGCCGGCAGAGGCGGCGTGCACGCCCCCCTCACCCTGCACCGGCTCGACGAGCACCGCGACGATATCGGGAGACTGCGCCGCGATCTGGCGAATCGCCTCGATGTTGTCGAAAGGCACCCGCACAAAGCCCGGCATCAGGGGCTCGAAGCCGCGATGCACGGCGGGGTTGCCGGTGGCGGCGAGAGTGGCCAGGGTGCGCCCGTGAAAACTGTTTTCCATCACCAATACTTGCGGCTGGGCCACCTGCCGCGCGTTGGCATGCAGGCGGGCCAGTTTGAGCGCCGCCTCGTTGGCCTCCGCTCCGGAGTTGCAGAAAAACGCCCGTTGCATGCCCGATAACAGGCACAGTCGTTCGCCCAATTGCTCCTGCCATGGGATGCGAAACATGTTGGTCGTGTGCAGTAACACCGAGGCCTGTTCGGCGATGGCCGCGGCAATTTCGGGGTTGGCATGCCCCAGGCTCGTCACCGCCACGCCGGCGATGGCATCCAGGTATTCAACACCCTCGGTGTCCCACAACGAGGCGCCCTGGCCTCGGCTGAACGAAACCGGTTGTCGGGCTGAGGTGTGCATGAGGTAAGCGGGTGCAGCGGACATTGCGGGCCTCCTGTAGAGGGGGATCAACGGCTGGGTGTGATCGATAACAACGTGTCTTCAATGGGAGGGCGGGCATCAGCGGTCGGCCAGTAATACGCATCCGGCATGGCTCGGGCACCGAAGATCGCCTGCCCGACGCGCACCACGGTCGAGCCCTCTTCAATGGCGACTTCAAAATCACCCGACATGCCCATCGACAACTCTTGCAGCGACACCCCGTCAGGGGCGCAATGACGCAACCGGTCGCGCAATTCACGCAGCCGGACGAAGCAAGGGCGTACCCGCAGCGCGTCGGCCGAGAACAGCGCCAGCGTCATCAACCCGCGAACCCGCAGCGTCGGGAACGCTGGCATTGCCTCAAGGAAAGCCGCCACGTCATCGGGCGCCAGCCCGTACTTGCTGGCTTCGCCGGAGGTATTGACCTGAACGAACACGTCCATCTGCCGATCCAGAATGCGCAGGCGACGGTCCAGCGCCTCGGCCACCCGCAGGCTGTCCAGGGCCTGGAATTCACTGGCGAAGCGCGCGACCTGCTTGGCCTTGTTGGTCTGCAAGTGGCCGATCACCGACCATTGCAAGTCTTGCAGGTCGGTCATGGCTTCCCACTTGCGCTGTGCTTCCTGCACCTTGTTCTCGCCCAACAGGCGGCAACCGGCGGCATAGGCCAGACGCAGATGAGCTTCATCAAAGGTTTTACTGACCGGCAGCAAGCGCACACCGGCCGGATCCCGCCCTACCCGATGGCACGCTTGGACAATGCGTTGCTGCACGGCGGCCAGGTTGCGGCGAAAGTCTTCGACACTGTCGGCCTGTGGGTAACGACCATGGCGCGCATGCAGGATGTTGAGGTCTTCGGTTTGATCAGGCATCAGTTGGCTGCTCCCTTGGTAGACACTGCAACCGGTTCGGCCTGTGGGCCTGCAGTCTTTTCACGACGCGGCAACTGCCCATTGAGTACGACATAGGCGGCCAGGCCGATGACCAGACCCCAGAACGCGCCACCGATGCCCAGCAAGGTGATATTGGCCGCGCAGGCCAGGAACGTGATCAGCGACGCTTCCCTCGATTTCACGTCCGCCATGGCATTGGCCAGGCTCGCGCCGAGTGTGCCCAGCAGAGCCAGCCCGGCCAGGGTGGTGATGAAGGTCGCCGGGAAGGCCATGAACACCGCCGCCAGGGTTACGCCGAAGATCCCCACCAGAATGTAGAAGATGCCCGCGGCCACGCCTGCGATCCAGCGTTGGGACGGGTCTTCCGACGCTTCCTTGCCCGTGCAGATAGCGGCGGTAATGGCCGCGATGTTGAAGGCATGAGAACCGAACGGCGCCATCAGCAGAGAACCCAGCCCGGTCACGCTGAGGATCGGGTTGGCACTGGTGTTGAAGCCGTCACTGCGCAGCACCAGCATGCCCGGCATGTACTGCCCGGTAAGGGTGATCAGAAACAGCGGCAACGCCACGCTCAACAACGCATTGATCGAGAACTCCGGGCGGGTGAACACCGGTGTCGCAAACTCCAGCGCCAGCCCCGTGAAATCCACGCGTGCCTGCATCAGCAGAAAGCCAAGCCCCAGCAGCAGAATGCCGACGACCGCGTAGCGCGCACTTAAACGCTTGAACAGAATGTAGGCGCCGATCAACACCCCGACCAATAACGGGTCGACGCTCATGCTGGCAAACGCACCGATGCCGAACTGCAACAAGATGCCGCCCAACAAGCCCGCTGCTACACCCGGCGGGATCAGGCGGACGGCTTTTTCAAAGTAACCGGATACGCCCAGCAGCACGAACGCTGCAGCCGAAATCATGTACGCCCCAATGGCTTCGGCGTAGGGTGTGGTCGCCAGGGCGACGATCAAAAATGCCGCCGCCGGGGTCGACCATGCGGTGATGATCGGCTCGCGGCTCATCCAACTGAGGAACAGCCCGGTCACCCCTACCCCGATCGACACAGACCAGACCCACGAAGCCGTCAGCTCGGGGCTGAGCCCTGCGACCTTGGCGGCCTGAAACACCAGGATGAAGGTGCCGCCGTAATTGACGATCACCGAAATCAACCCGGCAACCACCGGGTGCAGCAGGTCCCGCAGACGCAGGGACGAGAGGGATTGAGTAGATGACATAGGTCTTGGCTCCTTGCTGGACGATGCATCCGGCCGCTGGTAGGCGGTCATTTATAGCGGTTGAATGGCGGGTTTTACCCCTACGCTTTAACGCAGCAGACCAGACCACTTTTTGTGGTCGGCTCAGCCGTGCTCACGTGCAAAGGCGCTCATGAAATCGCACAGCGCTTCGACTGCCGCCACTGAAACGGCGTTGTAGAGGCTGGCGCGCAGGCCGCCGACGCTGACGTGGCCTTTGAGGCCGTTGAGGCCGGCCTGCTCCGCTTGCCGCAAAAAGGTCTTCTCCAGCGCCACTTCTGCCAAGCGGAAGGGCACGTTATTGATGGAGCGATAGGGTGCCTGCACCGAGTTGCGATAAAACCCGTCACTTTCATCGATGGCGCGGTAAAGCATTCGCGCCTTGGCCTGGTTGCGCTGATGCAGGGCCTGCAGACCGCCACTGCGCTTGATCCACTTGAGCGTCAGGCCTGTGAGGTACCAGGGGAAGGTCGCAGGGGTATTGAGCATCGACTGCGCGTCGCTGATGCGCGCGTAGTTGAGGATGTCCGGGGTAAAGGCATGGGAACGCTCCAGCAACGCCGGGTCCACGATGACCACCGTCAACCCGGCCACGCCCATGTTTTTCTGCGCGGCGGCATACACCAGCCCATGCCTGGCGATGTCGATCGGCTTGGACAGCAGGCTTGAACAGGCATCGCATACCAGCGGCGCGTCGCTCGAGGGCGTGTCGATGAACTGCACGCCGTGCACCGTCTCATTCTCGGTGTAGTGCAGGTAGGCGGCGTCGGCGTTAAGGCGCCAGTCCGAGGCGTGGGGGACATGGTCGAAACCGGACGCGTGGGCGCTGGCAACCACGCGCACATCGCAGTAGCGCCGGGCGGCCTCGATCGCCTTGCCCGACCAGAGGCCGGTGTGCAGGTAATCCGCCGTGCCTTTATCGCCGATCAGGTTCATCGGCACTTGTGCGAACTGCAACGAGGCGCCGCCTTGCAGGAACAGCACTTTGTAGGCGGGCGGCACCCCGAGAATATCGCGCAGGTCCCGTTCGGCATCACGGGCCACCGCCATGAATACCTGCGAACGATGGCTGATTTCCATCACCGACATGCCGGTGCCGGCAAAATCGAAAAACTCCTCGTGCGCCTGAGTGAGGACGTCCAACGGCACCGCGGTGGGGCCTGCACTGAAGTTGTGTGACCGAGCCATGGTTGAGTAACTCCTGTTCGAGAACGCTCGCCCTCGCGTCATCAATCGAGGTAAAGGTGCAGTAGCGAGGGCCAGAGTCTACGGATAAACTGGCCTGCCTTTACCTGCCAGTTCATGGAAAGAGAGCAGACCACATGGCCAAGACCTTCGAGCTGGAAACCCTGAAGATGCGCCTCAACGACGCTGAATTTCAGCTGCTGGATCTGCATCAGCGGATCCAGCGTGCATTGCGTGCGCTGATTCTCGACGGCGCCCTCGGCCCCGGCTTGAAACTGCCCGCCACGCGGGTGCTGTCCAAATCACTGGGGTGCGCCCGCGATACCGTTGAGAATGCTTATGTGCAGTTGCATCGGGACGGGTTTATCGTGCGCCGCGAAGGCGCCGGCAGTTACGTCTGCGACACGGTGGGCGTCGAATTGCGCGGTGCTGGCCGCCGACGCCTCAGGGCTCAGGAGATCAGGAGCAGCGTCGCCGCACCGGGCGCAGCACTCAGCCAACGCGGACGCATGATCTTCGACACCGGCGGCGTGCGCGATCAGCAAGTCATCAAGGCATTCGCTACCGGCCTGCCGGAAACCCGCAGTTTCCCGACGGATGTCTGGGAGCGTTTGCAACGCCAGGTCATGAAGGACTATCGCGCAAGCGTGCTGCTGCATGGCGATCCACAAGGGGCTGAGCCCCTGCGCAAAGCGATCGCCACCTACCTGAACCTCGAACGCGGCGCCAAATGCTCCCCCGACCAGATACTGGTCTTGAGCAGTACGCGTCAGGCGTTGTATCTGTGCGCGCAATTGCTGGTAGACGCCGGCAAGCCGATCCTGATGGAAAACCCCGGCTACTATGGCGCCCGCAAGGCCTTCCAGATCGCCGAAACCAAGGTGATGCCCATTGATGTCGATGAACAGGGCATCCGTACCGACCTGTTGTACGCCGACCGCAGCGGCGCCAATTGCGTGTATGTCACGCCCTCTCACCAATACCCCACCGGCGCGACATTGCCGCTGGAGCGGCGTCTTGAGTTGATCAATTGGGCGGCGCAAAAAGGCAAGTGGATCATCGAGGACGACTACGACAGCGAGTTCCATTACGACGGGCAACCCACGGCGTGCGTGCAAGGCCTGGACAAGTATCAGCGCACGCTCTACATCGGCACGTTCAGCAAAACCCTCTACCCCGGACTGCGCATGGGATACATGGTGCTGCCCTGCGAACTGGTCAAGCCCTTTGCCTATGCGCGCAGCATGATGGACGGCCACACTCCGCAAACGCTGCAACTGACGCTGGCGCGCTTTATGGAGGACGGCCATTACAACGCGCATGTCCGGGCCATGCGCAAGCTATATGCCGGACGCCGATCGATCATGCACGACGCCATCGGCAAGTACTTGAGCACGGTGGTCAACGCCGAACTGCCGCCGGGCGGGTTGCAAATCCCCTGCTTGTTGAAAGCCGGATGGTCCGAGGAAAAAACCATCCGCCAGGCCGCCACTGCCGGCGTGCAACTGTCCGGCCTCAGCGGCTTGTACGCGGGCGAACCGAAGCAACAGGGCTGGCTGCTGGGTTACTCCTCACTGACCGCGTATGAAATAGAAGCCGCCATGTTGCGTCTGGCCAACGCCCTGAAAATCTAATGGCCCAGCGCATAGTTCATCAGCAACTGCTGGGCCTGGACGGCCATCCGCGCACGCCGGGGCAGCATGGAGTGTTCAACCGTGCTGACGGGTTGCGGCTTGGCGGTGGTGAACAACCTGAAACGTGACGTGCGGGTAGCCGCCAGGCGGCCGGTGGGGATGATGTCGGGCATCGGATTTCCTTTGCAAAAAAGCGCAGACGGTTAATACGGCAGCCTGAAACGCTTGGTCAGGTCGCTGATACCTTCACGAATCGAGCGTTCAGTGCGGCCGTCAAGGGCACCGCTGCGTACGCCACCGAGCATGGCCAGAATCATGTCGCCGATCTCTCTGAATTCATCGACCCCCATGCCACGCGAAGTGCACGCCGCACTGCCGAGACGAATCCCGGACGTCACGGTGGGCTTGACCTCATCGCCGGGCACCACATTTTTGTTCACGGTAATACCGATTGCCTCCAGCGCTCGTTCGGCGACATTCCCCGCCAGGCCCCACGGCCGCAGGTCAATCACCCCCAAGTGACAGTCGGTCCCTCCCGACACGACCAACAACCCACCTTCAGCCAATCGGCCGCACAAGGCCTGGGCGTTGGCGACCACGGCGTGGGCGTAAGCGCCGAACGCCGGTTGCAATGCCTCACCCAGCGCCACGGCCTTGGCTGCAACGATATGCATCAGTGCTGCGCCCTGCAGGCCGGGGTACACCGCTGCATTGATCTTCTGCGCAATGGCCTGCTCATTACACAGGATCATCCCGCCACGCGGGCCGCGCAATGTGGCATGGGTACTGAGGGTAGTGACATGGGCGAACGGCACAGGAGACGGATACGCACCACCCGCGACCAGCCCTGCAACGTGGGCAATGTCGGCCATCAGGTACGCACCCACCTCGTCGGCAATCGCACGAAACCTGGCGAAATCCAGCGCTCGTGAATACGCCGAGGCCCCTGCGATGATCAGGCGTGGACGTTCTTGTCGGGCGATCTGCTCGACCTGATCCATGTCGACCCTGTGGGTCACCGGGTGCACGCCATAGCTGAGGGCCTGAAACCAGCGCCCGGACAAGTTGAACGCAGCACCATGGGACAGGTGCCCACCGGACTTGAGGTCAAGGCCGAGGATCTTGTCCCCCGGCGCCAGCAGAGCCAGAAACACCGCCTGGTTGGCCTGGCTGCCCGAATGAGGCTGCAGGTTGGCATAGGCACAGCTGAACAGCTGCCTGGCCCGTTCGATGGCGAGCTCTTCAATTGCATCGACATTGCAGCAACTGGCGTAATAGCGACGCCCTGCGTAGCCCTCGGCATATTTGTTGGTCAGTACCGACCCTTGGGCTTCGAGCACCGCACGACTGACCACATTCTCAGCGGCGATCAGCTCGATTGACTGCACTTGGCGCTGGCGCTCGGCGTCAATGGCGCGCCACACCTGCCCGTCCACCTGGGGCAGCGCAACGCCACTGACCCCAGGCAGAGCGTGGCCCTCCTGATAAGCGAAATGCGGCATGGTCACTCCTTTGTAAACGCCCGATAACACGCCGCACTACCCTAGCCGCCCAAGGGCCGGCCAACCATACCAGTTCACTCGGTTGTTGCAGACCACCGCACCCAAAGTCCTTGCCACGCGTCTAAGCGGGGGCAGGCGTGGTGAAATCGCCGCCATTAAAAGTGGTCTGGTGGCCGCATCGGTAATGGACTATCGCGCAAGACCGGCGCCTTATTAAGCTCTGCGCCGGATTTGCCATGCTCACTACACGGGTTTCGCCATGACGATTCGTATCGGGTTGCTGCCTCAGGTCGCCGCCGCACACTTTGTCAGTCATTTGCACATCATGGTGCTGGCGGCGCTATTCCCCTTGCTTCCGGCTTTTTTCAACGTGGAATATGTGGAGCTGGGCCTGGCGTTGAGTCTGTTCAATATCGTTACGGCGCTGGTGCAGGCACCCATGGGGTTTGCCGTGGACCGCTACGGTGCCAGGCGTTTGCTCTCGGTCGCGCTGGCACTGGGCAGCAGCAGTTTCCTGCTGATTGCACTCATGCCCGGCTACACCTGTTTGTTGATCGGCATGGTGCTGGCCGGTGTCGCCAACGCCATTTATCACCCGGCCGACTACGCCCTGCTGTCGCGCCACATTGACCCCGCCCACATAGGTAAGGCGTTCTCCGTGCATACCTTTGCCGGGTTCCTTGGCGCGGCCGTGGCCCCGGTGTTTTTGCTGAGTATCGCGATGGCGAGCAACCTGCCCATGGCCTTCGCGGCTGCGGCCCTGGTGGGCTTTTTCGTGCTGGCGCTATTGTTGCTCCCTGGCTCCGCACTGGCCCGAGTCACTCACGTGTATCCCGCTGCAGAGCCGACACCCATCGGCGCCAGTCGCCTGTCGCTGCTCTCGCCTATGGTGCTCAGCCTGACCCTGTTGTTCGTGCTGCTGAACCTGAGCACCGGCGCGATTGAGAAGTTCTCGGTCGCCGCCCTGATGCAAGGTCAGGGCGTGGCCTTGACTTGGGCCAACTCGGCGTTGACCGCCTTCCTCTTTGCCAGCGCTTTCGGCGTGCTGGCGGGGGGAGCATTGGCCGACCGGACTCGCCGCCATGGCGTAGTCGCGGCCAGCGCGTTCGCCTTGGCCACCGTGCTGATGCTGCTGGTCGCCACGGCACGCTTGAGCGAGCCCGCACTGCTGATCGTGCTGGGGGCTGCGGGCTTTCTGACTGGAGTGATCGCCCCGTCCCGCGACATGCTGGTACGGGCGGCTGCCCCGAAGGGTGCTGAAGGCAAAACCTTCGGCATCGTCTCTACCGGCTTCAACATCGGTGGCGCCATCGGGCCAGTCGGGTTCGGCTGGCTGCTCGACCAAGGTCAGCCCAACGCCATTTTCTGGGCCAGCGCCGCCTTCATGAGCCTGACCGTTGTACTGACCCTGATACAGGAGCGGTCCATGGCAAGGGTCCGAAAAATGGCAGCACTCCAAGTGGCTTTCAAGTGACCTGAATCAATAGCCGCCACGTGTTTTTGCCGCAGACTTGAAGGGCGCCGTCCCGCATTTATTGCGCTGCACCCCTCGCTTGTGCGCACTCGTTATTTTTGCAAGGACTGCACGGTAAACCCCAACACCAATAGCCGATTCCCTTGGAGTTAAAACATGGAACGTTTGAATTGTGGTACCGATGACGTAGTAAAAAACATGCTGGCCAAACTCTCCACGCTCTGGAAAACCCGCGCGGCCGTCAACAACCCGCAACCGAACTACTGGGGCCTCGCCTTCGATGCCGACAAGCACGACTTCAGTCTGTCGCTGTTACCGTTTCGTCATCACCAGGCCTGGCTCGAAGCCCCTCAGGACCTGCAATCCAAATGTCTGTCCTATGCGTGGGGCATCTACAACCTAAAGACCATCTACATCGAATGCAATGTGGTCGTGCCGGCCTGCGAGGACATTATCAAGACCCCGCCGCCGAGCAACAACCGCGCCCTGCTGCAAGACGTGATGTCTCAGGCACTGCTCGACGAAGCCCTGCACACGCGCATGTCCATCATGGCCTGCAACTATATCTATGACATGCGCAAACTCCCCCCTCTGGACTTCAGCGCGTTCAACCTGGTGACCTGGCGCGAGGCCCTCTTGGCCAACTGCACTGCCGAATGGGAGCGACGCCTGACCCGCTTCGGCGTCGCGTGTGCCAGCGAAACGCTCATCACCGACTACCTCAAGACCATGGCCGAGGACGCCAGCATTCAGGCAGTGTGCCATGAGGTCACGCGCACCCATGCCATGGACGAGTGGAGCCATTCCAGCGTCTTCAGCTTCGTCGCTTCCGACATCGTCAATGGCCTGAGCCGCAAGGAACGCGAGTACCTGCGCGCGATCATCCTGCGCACGGTGCAGATGTTCGCCAATAACGAAATGGGCGCATGGTCCAACGTGTTTTCGATGCTGGATTTCCCCCACGCCGGCGAGATCGTGCGTGACGTGGGCGACAACAACGAAATCAGCGTCTACACCGACTCGCTCGAAGCCCTGATAGACCGGATCGGCTTGACCGGCAACGGCCTCAGCAGTGCCGAGCATGCCATTGAAACCTTAGGCGAGAAGGCCCGCGCATGAACGGCATGGCATTCCTCACGGCCCTGTGCGAACACGTAAGCACTGAAACGGCCAACGTAAAAGTCTTCACCCTGCGCGCGGTGGACGCCCCCGTCGAATTTCTCGACAGCCTGGAGGCTGGCAGACACGTGGCCCTGCACGCCGCTGACATGGCGGGCACCTATCACCAACGGTTGTATTCGATCACGCGCAAGCATGGCGTCGACCGGTTCGACATTGCGATCAAGCGTGAAGGCCATGGCGGAGTTTCGGACCAGTTGCACACTACGCTGCAAGCCGGCTCAAGCATCGCGATGCAGTTTGTCGCAGGTGATATTTCGCTGGAGTCGGTTCTGGGTTGCCGCCAGGTCGGCATGCTCGCCGGCGGCATCGGCATCACCTTGCCGATTGCATTGTTGCGTGGCCTGGCCGAGCGTGCGCGACGCGGATTGGCGGTGCCCGATGTGAGCCTGCTGCTGTGTGTGCCGTCCATCGCCGAGATTGCGTTTCTACAGGAGTTGCTGGAGCTTGAGCTGACCACATCGTGGTTCTCCTTGCAGGTGTTCGTAACCCGCGAAGCGGTCAACAACAACGGACACTTCAGCGCCGGTCGTCCGCAGATCCAGGACCTGAGCCGGCTGGGTAATCCCGACCGCGTGGTGATCTGCGGCAGCCATGGCTTCGCCCAGGGCATGCGCGAACACACCCTGGCCATGTTCCCCGCGAGCCGCTTGCTCATCGAGTCATTCACACCACCGGCCGCGCCGGCCTGCGCCGCTCAGCCGCAGGCTCAAGCCGACGCGACGCTGCGCCTGCACTTGAACCACAACGATCAGGTGCTGGAGCCGCCCGCCGGCAAGAGTTTGCTGGAGATGCTTGAAACCAGCGGCATCGCGGTGCGCAGCCTTTGCCGCGCCGGCATCTGCGGTCACTGCCGGCTGAAGGTATCGGAGGGTCACTACACCCTTGAACCCGACTTTTGCCTGACCGACAAGGACAAGGACGACGGCTACGCCCTCGCCTGCTGCACCTTCCCGCAATCCGGGACGATCAAAGTCGACCTCTCAACCACGGTATGAACACTTACCGCCCTTACTTCAACAACTGGTTTTTTCCATGAAAACTGCCATTGCATTGCGCCACATTCACTTCGAAGACGTTGGCACCCTGGATGCCGTTCTCGCCGAAGCAGGCTATACGCTGATTTACCTGGACCCCACGGTCGACGCCATCTACAGCGAGCCGGTGCTGCAGGCCGACTTGTTGATCGTGCTCGGCGGCCCGATTGGAGCCTATGACGAGCATTTGTATCCGTTTTTGCACGACGAGTTGAAACTGGTGCGCCAGCGCGTTGCGTCGGGAAATCCCCTGCTGGGCATCTGCCTCGGTGCGCAACTGATCGCCCGGGCCATGCAGGCCGACGTCTACCCGATGGGGGTCAAGGAGATCGGTTTTTCACCGCTGACCCTGACCGCGGCCGGTCAAGACTCGCCGCTCGCCGCACTGATGGACACCCCCGTGCTGCACTGGCACGGCGATCAGTTCGATGTGCCAGAAGGCGCTGTGCTGCTGGCCAGTACCCCGGTGGGTGCTCATCAGGCGTTCGCCGTGGGCAACACGATTCTCGGCCTGCAATTTCACCTCGAAGCCGATACCGCCAACATCGAGCAATGGCTGGTTGGCCATGCCAGCGAACTTGCACAAACCGGCATCGACCCTGTTGCGCTGCGCAGCGAGGCCATTCACCTCGGCGACCGCCTCACCCGCGCCGCGAGCCAAGTCATGCGGGCCTGGCTGAACAACCTGGGCGCCCCGATAAAACACTGATAGCGGTCGGGCACCCGCCCAGCGCATTTGCACCGTGTAAAACCACCTGAAAAATATCAAGGATGAGGAATCAAAAATGATCGTCGTTTTGTTTGAGTTACAGGCACTGCCAGGCCAGGGCGAGACCTATGTTGACCTGGTCAACAAGCTGACCCCGCTGCTTGAACCCATGGACGGGTTTATCTCCGTCGAGTGCTTTCAAAGCACGCTCAACCCCAAGAAGGTGATGTCGGTCACTACCTGGCGCGATGAGGAGGCCGTGGTGCAATGGCGCAACGTGACAGCCCACCTGTCGGCACAGCGCGCCGGACGCGACAAAATCTTCGATGACTATCGCGTGCGTGTGACATCGGTGATTCGTGATTACGGTCTGCGTGATCGCGAACAGGCACCGTACAACGTAGTGGTCGACGGTGAACCCGGCGCGGCTGCCGCGGTGGTTTAACGGCGTATTCTCGTCACCTGCACAGGGGCGAGAAATTTATTGCCGACTGTGGTGAGCAGGGCTCACCGCAACCCGCTCTTCGACATCGATAATCCCGCAACGCCCATTCGTACATTCGGTAGAAGCCCTTAAATAGAAAAAGCCCCTGAAATCAGGGGCTTTGGCATTGCTCGAAAATCTATTCTTTAGCGGTGGATAACTTACTCCACCGTCACCGACTTCGCCAGGTTACGCGGCTGGTCAACGTCCGTGCCCTTGAGCACCGCGACGTAGTACGACAGCAACTGCAGCGGAATCGTGTAGAGAATCGGCGAGAGGATGTCGTGGATGTGCGGCATCTGTACGACGTGGGTGCCTTCGCCGTTGGTCATTCCGGCTTTCTCGTCGGCGAACACCACCAGTTCGCCGCCACGGGCGCGGACTTCCTGCAAGTTGGACTTGAGCTTTTCCAGCAGTTCGTTGTTGGGCGCGACGGTGACCACCGGCATGTCGTTATCTACAAGCGCCAGCGGGCCGTGTTTCAACTCCCCGGCCGGGTAGGCTTCGGCGTGGATATAGGAGATTTCCTTGAGTTTCAAGGCACCTTCCATCGCCACCGGGAACTGCGCGCCTCGGCCGAGGAACAAGGTGTGGTTTTTCTCGGCAAACAGCTCGGCGATTTTTTCCACGGTGCTGTCCATCGCCAGCGCTTCGCCCAGACGGGTGGGCAGGCGGCGCAGTTCTTCGACCAGTGTGGCTTCGACGCCTTGGCCTAACGTACCGCGAACCTGACCCAGCGACAGGGTCAACAGCAGCAGCCCGACCAGTTGCGTGGTGAAGGCTTTGGTGGAGGCCACACCGATTTCGCGGCCGGCCTGGGTCAGCAGGGTCAGGTCGGATTCGCGCACCAGCGAGCTGATGCCGACGTTGCAGATGGCCAGGCTGGCGAGGAAACCCAGCTCTTTGGCATTGCGCAGGGCCGCCAGGGTGTCGGCGGTTTCACCGGACTGTGAGATGGTCACGAACAAGGTGTCCGGCTGCACCACGACTTTGCGATAGCGGAACTCGCTGGCGACCTCGACCTGGCAGGGGATGCCGGCCAGTTCTTCAAGCCAGTAGCGGGCAACCATGCCGGCATGGTAACTGGTGCCGCAGGCGACGATTTGCACGTTGCGGACCTTGGCGAACAGCTCGGGCGCTTGCGGGCCGAAAGCCTGTACCAGCACTTGCTGGTCGCTCAGACGGCCTTCGAGCGTGCGTTGTACCACCGCCGGTTGTTCGTGAATTTCCTTGAGCATGTAGTGGCGGAATTCGCCTTTGTCGGCCGCTTCGGCACCGTCGCTGTATTGCACAGTCTGACGCTCGACCGCTTTGCCGGTGACGTCCCAGATCTGCACGCTGTCGCGTTGAATTTCGGCGATATCGCCTTCTTCCAGGTACATGAAACGGTCGGTAACCTGACGCAGGGCCAGTTGGTCGGACGCGAGGAAGTTTTCACCCAGGCCGAGGCCGATCACCAGCGGGCTGCCACTGCGCGCGGCGACCAGACGATCCGGCTGCTTGGCATTGATCACCGCCAGACCGTACGCACCGTGCAATTCCTTGACCGTAGCCTTGAGCGCAACGGTCAGGTCAGGCTGGTCCTTGAGCTTGTGCGTCAGCAAGTGCGCGATCACCTCGGTGTCGGTGTCAGAGGTAAACACGTAACCCAGCGCCTTGAGCTGTTCGCGCAGCGCTTCGTGGTTTTCAATGATGCCGTTGTGCACCACCGCGATATCGCCGGAGAAATGCGGGTGAGCGTTGCGCTCGCACGGGGCGCCGTGGGTGGCCCAGCGGGTGTGGGCAATACCAAGTCGCCCCACCAGCGGATGCTCGGCCAGCGCGGCGTCAAGTTCGCTGACTTTACCCGGGCGGCGCATGCGCTCAAGGGTTGCGTCGTTGGTAAAAACAGCTACACCGGCACTGTCATAGCCGCGGTATTCGAGGCGCTTGAGGCCTTCGAGAAGGATGGCAGTGATATTACGTTCGGCCACTGCGCCAACAATTCCACACATGTTTAATTCTCCTGACTGACAGCCGCGCAAATCACGTTGATACCGCGGGATTGGAGCTGATCGCGTGCAGCATCGGGCAGGCGATCATCGGTAATGAGGGTATGGACGCTGCTCCAGGGCAACTCCAGATTGGGAATCTTGCGACCGATCTTGTCGGCTTCGACCATGACAATGACTTCGCGCGCGACTTCGGCCATCACGCGGCTCAGACCCAGCAACTCATTGAAGGTGGTGGTGCCACGCACCAGGTCGATGCCATCGGCACCGATGAACAACTGGTCGAAGTCATACGAGCGTAGTACTTGCTCGGCGACCTGGCCCTGAAAGGATTCCGAATGCGGATCCCAGGTGCCGCCGGTCATCAGCAGCACCGGCTCGTGCTCAAGTTCGCTCAGGGCGTTGGCGACGTGAAGGGAATTGGTCATCACCACCAGACCCGGCTGCTGGCCGAGTTCGGGAATCATCGCCGCGGTAGTGCTGCCGCTGTCGATGATGATGCGCGCGTGTTCACGGATGCGTTTGACCGCCGCACGAGCGATCGCCTGCTTGTAGCTGGAAACGCTCTGGGCAGGTTCCGCGACCAACTCTTGGGGCATGGTGATTGCTCCGCCGTAGCGACGCAGCAACAGACCATGGGTTTCAAGCGCAGCCAGATCCTTGCGAATCGTAACTTCCGAAGTTTCGAAGCGTCTGGCCAGCTCGTCGACACTGACCTCGCCCTGCTCGTTGAGCAAGGCGAGAATATTGTGACGGCGCTGGGGCGTGTTGCGTTTCGACATGGCGGCTTAAGTTTCGATTCGAAAGATAACGAAAGCAATCAAAACCTATTAGATGAAAATCGTCAAGTCGCTGATTGATTTTTTACAAACGCAAAAACGAATGTGGGAGCGGGCTTGCTCGCGAATGCGGAGTGTCAGTGCCAAATGTGCACCTGATACACCGCATTCGCGAGCAAGCCCGCTCCCACATATTTTCCGCTGTGGATAACTCAGTCTTTCTTGATCTTTTCCGGCCGCTTCCAGCCGTCGATGTTCTTTTGCCGTGCACGGCCAACGGCCAATTGCGCGTTATCCACATTCTGCGTAATGGTCGAACCGGCCGCGGTGGTTGCACCGTTGGAGATATCCACAGGCGCGACCAGCGAATTGTTCGATCCGATGAACACGTCCGTACCCAATACGGTTTTCCACTTGTTGGCGCCGTCGTAGTTGCAAGTGATGGTGCCCGCCCCGATGTTGGTGCGCGCGCCGATTTCGGCATCGCCCAGGTAGGTCAGGTGCCCGGCCTTGGCGCCCTCGCCCAGGTGAGCGTTTTTCAACTCGACAAAGTTACCCACATGCGCGCGTGCTTCGAGCACCGTGCCAGGACGCAGCCGCGCGAACGGGCCGGCATCGCTGCCCTCCCCCAGCACAGCGCCTTCGATGTGGCTGTTGGCCTTGACCACTACGCCTTTACGCAGGGTGCTGTCCTTGATTACGCAATTCGGGCCGATGACAACGTCGTCTTCGATCACCACATGACCTTCGAGGATCACGTTGATATCGATCAGTACGTCGCGGCCCACAGTGACTTCACCGCGCACATCGAAGCGCGCCGGGTCACGCAGGGTCACGCCTTGCGCCATCAAACGGCGACCGGCACGCAACTGGTAATGACGCTCCAGCTCGGCCAGCTGTTTGCGATCGTTGGCACCCTGCACTTCCATCGGATCGTGCGGCTGTTCGGTGGCCACCACCAGACCGTCGCTGACCGCCATCTCGATCACGTCGGTCAGGTAATACTCGCCCTGGGCATTGTTGTTCGACAGGCGACTCATCCAGTCGGCCAGGCGATTGGCCGGCACGGCGAGGATTCCAGTGTTGCCTTCGGTAATTGCCCGCTGTGCTTCGCTGGCATCTTTGTGTTCTACGATCGCCGCAACTTTGCCATCAGCGTCGCGCACGATGCGGCCATAACCGGTCGGATCGTCCAGCTCAACAGTGAGCAAACCCATCTGCCCGGGCACGACATGCTTGAGCAGGCGCTGCAGGGTCTCAACTTCGATCAAAGGCACGTCACCATAGAGGATCAATACCGTGTCGGCGCTGATGAATGGCACTGCTTGAGCCGTGGCGTGACCCGTACCCAGTTGCTGGTCCTGCAGAACGAAGTTCAGATCGTCGGTGGCCAGGCGCTCGCGTACCGCATCGGCACCATGGCCAATGACCACATGAATGCGCTGTGGATCAAGTTGCCGCGCACTGTGGATAACATGACCCAGCATGGAGTTGCCGGCAATCGGGTGCAATACCTTCGGCAGTGCCGAGCGCATACGAGTGCCTTGACCGGCCGCGAGAATAACGATTTCGAGAGACATGACTGGCTACCAATCCTGGGTGGTCAGCAACTGCGACCGGGGTTTGAAATTCTGAAAAGAAAAAAGGGTAGCCGAGGCTACCCTTTTTTATCAATCGCACAACAAGCGGCTGACGGATTAACCGCCAAACTTCTTGCGGATCTGCTGGACGGTGCGCAGCTGGGCTGCAGCCTCGGCCAGACGTGTGGCAGCGGCGCCGTAGTCGAAGTCCGCGCCTTTTTCGTTCAGCGCATTCTCGGCAGCCTTGAGCGCTGCCTGAGCCTGAGCTTCATCCAGATCGGCGGCACGTTGCACAGTATCGGCAAGCACCTTGACCATGTTCGGCTGAACCTCGAGGAAACCACCGGAGATGTAGAACACCTCGGCTTCCCCGCCTTGCTTGATCAGGCGGATCGGACCCGGCTTGAGATTAGTGATCAGCGGCGCGTGACCCAGAGCGATACCAAGATCACCCAGTGCACCGTGCGCAATCACCATCTCGACCAGGCCGGAAAAGATTTCCCCTTCCGCGCTGACGATATCGCAATGGACTGTCATAGCCATCTGATTGCCTCAACCTAAATTAGCGCCCGTTGCCGGGCGCCGGGATTACAGTTTCTTGGCTTTCTCGATCGCTTCTTCGATGCCGCCAACCATGTAGAACGCTTGTTCTGGCAGGTGGTCGTAGTCACCGTTGAGGATGCCTTTGAAGCCAGCAATGGTGTCTTTCAGGGAAACGTATTTACCCGAGGCACCGGTGAAGACTTCAGCCACGAAGAACGGCTGCGACAAGAAGCGCTGGATCTTACGAGCACGGTTTACCAACTGTTTGTCGGCTTCCGACAGCTCGTCCATACCCAGGATCGCGATGATGTCTTTCAGCTCTTTGTAACGCTGCAGAACGTACTGGACGCCGCGAGCGGTGTCGTAGTGGTCCTGGCCGATCACGTTCGGGTCCAGCTGGCGCGAAGTCGAATCCAGTGGATCTACCGCCGGGTAGATACCCAGGGAAGCGATGTCACGGGACAGAACGACGGTGGCGTCCAAGTGGGCGAAGGTGGTCGCTGGCGACGGGTCGGTCAAGTCGTCCGCCGGTACGTATACCGCCTGGATCGACGTGATCGAACCTTCCTTGGTCGAAGTGATACGTTCCTGCAGAACGCCCATCTCTTCGGCCAGGGTCGGCTGGTAACCTACTGCCGAAGGCATACGGCCCAGCAGTGCGGATACTTCGGTACCGGCCAGGGTGTAACGATAGATGTTGTCGACGAACAGCAGAACGTCGTTACCTTCGTCACGGAACTTCTCGGCCATGGTCAGGCCGGTCAGTGCTACGCGCAGACGGTTACCCGGCGGCTCGTTCATCTGACCGTAAACCAGTGCCACTTTGTCCAGAACGTTGGAGTCCTTCATCTCGTGGTAGAAGTCGTTACCCTCACGAGTACGCTCACCCACACCGGCGAACACGGAATAACCGCTGTGCTCGATGGCGATGTTACGGATCAGTTCCATCATGTTTACGGTTTTGCCTACACCGGCACCACCGAACAGACCGACTTTACCGCCCTTGGCGAACGGGCAAACCAGGTCGATAACCTTGATGCCGGTTTCCAGCAGGTCGTTGCCGCCCGCTTGTTCAGCGAACGAAGGTGCTGGACGGTGAATGCCCCAACGCTCTTCGGTGTCGATCGGGCCAGCTTCGTCGATCGGGTTGCCGAGGACGTCCATGATCCGGCCCAGAGTCGCTTTACCGACCGGTACGGAGATGGCTGCGCCAGAGTCGGTGACTTCCAGACCGCGCTTCAAGCCTTCGGTGGAACCCATCGCAATGGTGCGAACCACGCCATCGCCCAGCTGCTGCTGAACTTCCAGGGTGGTTTCAGCCGCGCTCACTACTTTCAGCGCGTTGTAGATGCTCGGTACGCTGTCGCGTGGAAATTCCACGTCGATAACGGCGCCGATGATTTGAACGATACGTCCGCTACTCATAGCTGGATCCTCTGAATATTTGAACCGTTAAACCGCGGCAGCGCCGCCGACGATTTCCGAGATCTCTTGGGTGATCGCAGCCTGACGCGCCTTGTTGTAGATCAGCTGCAAATCGCTGATCAAATCACCGGCGTTGTCGGTAGCGTTCTTCATCGCGATCATCCGCGCAGCCTGTTCAGCCGCGTTGTTCTCGACCACCGCCTGGTAGACCTGCGACTCGACGTAACGGACCATCAAGCCGTCAAGCAGCTCTTTGGCGTCCGGTTCGTAGAGATAGTCCCAGTGGTGCTTGAGATCCTGATCCGGGGTCGCCACCAATGGAATCAACTGCTCCACGGTAGGCTGTTGCGTCATGGTGTTGATGAACTTGTTGGACACCACGGACAGGCGGTCAATACGGCCGTCCAGGTAGGCATCCAGCATCACCTTGACGCTGCCGATCAGATCATTGATCGACGGCTCTTCACCCAGGTGGCTGATAGCTGCAACGACGTTACCGCCGAAGTTGCGGAAAAAGGCCGCACCCTTGCTACCGACTACACACAGATCAATCTCGACGCCGTTTTCGCGGTTTACCGCCATGTCCTTGACCAGGGCCTTGAACAGGTTGGTGTTCAAGCCGCCGCACAAACCACGGTCACTGCTCACGACGACATAACCGACGCGCTTGATTTCGCGGTCGATCATGAACGGGTGGCGGTATTCCGGGTTGGCGTTGGCCAGATGCCCAATTACCTGGCGGATACGCTCCGCATAAGGACGGCTAGCAGCCATGCGCATTTGTGCCTTGCGCATTTTGCTGACCGCCACTTTTTCCATGGCGCTGGTAATCTTTTGCGTGCTTTTGATGCTCGCAATCTTACTGCGAATCTCTTTTGCGCCTGCCATGTAACACCTATCAGGTTAGCAAGCGGGAGCCTCGCGGCTCCCGCTGCGGCTTACCAGGTTTGGGTGGCCTTGAACTTCTCGATACCGGCTTTCATGCCAGCGTCGATTTCGTCATTGAAGTCACCTTTAACGTTGATCTTGGCCATCAAATCGGCGTGATCGCGGTTGAAGAAAGCAATCAGCGCTTGTTCGAAGCTGCCGATCTTGGCGATTTCAATGTCAGTCAGGAACCCACGCTCAGCGGCATACAGCGACAGCGCCATGTCAGCGATCGACATTGGTGCGTATTGCTTCTGCTTCATCAGCTCGGTAACGCGCTGACCATGCTCAAGTTGCTTACGGGTCGCTTCGTCCAGGTCAGAAGCGAACTGGGCGAATGCCGCCAGCTCACGGTACTGAGCCAGAGCGGTACGGATACCACCGGAGAGCTTCTTGATGATCTTGGTCTGAGCGGCACCACCCACACGGGATACCGAAACACCGGCGTTCACTGCAGGGCGGATGCCCGAGTTGAACATGGCCGATTCCAGGAAGATCTGACCGTCGGTGATGGAAATCACGTTGGTCGGAACGAACGCGGAAACGTCGCCAGCCTGGGTTTCGATGATCGGCAGTGCGGTCAGGGAACCGGTTTTGCCGGTCACTGCGCCGTTGGTGAACTTCTCTACGTATTCTTCCGAAACGCGGGATGCGCGCTCCAGCAGACGGGAGTGGAGATAGAACACGTCGCCTGGGTAAGCTTCACGGCCTGGTGGACGGCGCAGCAGCAGGGAAATCTGGCGGTAAGCCACTGCTTGCTTGGACAGATCGTCATAAACGATCAGCGCGTCTTCACCGCGGTCACGGAAGAATTCACCCATGGTGCAACCGGAGTACGGTGCCAGGAATTGCAGCGCAGGAGATTCCGAAGCACTGGCAGCCACGATGATCGTGTTGGCCAGGGCGCCGTTTTCTTCCAGCTTGCGAACCACGTTGGCGATGGTCGATTGCTTCTGACCGATGGCTACGTAGACGCAGAAAATGCCGCTGTCTTTCTGGTTGATGATCGCGTCGATTGCCAGAGCGGTCTTACCGATCTGACGGTCACCGATGATCAGCTCACGCTGGCCACGGCCGACAGGAATCATGGCATCGACAGCCTTGTAGCCAGTCTGTACAGGCTGGTCTACCGACTTACGCCAGATCACGCCTGGAGCAACTTTCTCGACCGCGTCGGTCTCGGTGTTGCCCAGTGGACCTTTGCCGTCAACAGGGTTACCCAGTGCATCGACTACGCGGCCCAGCAATTCCTTACCAACAGGAACTTCAAGGATGCGGCCGGTGCACTTGGCGCTCATGCCTTCAGCCAGCGACTGGTAGGAGCCCAATACTACGGCACCTACGGAGTCCTGCTCCAGGTTGAGGGCCATACCGTAGACGCCGCCCGGAAACTCGATCATCTCGCCGTACATGACGTCGGCCAGACCGTGAATCCGCACGATGCCGTCAGATACGCTGACGACAGTGCCTTCGTTACGGGCTTGGGAGGTCACATCGAGCTTGTCGATGCGGCCCTTGATAATTTCACTTATTTCGGAAGGATTGAGTTGCTGCATTGCTCTGCTGCCCCTTCAAACTCAAGATTTCAATGCTTCGGCAAGTTTCGCGATTTTGCCGCGAATCGAGCCATCGATAACCAGGTCGCCGGCGCGGATAACGACACCACCTATAAGGGCAGCATCCTCCGCAACTTGCAGGCGCACTTCCCGGTTGAGTCGTGCACTGAGAACCTTGGCGAGTTTGTCTTGCTGTTCTTGGTTCAATGCGAAAGCACTGGTGACTTCAACGTCTACCGATTTCTCTTGTTCGGCCTTGTACAGGTCGAACAGAGCGGCGATCTCCGGCAGAAGCAGGAGACGGTCGTTTTCGGCAACGACGTTGATGAAATTGCGTGCCTTTTCATCAAACTTGTCGCCGCACACGTCAATGAACGTGGCGGCCTTTTCTGCGCTCGTCAGTCGCGGGGCCTTGAGCACGCGCTGCAGGGTGTCGTCTTGCGACACCGCCGCTGCCAGGCCGAGCATGGCTGACCAATTGGCCAGTTGCTGGTGGGCCTGAGCGTGCTCGAAGGCCGCCTTAGCGTAAGGTCGGGCCAACGTGGTCAGTTCTGCCATGATCGCCCTCGCTTAGATTTCAGCAGCCAGTTGGTTAACCAGCTCTGCGTGCGCGTTTTGATCGATTGTGGCACCCAGGATCTTCTCGGCGCCGCCAACAGCCAGCAAGCCCACTTGGGCACGCAGCTTGTCTTTGACGCTGTTCAGTTCCTGTTCGATCTCGGCTTGAGCCTGAACCTTCACACGGTCAGCGTCGATACGGGCTTTTTCAACAGCCTCTTCGACGATCTGGTTACCGCGTTTCTTGGCTTGCTCGATGATTTCAGCTGCCTGAGCTTTCGCTTCGCGCAGTTGCTGACCCGCTTTTTCTTGGGCCAACTCCAGGTCGCGAGCTGCACGGCTGGCAGCGTCCAGACCATCAGCGATCTTCTTTTGACGTTCGTGCAGAGCAGCGATGACCGGTGGCCATACATACTTCATGCAGAACAGTACAAAAATCAGGAACGCAACGGACTGGCCAATCAGGGTCGCATTAATGTTCACGCCAACACCTCGCAGTTACGTTGTCCATCACACCAAATTACCCGGAATATCCGAGTAATCAGCCAGCGATCTGACCAACGAACGGGTTCGCAAAGGTGAAGAACAGAGCGATACCAACACCGATCATGGTTACGGCGTCGAGCAGACCGGCAACGATGAACATTTTAACTTGCAGCATTGGCACCATTTCTGGCTGACGCGCGGCGCCTTCCAGGAACTTGCCGCCCAGCAGGCCGAAACCAATTGCGGTACCCAGTGCGCCCAGGCCGATCAACAGTGCAACAGCGATAGCGGTTAGACCAACTACAGTTTCCATCTTTCCTCCCGACTTTTACGTCGTATGGTTTAGGTTTTTTAGATTAAAGCGGTAAAACAAATCGTTTCAGATGCCCCGTCAGGAGCCCCTTCCCGTTTTACCGGGAAGGACATCAGACTAGTCGAGACTGGTCTTAATGGTTTTCTTCGTGCGCCATCGACAGGTAGACGATGGTCAGCATCATGAAGATGAACGCCTGCAGGGTGATGATCAGGATGTGGAACACAGCCCACGCCCACTGCAGAACAACGCCCAGGCCACTCAGCCAGAGCAGGCCGCTGCCGAACATCACAGCGATCAGAATGAACACCAGCTCGCCGGCATACATGTTGCCGAACAGACGCAGAGCCAGAGAGATCGGCTTGGCGATCAGGGTCACGAACTCCAGCAGGAAGTTCACCGGGATCAGCAGGGCCTGAACGAAAATGTTCTTGCTGCCGAACGGGTGCAGGGTCAGTTCGCCGATGAAGCCGCCGATGCCCTTGACCTTGATGCTGTAGAAGATGATCAGTGCGAACACCGAGAAGGCCATGCCCAGGGTCGCGTTCGGGTCGGTCGTCGACACGGCGCGGAACGGGATGTGCGCATCACCGGAGATCAGGATGGCCAGCTGAGGAATCCAGTCGACCGGTACCAGGTCGACAGCGTTCATCAGGAACACCCAGACGAAGATGGTCAGTGCCAGCGGTGCAATCACCGGGCTACGGCCATGGAAGCTGTCTTTCACGCTGCCATCGACGAATTCGACCAATACTTCAACGAAGTTCTGCAAGGCACCCGGCTGACCCGAAGTCGCTTTCCTTGCCGCCATGCGGAAAAGAAGAACGAAGATCAGACCCAGCGCGACCGACCAGCCGAGAGTATCGACGTGGAAAGCCCAGAAGCCCATTTCCTTGGCTTCTGCTGCGGTGTGGGCAAAGCCCCAGCCGCCGTTGGGTAGCTGACCGAAAGTCAGGTTCTGCAAGTGGTGCTGGATATAGCCCGAAGCGGTTGTCTCTGCCATGGTTGCCTCAAACGCCCTAAGGTCTCGAAAGTCTTGTTCTCATCAGCAGGGGAGCGAACCAGCTGACCGACTGAGTCAGCACGAACACGCCGAATACTGCTATCGGCGCCAGTGGCTTCACACCTGCAAACACCAGTGCAAACAGCACTGCCGTCAAAATCAGTTTGCCTGCCTCGCCGGCATAAAAAGACCGGACGATGGACTGGGCTGCTCGGGCGCCGGAAAACCGAAATGCCTTGTGAGCGAAATAAACATTGGGCAGCAAGGCTATCAGGCCTCCGCAAAGTCCCGAGTATCCGGCAACGACTCCATGCCATTGCCAGAGCGCCAAAGCGGCAATGAGCAAAATGACAAATTGAGCCATCAGCACCGGAAAAACTGCCAGGCGATGGAAGGGCAGGCGGTTTGGCTTGCGGGTTTCCATCACGTTTGCTCTCCAATGGTCGGCTGCCAGAATTCAATAACTTGGCATAATTTGTGCCGACAAAATGCGCGCAGAGTATAGGGGCGGTTCTGCCCCTATTCAACTGTCAGGTAGTGATTTCCGACTGCGCGCTACATGAGGAATTGTTTCAGCGAATGTGTGCGAGCACGCCTTGCAGCTCATCGAGCGAGTTATAACCAATCACCAGTTGTCCTTTGCCCTTCTTGCCATGGCGAATCTGCACCGCAGAGCCTAGGCGCTCGGCCAGGCGCTGCTCGAGGCGAGCGATGTCCGGGTCGGGTTTGCTTGCTTCAACAGGCTCCGGTTTGCCACTCAACCACTGACGAACCAGTGCCTCGGTTTGGCGCACGGTCAGCCCTCGTGCGACAACATGTCGCGCCCCTTCAACCTGCTGATTGTCCGGCAGACCGAGCAAAGCACGGGCATGACCCATTTCCAGGTCGCCGTGGGACAGCATGGTCTTGATGACTTCCGGCAGTGCAATAAGTCGCAACAGGTTAGCCACAGTCACCCGCGACTTACCCACAGCGTCAGCCACTTGTTGCTGGGTCAGCTGGAACTCCTGCTGCAAGCGCTGCAGGGCAACCGCTTCTTCGATCGGATTGAGGTCTTCGCGCTGGATGTTCTCGATCAGCGCGATGGCAATAGCGGTCTCGTCCGGTACATCGCGAACCATGGCCGGGATCGTTTCCTGCCCGGCCTGCTGGCTGGCTCGCCAGCGTCGCTCACCGGCGATGATCTCATAGCGACCGCCGCCAATCGGGCGCACCACGATAGGCTGCATGACGCCTTGGGCCTTGATCGACGACGCCAGTTCTTCCAGCGCCTGCGGGTCCATGTCGCGGCGTGGCTGATATTTGCCACGCTGCAGCAAATCCAGCGGCAGGTGTTGCAGTTCGCGGGTATCGGCCTGCGCAGCTTGTTCTTCCAGCGCGCTGACCGTCGGACCACTCAGCAGTGCATCCAGTCCACGTCCGAGACCTCGTTTCTTGACGGCCATGGGGATTCCTTAAATTGCCTGAGCGGCGGCGGTGCGTGAATTTTTGCGCTGACGGCGAACCATCTCACCCGCCAACGCCAGATAGGCCAGCGCGCCGCGCGATTGCTTGTCGTAGGCCAGCGCCGGCATGCCGTAGCTTGGCGCTTCGGCCAGGCGGATGTTGCGCGGGATCACCGTGTCGTAGAGCTGCTCGCCAAAGTGTTCCTTGAGCTGCGCCGAGACGTCGTTCATCAGGCTCAGGCGCGGGTCGTACATGGTGCGCAGCAAACCTTCGACCTTCAGGTTTGGGTTCAGCAGCTCGGCGATGCGTTTGATGTTATCCACAAGGTCGCTCAACCCTTCGAGCGCAAAGTATTCGCACTGCATGGGGATAATCACCCCGTCAGCGGCAACCAGTGCGTTGAGCGTGAGCATCGACAGCGACGGCGGGCAGTCGATCAGGATGTAATCGTAATTATCACGGATCGGCGCCAGGGCACTGCGCAGGCGGCTTTCCTTCATCTGCATTTCCAGCAGCACCACTTCGGCCGCCGTCAGGTCGCGGTTGGCCGGCAGCAACTGATAACCGCCATGCTCGGAGTAGTGCATGGCCTGGGCCAGATCGCATTCGCCGATCAGCAGGTCGTAGACCGAGTTTTCCAGGCCGTGTTTATCCACACCGCTACCCATGGTGGCGTTGCCCTGTGGATCGAGATCGATCAACAGCACCCGGCGCTTGGTAGCGACCAGGGATGCTGCGAGGTTGATGCAGGTGGTGGTCTTGCCCACACCACCCTTCTGGTTCGCTATCGCGAATACCTTAGCCATTCTTGCTTGTGTTCCCAATCATGCCGTGCGGCGCAGTATCAGCAGATGGCGTTGGCCTTGGCAACCGGGTACGGCCAGGGCGTGTTCGCTATCGAGTTTGAAGTCTGCCGGCAATGCTACCAGCTCATCGGCCGGATGAACGCCCTTCATTGCCAGCCAGCGTGTATTGGCATCGCCCAAGTGACGCGTCCAGTGGGTGAAGTTTTCCATGCTGCTGAACGCCCGGGAAATGATCCCGTTGAACGGCTGATCAGGCTGGAACGCTTCGACACGACTGTGGATAACCTGGAGGTTATCCAGGTTCAGTTCGAGTTTGACCTGAGTCAGGAAGCGGGTTTTCTTGCCGTTACTGTCCAGACAGGTCACTTGCGAGTCCGGATACAGGATCGCCAGCGGGATACCGGGCATGCCGCCGCCACTGCCGACATCGAGCCAACGGCCGTTTTCGATAAACGACATCACGCTGAGGCTGTCGAGCAAGTGACGAGAAACCATTTCATCCGGATCGCGCACGGCGGTCAGGTTGTAGGCCTGGTTCCATTTGATCAACAGGGCCAGGTAACCCAGCAGCAATTCATGCTGGGTTTCCGTCAGATTGACACCGAGCGCGCGGGCTCCTGTGGATAACTCTTCGGCGTGCTGCGAAGTGACCTTAGAACTCAAGCGCTTTGCTCCAACTGACGGCCCGCGCCGCGTTTTTTCAAATGAATCATCAGCAGCGAAATCGCCGCCGGGGTTACACCCGGAATCCGCGAAGCCTGGCCCAGCGTCTCTGGACGCGTTGCACCGAGCTTGCTCTGGATCTCCTTGGAGAGACCGGAAATGTTGGTGTAATCGATATCCACAGGCAGTTTCGTGTCTTCGCTGGCGCGCAGACGGGCGATTTCGTCCTGCTGACGGTCGATGTAACCGGCGTATTTGGTCTTGATCTCGACCTGCTCGGCGACCTGTGGATCCTCTGCGCCCTGCCCGGTCACTTCGACCAGACCAGCGTAGTCGATTTCCGGACGACTCAAGAGATTGAGCAGGTTGTATTCGTGGGTCAGCGGTGTGCCGAATTTTGCCGCAATCGCTTCGCCCTGCGGCGTGCCCGGACGAACCCAAGTGCTTTTCAGACGCTGTTCTTCGAGCTCGATGCTCTCGCGCTTCTTGCAGAAGGCCGCCCAACGCGCGTCATCGACCAGGCCGAGCTCGCGACCTTTTTCGGTCAGACGCAGGTCGGCGTTGTCCTCACGCAGGATCAGGCGGTACTCGGCGCGGGACGTGAACATGCGGTACGGCTCTTGGGTACCGAGGGTGATCAGGTCGTCGACCAACACACCGATGTACGCCTCATCGCGGCGCGGGCACCAGGCTTCCTTGCCTTTGGCGCGCAACGCGGCATTGGCCCCCGCGAGCAAACCCTGGGCGCCGGCTTCTTCGTAACCGGTGGTGCCGTTGATCTGCCCGGCGAAGAACAGACCGGCGATGACTTTGGTTTCGAGGCTGTACTTCAGATCGCGCGGATCGAAATAATCGTACTCGATCGCATAACCCGGACGCACGATGTGCGCGTTTTCCATGCCGCGGATCGATTGCACGATCTGCAATTGCACGTCGAACGGCAAGCTTGTGGATATCCCGTTCGGATACAGCTCATGGGTAGTCAGACCTTCCGGCTCGATGAACACCTGATGGCTTTCCTTGTCGGCAAAGCGGTGGATCTTGTCTTCGATCGACGGGCAATAACGCGGGCCGACGCCTTCGATTTCACCGGCAGCCGAGTACATCGGCGAACGGTCGAGGTTCGCCGCGATGATTTCGTGGGTGCGAGCGTTGGTATGCGTGATCCAGCAACTGACTTGCCGCGGATGCTGTTCCTTGTTGCCCATGAACGACATCACCGGGATCGGCGTATCGCCAGGTTGCTCGGTCATCACCGAGAAATCCACAGACTTGCCGTCGATGCGCGGCGGCGTACCGGTTTTCAAGCGGCCTACCCGCAATGGCAACTCACGCAGACGGTGGGCCAGAGCGATGGATGGCGGATCACCAGCGCGGCCGCCGGAGAAATTCTGCAAACCGATGTGGATAAGTCCACCGAGGAACGTGCCGGTGGTCAACACCACGGAATCGGCGAAGAACCGCAGACCCATTTGGGTGACAACGCCGCGCACCTGATCCTGCTCAACGATCAAGTCATCAGCAGCCTGTTGAAATATCCACAGGTTCGGCTGGTTTTCGAGGATTTCGCGGACAGCGGCTTTGTACAAAATCCGGTCGGCTTGCGCACGGGTCGCCCGTACGGCAGGGCCTTTGCGGCTGTTCAACACGCGAAACTGGATGCCGCCCTTATCGGTGGCCATGGCCATCGCGCCGCCGAGGGCGTCGATTTCCTTGACCAGATGGCTTTTGCCAATGCCACCAATGGCCGGGTTGCAACTCATTGCACCGAGGGTTTCCACGTTATGCGTCAGCAACAGGGTTTTTGCCCCCATACGTGCTGAGGCCAGTGCTGCCTCGGTACCGGCATGACCGCCGCCGATGACGATCACTTCAAAACGGGAAGGGAAATCCACCACGCACCTCGTGCCTGCTTATGTAGGTCATTCAGGAATTAGTTTGAGATCAGGTTTCTGGACCTGGTCGATAAGTATAGGGACTTCGCCCTTCCTAAAGAACCCTTTGCACAAAATTTAACCAGCTGTGGAGAACTCGAGATTAAAAGAATAAAAAAGAGAGAAATTTATAAAACCTTTGTTTTTATGTTTACTCTTACTGGGCAACCTTTCTGTGGATAGATCGCCGCAGGCCTTATTATTCAATGTGTACAGAGATTCAAAACCCTGTGACCATGTGCCAGTGAGGGGCTTGGATAACCGGTGTAAGCCTGTGGATGAAAGAGGTTGTTATCCACAGAGGGGTTTATATCCAGTTTTCAGGCCCTGTTATCAACCGACCTTAGCGGCAGTTATTCACAGGGCTTAATCCACAGATATTGACTGAAAAGGCGAATCGCGGACGCAGAAAATCCTTGTCGGGACCGAAAAGTCAGACAAACAGCGAGCGAAAATAATGCTGAGAGGGGAGATGGCAGGTCGCGAGCGGACCTGCCGGGAGTAGCGAAGGGACTATTTGCCGATGCAGAAGCTGGAAAAGATCCTTCCCAACAGATCATCAGAGCTAAACGCGCCAGTGATTTCCCCCAGGGAATGCTGAGCCTGGCGCAAGTCCTCGGCCAGCAGTTCTCCCGCGCCTGCCAGGGTCAGCTGCGCACGGCCGTGTTCCAGCGCCGCACTGGCGTGGCGCAACGCTTCGAGATGCCGACGGCGTGCGCTGAAGCTGCTCTCTGAGGTCTGCTCGTAACCCATGCAGGCCTTGAGATGGTCTCGCAACAGGTCCAGTCCTTCGGCGGACTTGGCGCTGAGACTGATCGTCACATGGCCATCCTCACTGGTATCCAGGGTAATCGCTTCACCCGTCAGGTCCGCTTTGTTGCGGATCAGGGTAACTTTTGCCGGATCTGGTCGGGTTTCCAGAAATTCTGGCCAAAGTGCAAACGGATCCAGCGCTTCCGGTGCGGTTGCATCGACGACCAACAAAACGCGGTCCGCTTCACCGATAGCCTTCAATGCGCGCTCGACGCCGATCTTTTCCACATGATCGTCGGTATCACGAAGGCCTGCGGTGTCGACAACGTGCAGCGGCATACCATCGATGTGGATATGTTCGCGCAGGATATCCCGGGTCGTGCCGGCGATTTCGGTCACGATCGCTGCTTCGCGACCCGCCAGGGCATTGAGCAGACTCGATTTGCCGGCGTTCGGCCGGCCGGCAATGACCACGGTCATGCCGTCGCGCAACAAGGCACCCTGCCCGGCTTCGCGGAGGACTGTGGATAACTCGTCACGCACCTTGTCGAGCATGCTCAGAACATGGCCATCGGCGAGAAAGTCGATTTCCTCTTCCGGGAAGTCGATGGCGGCCTCGACGTAAATACGCAGGCCGATCAGCTGTTCGGTCAGGTTATGCACACGCTGGGAAAACGCGCCCTGCAATGAACGCAAAGCGTTACGCGCAGCCTGGGCAGAACTGGCCTCGATCAAATCAGCAATCGCCTCGGCCTGAGCCAGATCGAGTTTGTCATTGAGGAACGCCCGCTCGCTGAATTCCCCCGGCCGCGCCAAACGACAGCCCAGTTCCAGGCAGCGCTTGAGCAGCATGTCCAGAACGATCGGACCGCCATGGCCCTGCAGTTCCAGCACGTCTTCGCCGGTGAACGAGTTCGGCCCGGGGAAATATAGGGCCAGACCTTCATCAAGCACCTGCTGACCATCACTGAAAAATGGACCGTAATGTGCGTAACGCGGTTTAAGTTCGCGGCCGCTGATGGCTTTCGCCGCCACGCTGGCCAACGGCCCGGAAATACGGACGATGCCCACACCGCCGCGACCTTGGGCGGTGGCGACAGCGGCAATGGTTTCACGAGGTGTGCTCATAAACCGGAATCCAGACAAAAGTGGCAGATAGCAAAACGCCCCACTAGGGGGCGTTTTGAGTGGTGTTATCCACAGTGCAAGTTACGCCTCGGCTTTCTTCGTCGCCGCTTCGATCTTACGCGTGATGTACCACTGCTGTGCAATCGACAGGCAGTTGTTCACCACCCAGTACAGCACCAGACCGGCCGGGAACCACAGGAAGAAGAAGGTGAAGATGATTGGCATCATTTTCATGACCTTCGCCTGCATCGGATCCGGAGGTGTCGGGTTCAGCTGCTGCTGGATAAACATGGTTGCGCCCATGATGATCGGCAGAATGAAGAACGGATCCTTGATCGACAGGTCAGTGATCCACAGCATGAACGGCGCCTGGCGCATTTCCACGCTTTCCAGCAGCACCCAGTACAGCGAAAGGAAAACCGGCATCTGCACCAGGATCGGCAAGCAGCCGCCCAGCGGGTTGATCTTCTCTTTCTTGTACAGCTCCATCATGGCTTGCGACATTTTCTGCCGGTCATCGCCATGTTGCTCTTTCAGTGCAGCCAGTTTCGGCGCCACGGCACGCATGCGCGCCATCGATTTGTAGCTGGCGGCCGACAGCGGGAAGAAGATCCCTTTGATCAGCATGGTCAGGAAGATGATCGACCAGCCCCAGTTACCGACAATGGCGTGGATGTGTTGCAGCAACCAAAAGATTGGCTGGGCAATGAACCACAGTATGCCGTAGTCGACGGTCAGTTCCAGACCTGGGGACAACTCTTTCAGCACGGCCTGGCTTTTCGGGCCGGCGTACAGCACAGCGCTGGTTTCAACCTTGGCACCCGGAGCAGCGGTCAACGTCGGACCGGTGTAACCGATGATGTAGTTGCCTTTGCTGTCCTTACGGGTCTGGACGATATTGTTCTCGCCCTTCGCCGGAATCCACGCGGTCACGAAGTAGTGTTGCAGCCAGGCCACCCAACCACCGGTGACGGTTTCCTTGAGCTGCGCCTTGTCCATGTCCTTCATGGAGACTTTCTTGTACGGCTCCGAACTTGTCCACAGGGCAGCGCCCAGGTAAGTCGCGGTACCGGTCGCCGTAGTCGACGAAGGATCAGCGCTGGCGTCGCGCTTCAACTGGGCAAACATTGCGCCGTTCCAGGGCTGAGCGCTCTGGTTATCCACAATGTAGGAAACGGCTACGTCGTACAGGCCGCGTTTCAGCGTGAAACGCTTGATGTAGTTGACGCCGTCCTTGCTGAATTTCAGGTCAACGACCAGTTGGTCCTGACCGTCAGCCAGTTGATAAGTCTTCTTTTCCGAGGAGTAAACCGGACGACCGGCCGGGTTTGCATCCGGGCCGTTGGTGCCGATCAGACCGCTTTGTGCCAGATAAACACGCTCGCCACCGTTATCGAACAGCTGGAACGGCACATCAGGACGATCCTGACGACGCGGATACAGCGGCAGAGTCAGTTGGGCAACGTCGCCACCTTGTGGATCGATCGCCAGATCGAGCACGTCGGTCTTGATCTGGATCAGATCCTTGCTGGCGGCGACCGGCGTTTCGGCAGGTGCGCTGGTATCGCTGGCGGCACGCGGAATATCGTCACTGGCAGCAGCATTAGTGCCTGTGGCGGTGTCCGGCAAACCGGATGTAGTCGTACTGGAAGCAACATTCTGAGTCGGCAGGGCAGCCTGGCCATAGTCCTGGTTCCATTTAAGAACCATGACGTAGGACACGATTGCCAGGGCGACGATCAGGATCGTGCGTTTGATATCCATGATTACTCGGCCATCGAAGAAGAACGGGAGGTAGGGATAGGTGGAACCGGGTCATAACCACCGGGATTCCACGGATGACAGCGACCTAAACGACGAAAGGTCAGCCAGCCACCGCGCAGAAGGCCATGATTTTCAATGGCTTCATACGCGTAGCAGGAACAACTGGGGTAGAAACGACAGTGGCTGGCCATTAAAGGACTAATGGCATAACGATAAAACTGGATCGGAACGAGGGCCAGTTTACGCATCGGTACTGTCTACCCCTACAGTTTCGGTTTTGACTGCCGGAACGGGCTTGCTGCGTGCCAGACGCTTCCAGAGTTTGCCGAAATGCTGAATCAATTCGGGGTTTTCTACATCACCCAAACCTTTGCGCGCGACGATAACGATATCCCAGCCGACCAGTGAATCCTGGTGCAGACGGAACGATTCGCGCATCAGACGTTTGAGGCGATTGCGCTCAACGGAGAGCTTTACGCTCTTTTTCCCGATAACCAGCCCGAGACGGGGGTGATCAAGATCGTTGTTGCGTGCAAGGAGCAGGAGATTTTTCCCCGGAACCTTGCCGGTAGGGGAGTCAAAGACTGCCTTGAAATGCCGGGGAGTAAGCAGACGCTTTTCCCGACTGAAGTCCTGACTCACCTCCAGTACCGGATTATCAAACTGCCAGACGCGCACGACCTTTGGCGCGACGACGCGACAGAACTGCGCGGCCGTTCTTGGTAGCCATGCGAGCACGGAAACCGTGGGTACGAGCGCGTTTGATAGTGCTTGGTTGGAAAGTACGTTTCATGTCGTGTTACCTGGTTCGTCCACAACGGGCCGGAATGGCCCCCGTTTTAAGAGACCGGGGATTCTAGAGAAAGCAAGCCTTCAGGTCAATTTCCAACCAGCGTTTCCTTATAAATAGATCCGAGGCTCGTCTTTGCCAGAACACCTGCCCGGTATACATAAAAATAAAGAAGGGAATTATTTAAAGCTTTTCTGTAAAGCTTATAAAAGCTAGACCCGCCTTCCTCTGTGGATAAGTACCATCAGGCCTTTGAATACAAGGTGTACAGAGAATGACAACTACCGTGGTAAGCGGTGACAAGCCTGTGCTGCGCTGTCGGATAAGCTGTGCGTGGAATGGCTGTTTATCCACAGGCAGGTTATCCACCGAGTTCAACCCCCAGTTGTCCAGTGAGCTCAGTCGGGGTTATCCACAGACCTTATGCACACACCGTTGGTCGCTTTTACATCACTTAAGGCATTGATAAATCATGGTCGGCGGGCAACCTGCATGTGGATAAGTGAACCGCTCGCCGCTACAATGGCCGCTTGTTTTTGCCTCACCGGCTTTCAACTTAGGGGATATCCGTGTCAGTGGAACTTTGGCAGCAGTGCGTGGAGCTTTTGCGCGAGGAGCTGCCTGCCCAACAATTCAACACCTGGATCCGTCCACTACAGGTCGAAGCCGAAGGCGACGAGTTGCGCGTCTACGCACCGAACCGTTTTGTGCTCGACTGGGTCAATGAAAAGTACCTGGGGCGCGTCCTTGAACTGCTGGATGAGCATGGCAACGGCATGGCGCCGGCGCTCTCCTTATTAATAGGCAGCAAACGCAGTTCCGCTCCGCGTGCCGCGCCGAATGCGCCGCTGGCTGCCGCGCAGGTGTCCCAGGCTCAGGCCAATGCCGCGCCGGTAAGCGCTCCGGCGCCAGCTCAGACGCCAGCCCCGGCCGCCAAGCGCTCGACGCAGAAAAGCCCCGAAGTCAGCGATGAACCGTCTCGCGACAGTTTCGACCCCATGTCCGGCGCCGCTTCGCAACAGGCCCCGGTCCGCGCTGAACAGCGCACGGTCCAGGTGGAAGGCGCGCTCAAGCACACCAGCTACCTGAACCGCACGTTTACCTTTGAAAATTTCGTCGAGGGTAAATCCAACCAGCTCGCCCGTGCAGCGGCCTGGCAAGTGGCGGACAACCCCAAGCACGGCTACAACCCACTCTTCCTTTATGGTGGCGTCGGCCTGGGTAAGACCCACTTGATGCATGCGGTGGGTAACCATCTATTAAAGAAGAACCCGAATGCCAAGGTCGTGTACCTGCATTCCGAGCGTTTCGTCGCTGACATGGTCAAGGCGCTGCAACTGAATGCGATCAACGAGTTCAAGCGCTTCTACCGTTCGGTGGACGCCTTGCTGATCGACGATATTCAGTTCTTCGCCCGCAAAGAGCGCTCGCAGGAAGAGTTTTTCCACACCTTCAACGCTTTGCTTGAAGGCGGTCAGCAAGTCATTCTTACCAGTGACCGCTACCCGAAAGAAATCGAAGGCCTTGAAGAGCGCCTCAAGTCCCGGTTCGGCTGGGGGCTGACGGTGGCCGTCGAGCCGCCAGAGCTGGAAACCCGTGTGGCGATCCTGATGAAAAAGGCCGACCAGGCCAAAGTCGAGCTGCCCCACGACGCTGCATTTTTCATTGCCCAGCGTATTCGTTCCAATGTCCGTGAGCTGGAAGGCGCGCTGAAACGCGTGATTGCCCACTCGCACTTCATGGGGCGCGACATCACCATCGAGTTGATTCGCGAATCGCTGAAAGACCTGCTGGCGTTGCAAGACAAGCTGGTCTCTGTGGATAACATTCAGCGCACGGTCGCCGAATACTACAAAATCAAGATCTCCGACCTGCTGTCCAAGCGCCGTTCGCGCTCGGTGGCTCGTCCGCGTCAGGTGGCCATGGCCTTGTCCAAGGAGCTGACCAACCACAGCCTGCCGGAAATCGGCGATGTGTTTGGCGGCCGCGATCACACCACCGTGTTGCACGCCTGCCGCAAGATCAACGAACTTAAGGAATCCGACGCGGACATCCGCGAGGACTACAAGAACCTGCTGCGTACACTGACCACTTGATGAACACCAGCGCAGCTTATTAAGGCAAGGGACTAGACCATGCATTTCACCATTCAACGCGAAGCCCTGTTGAAACCCCTGCAACTGGTCGCAGGCGTTGTCGAGCGCCGACAGACCTTGCCGGTACTCTCCAACGTGCTGCTGGTTGTCGAAGGCCAGCAACTGTCGCTGACCGGTACCGACCTTGAAGTCGAACTGGTCGGTCGTGTGCAACTTGAAGAGCCGGCTGAAACAGGCTCCATCACCGTGCCTGCACGCAAGCTGATGGACATCTGCAAAAGCCTGCCCAACGATGCGCTGATCGATATCAAGGTCGACGAGCAGAAGCTGGTGGTGAAGGCCGGTCGCAGTCGTTTCACTCTGTCGACCTTGCCGGCCAACGATTTCCCGACTGTCGAGGAAGGCCCGGGTTCGCTGACCTGCAGCCTGGAGCAGAGCAAGCTGCGCCGCCTGATCGAGCGCACCAGTTTCGCCATGGCCCAGCAGGACGTGCGTTATTACCTCAACGGCATGTTGCTGGAGGTTTCCGCCGGCATCATCCGCGCTGTAGCCACCGACGGTCACCGTCTCGCCATGTGCTCGATGCAGGCCGATATCGGTCAGCCGGATCGCCACCAGGTCATCGTGCCACGCAAGGGTATCCTCGAACTGGCGCGTCTGCTCACCGAACCGGACGGCAATGTCAGCATTGTCCTGGGTCAGCACCACATCCGCGCGACCACGGGTGAATTCACCTTCACCTCGAAACTGGTCGACGGCAAATTCCCGGATTACGAGCGCGTACTGCCGAAGGGCGGCGACAAGCTGGTGCTGGGCGATCGTCAGGCGCTGCGCGAAGCGTTCAGCCGCACCGCGATCCTGTCTAACGAGAAGTACCGCGGCATCCGTCTGCAACTGGCCAGCGGTCAGTTGAAAATCCAGGCCAACAACCCGGAGCAGGAAGAAGCGGAAGAAGAAGTGGGCGTTGAATACAACGGCGGCTCCCTGGAAATCGGCTTCAACGTCAGCTACCTGCTCGACGTGCTGGGCGTGATGACCACCGAGCAGGTTCGCCTGATCCTGTCCGACTCCAACAGCAGTGCGCTGGTGCAAGAGTCCGACAATGACGACTCGGCTTACGTTGTCATGCCGATGCGTCTGTAATCAGCTGAATCTGGATGTCCTTAAGTCGTGTTTCGGTCACCGCGGTGCGCAATCTGCACCCGGTGACCTTCTCCCCCTCTCCCCGCATCAATATTCTTTACGGCGCCAACGGCAGCGGCAAAACCAGTGTTCTGGAAGCCATACACCTGCTGGGGCTTGCCCGTTCGTTTCGTAGCACGCGGCTGTTGCCGGTCATCCAGTACGAACAATTGGCCTGCACCGTATTCGGCCAGGTTGAACTGGCTGAGGGCGGGCATAGCGCGCTGGGGATTTCCCGCGACCGTCAGGGCGAATTCCAGATCCGCATCGACGGACAGAATGCCCGTAGCGCTGCGCAACTGGCGGAGATCCTGCCGCTGCAGTTGATCAACCCGGACAGCTTCCGTCTGCTGGAAGGTGCGCCGAAGATTCGCCGGCAGTTTCTCGACTGGGGTGTGTTCCACGTCGAACCGCGTTTCATGGCGACCTGGCAGCGTTTGCAGAAGGCCTTGCGCCAGAGAAACTCCTGGCTGCGGCATGGTACACTTGACGCCGTTTCGCAAGCGGTTTGGGACAGGGAACTGTGCCAGGCCAGCGCTGAAATCGATGAATACCGCCGCGCTTACATCACAGCCTTGAAACCGGTCTTCGAACAGACCTTGAGCGAACTGGTTGAGCTCGAGGGTTTGACGCTCAGCTATTACCGAGGCTGGGACAAAGACCGGGAATTGAGCGCCGTACTCGCCGGTTCCGTGCAACGGGATCAGCAAATGGGCCATACCCAGGCCGGACCGCAACGGGCTGATTTGCGTCTCAGATTGGGCGCACACAACGCCGCGGACATCTTGTCGCGGGGTCAGCAAAAGTTGGTGGTCTGTGCACTGCGGATTGCCCAAGGGCATCTGGTCAGCCAGGCCCGCCGCGGTCAGTGTATTTATCTGGTGGATGACTTGCCGTCCGAGCTGGACGAGGGTCACCGCCGCGCGCTGTGCCGCTTGCTGGAAGACTTACGCTGCCAGGTTTTCATCACCTGTGTAGATCACGAATTATTGAGGGAAGGCTGGCAGACGGAAACGCCAGTCGCTCTGTTCCACGTGGAACAGGGCCGTATCACCCAGACCCACGACCATCGGGAGTGAAGGCATTGAGCGAAGAAAATACGTACGACTCAACGAGCATTAAAGTGCTGAAAGGCCTGGATGCCGTACGCAAACGTCCCGGTATGTACATTGGTGACACCGATGATGGCAGCGGTCTGCACCATATGGTGTTCGAGGTGGTCGACAACTCGATCGACGAAGCCCTCGCCGGCCATTGCGACGACATCAGCATCATCATCCACCCGGACGAGTCCATCACCGTTAAAGACAACGGTCGTGGCATCCCGGTAGACGTGCACAAAGAGGAAGGCGTTTCTGCCGCCGAGGTCATCATGACCGTCCTCCACGCGGGCGGTAAGTTCGACGACAACTCCTACAAGGTTTCCGGCGGTCTGCACGGTGTAGGTGTGTCGGTAGTGAACGCATTGTCGGAACAGCTGGTACTGACCGTTCGCCGCAGCGGCAAGATCTGGGAACAGACCTACGTCCACGGCGTGCCTCAGGCACCGATGGCCATCGTTGGCGACAGCGAGACCACCGGTACGCAGATTCACTTCAAGGCTTCCAGCGAGACCTTCAAGAACATTCACTTCAGCTGGGACATCCTCGCCAAGCGAATTCGTGAACTGTCCTTCCTCAATTCCGGTGTCGGCATCGTCCTCAAGGACGAACGCAGCGGCAAGGAAGAGCTGTTCAAATACGAAGGCGGCCTGCGTGCGTTCGTTGAATACCTGAACACCAACAAGACTGCGGTCAATCAGGTGTTCCACTTCAACATCCAGCGCGAAGACGGCATCGGCGTGGAAATCGCCCTGCAGTGGAACGACAGCTTCAACGAGAACCTGTTGTGCTTCACCAACAACATTCCGCAGCGCGACGGCGGCACCCACCTGGTGGGCTTCCGTTCGGCGCTGACGCGTAACCTGAATAATTACATCGAGCAGGAAGGTCTGGCGAAGAAGCACAAGGTCGCCACCACCGGTGACGATGCCCGCGAAGGCCTGACTGCGATCATTTCGGTGAAGGTGCCGGATCCGAAGTTCAGCTCCCAGACTAAAGACAAGCTGGTGTCTTCCGAAGTGAAGACCGCAGTGGAACAGGAGATGGGCAAGTACTTCTCCGACTTCCTCCTGGAAAACCCCAACGAAGCCAAGCTGGTCGTCGGCAAGATGATCGACGCCGCCCGTGCCCGTGAAGCCGCGCGCAAGGCCCGTGAGATGACCCGCCGCAAAGGCGCGCTGGACATCGCCGGCCTGCCGGGCAAGCTCGCTGACTGCCAGGAAAAAGACCCGGCGCTGTCCGAACTGTACCTGGTGGAAGGTGACTCCGCGGGCGGCTCTGCCAAGCAGGGACGTAACCGCAAGACCCAGGCGATCCTGCCGTTGAAGGGCAAGATCCTCAACGTCGAGAAAGCCCGTTTCGACAAGATGATCTCGTCCCAGGAAGTGGGCACGCTGATCACCGCGCTGGGTTGCGGCATCGGCCGCGAAGAGTACAACATCGACAAGCTGCGTTATCACAACATCATCATCATGACCGATGCTGACGTTGACGGTTCGCACATCCGTACCCTGCTGCTGACCTTCTTCTTCCGTCAGTTGCCGGAGCTGATCGAGCGCGGCTACATCTACATCGCCCAGCCGCCGCTGTACAAGGTCAAGAAAGGCAAGCAAGAGCAATACATCAAAGACGACGACGCCATGGAAGAGTACATGACGCAGTCGGCCCTGGAAGATGCGAGCCTGCACCTGAACGAAGACGCTCCGGGCATTTCCGGTGAAGCGCTGGAACGTCTGGTGAACGACTTCCGCATGGTGATGAAGACCCTCAAGCGTCTGTCGCGCCTGTACCCGCAGGAACTGACCGAACACTTCATCTACCTGCCAGCCGTCAGCCTTGAAAAGCTTGGCGACCACGCGGCGATGCAAGAGTGGCTGGCCCAGTACGAAGTGCGCCTGCGCACCAACGAGAAGTCGGGTCTGGTCTACAAGGCCAGCCTTCGCGAAGACCGTGAACGTGGTGTATGGCTGCCAGAGGTCGAACTGATCTCCCACGGCCTGTCGAACTACGTCACCTTCAACCGCGACTTCTTCGGCAGCAACGATTACAAAACCGTTGTTACGCTTGGCGCGCAACTGAGCACCCTGCTCGACGAAGGCGCGTACATCCAGCGTGGCGAGCGCAAGAAAGCCGTCACCGAGTTCAAGGAAGCCCTGGACTGGCTGATGGCCGAAAGCACCAAGCGCCACACCATCCAGCGATACAAAGGTCTGGGCGAAATGAACCCGGATCAGCTGTGGGAAACCACCATGGACCCAAGCGTGCGTCGCATGCTGAAAGTCACCATCGAAGACGCCATCGGCGCAGACCAGATCTTCAACACCCTGATGGGTGATGCGGTCGAACCTCGCCGGGACTTCATCGAGAGCAATGCGCTGGCGGTTTCCAACCTGGATTTCTGATCAGGGTTGCATAAAAAAGGCCAACGCATTGCGTTGGCCTTTTTGTTGGCGGATCAAAAGATCGCAGTTGTGCCAGCGTTGCCCAGCCTGCGTCCTGTCGCGTTATTCGGCAGCTCCCGCCACACTCTCCAATCGATACCCATACCCATAGATCGTCAATAACTGCCAACCGCGATCAGCCGTCAGCCCCAGCTTGTTGCGCAAGCGGTAGATATGCGTATCCAGCGGTCTCGACGACGGCATTTCTTCGTGCGGCCAGAACCGCTCATACAGATAATCCCGCGACAACGGCCGCCCCAGATTACTGAACAGGCAGCGGGCCAGTCGGTACTCGCGTTCGGTCATGACGATCGGCTTGCCTTCGCGGGTTACGGTCAGCTCGGCATCGTCAAACGTCAGGTCATTAATGCTCAGTACTTCGGCGCCAGCGGTGCGTTGCTGGCTGTGCCGACGCAAAACGGCAGCCACCCGGGCCTTCAGTTCATTCGGTCGAAACGGCTTGCTGACGTAATCATCGGCACCCGCATTCAACGCCTGGACGATATCGTTTTCGCCGTCGCGACTGGTGAGCATGATCGCCGCCGGGGGCGCTTCCATGTGTTCGCGGGTCCAGCGCAGCAGTGCCAGGCCGGTGAGGTCGGGCAGTTGCCAGTCGAGGATCAGCAAGTCGAAGGTCTCCCTGCGCAGCTGACGCAGCAGGTCTTCGCCGCGTTCGAAGCTGTGCAGCGACCAGACCTGTCCGTCGGCATCGGCAATTTGCTGCAGGGTTTGCTCGACCCGCCGTAACTCGGCGGGCTCGTCGTCCAGAATGGCAACGCGCATGGGTGACGATTCCTTGTTGCTTGGGCGGTGAGTCTCGCACGATAGTGCTTCGATCAACGCGATGAAAGTCAGCAGCCCGACATGGGTCGACGTCCGCTATGATTCCCGGGTCTACGTCTCTGACCTGTGGCCCATGAAACCATTCCCACTGCCCTGCCCTGTTTGCCATGTCTAACCCGCGCCGACGTGAAAGCCGCGAGCCCAGCCAAGTGCAGCGATTGTTTCGGCGATTGGTGCGCGAGTGGTTGTGGATAAGTCTAGTGCTGTTGCCGCTGACTGCACTGTTGTCGTATCGCACACAGGTCAACCTGCGGGATATATCGCCCATCATCGGAGCGTTGTTCTCGGCAGGGCTGGTCGCCTGTGTGCTCGGGCTGTTGCTGTGGCGCCCACGCCTGGCGTTGTGGATCACCCTGACCGGCATGGCCGGTGCGCTGGCGGCCAGCGCCGGTCTGGCCGAAATACAGCGCTGGTGGTCGCCGACATCGGCTGTGCTGGGGATGTTGTTCGGTTATCTGATCTGGAACTGGCGGCGCCTGAGCGTCGTACTGACCTATTTTGGTTGGGAACTGGCGCGGCTGGACAGCGAACCCAAAGTGTTCCCCGAACGCCGACGCACACAATTTACCGGCGCTGATCGGTTGCAAGGACAAATCATGGCCCTTGAACAAGCCATGAGCCGCACGCGCGATACGCGTCGCTTCATCGCCGATGGTCTGGAGTACTTGCCCGTGGCGACGCTGATCAGTGACCCGAAGGGGCAGATCCTTTTAGGCAATCGCAAGGCCCGGCAGCTCTTCGACAGCGAGTTGGTGGGCGATGGCATTCTCGAACAACTGGCGCGGCTCGGCTATCCCGACTTGTCCACAGGTGCGCGCCCTGCCTTGTCGGCCCTGCCCCTGCTTGAATTTCGTGACCTGCGCGAACGAAGCCTGCGCCTGGAACGTGCAGCATTGCTGCCGGTGGACGGCGACACCCCGATCGGCTGGTTGCTCAGCCTCACCGACCTGAGCGCCGAGCGCGCAGCCGAAGAGCAGCGTGGGGTTTTGTTGCGCTTTCTTTCCCATGATTTGCGTGCCCCGCATTCAGCGATTCTTGCGCTGCTGGATGTGCATCGGCATGAGGCCGGCACCGACGCCCCGCTGTTCGAGCAGATTGAGCGTCAAGTGCGCCGGGCGCTGGAACTCACCGATGGCTTTGTCTTGCTGGCGAGGGCCGAGTCCGAGGCCTATCAATTCCAGCCAAGTCTGTTCGCCATGCTGGTGCTGGATGTATTCGACCAGGCGATGCCCATCGCTCGGCAGAAACGCATCGAACTGCTTCATGATCTTGATGAGGCCTGCCAGGAGCGGCTGATCATGGCGGATCAAGGCTTATTGACCCGGGCGTTGTTTAACCTGCTGGAAAACGCGATCAAGTACAGTCCGGCAGATACATCGATTGAATTGCGCGTCAGTTGCGAAAAGGACTGGCTGTGTTGCGAATTGACGGATCAGGGCAAAGGCATCGCCGCCGACGAGTTGCCGGATCTGTTCAGCCAGTATCGGCGTTTCTCTTCCGCGCAGGGCATCGACGGCGTCGGCTTGGGCCTGTCGATGGTCAAGGCTGTGGTCGATCACCATGGCGGCACGATTGAATGCCATAGCATGGTTAATCATGGGACGACGTTTCGACTCGGCCTGCCATTGGTCGCCGAATGACGAGCGCAAAAAAACCGGCTATATAAGCCGGTTTTTTTACTCCCGAAAAAAACTTATGCACCTTTTACGGCGGTTTAGTCGCTCAAGAAATATATAGAAAAATCAACTGGTTAAGTCTTGATTGCGGTCGATATAGAGAAAACCGTACACAGGTTATCCACAAATCTCAGACAGCCAACTGGTCGGTTGCAGCCGGGGCTTGTGGGGCCGCTGGCAACGAGCCCATTTCGCGCTGGGTTTTTTCGTTCCACGCTTGCACACGGTCGTTCAACTCGGCGATGGCACGAGGACCCGTGCCTTCGGCGTACATCGGCTCACCGATGACCACGGTAATCACGCCGGACTTCTTGCCCCAACCGATTTTCGGCCAGAACTTGCCGGCATTGTGTGCAATCGGCAGTACCGGAAGCGCCGCATTCACCGCCAATGCGCTGCCACTGCGTGAGAATTTGCCGACAGTGCCAAAAGGAACGCGCGTGCCTTCAGGGAAGATCAACACCCAGACATTGTCCTTGAGCAGCTCGTCACCCTTGGCCGCCACTTGCTTGAGCGCGGCTTTCGGGTTGTCCCGGTCGATCGCAATCGGTCGCAGCATGGCCATGGCCCAGCCGAAGAACGGCACGTAAAGCAGTTCCCGCTTGAGCACCTGGCTCAATGGCGAGAAATAAGCGGAGAGAAAAAAAGTCTCCCAGGTGCTCTGGTGGTTCGATTGAATCACGCAGGGCCGGTCTGGCACGTTTTCCGCGCCTTTGATTTCGTAGCGGATACCGAGAAATACCTTGGTCAACCACAAGGCGCAGCGGCACCAGTACACGTTGATAAAACGATAACGCGCCTTGAACGAAAGAAAAGGCGCGATAAAAAAACTCAAAGTGCACCACAGCAGGGATGTGGTGCCCAGCAGCAGGTAAAAGAGAAAAATCCTGATGGCCCGCAGTATCGACATAGTGACGTTTACCGTTACGGGGCAATGCCCGACTGTTCAAGCGCACTCCCGATCAATCCCTGGTCAGGAAATCGGAAATACTCTATTTGTGGATAAGTTCTGCGGCAACCGCCGCCAGGTCGTCAAAAATCAGAGTGCCAACCGGCAGGGGTTTGCCCTGAGTCTTTGCGCCTTTCCCGGTCTTCACCAGAACTGGCTGTGAATCGACGGCTTTGGCAGCCTCCAGGTCACCAAGGCTGTCACCCACGAACCAGACGTTGGTCAATGGCACGGTGTAACGCTCGGCGATGGTTTTCAGCATCCCAGGTTTCGGTTTGCGGCAATCGCAACCCTCGTCCGGACCATGCGGGCAATACACGATCAGCCCGACTTCGCCGCCCTGTTCCGCGACCAGTTCGCGCAAGCGCGCGTGCATGGCCTCAAGGGTGGCGAGGTCGTAATAGCCGCGAGCAATGCCCGACTGGTTGGTGGCCACCGCCACCGTCCAGCCGGCCTTGCTCAACTGCGCAATCGCTTCGATCGAGCCGGGCAGCGGAATCCACTCCTCTACCGACTTGATGTAAGCGTCGGAGTCGAAATTGATGACTCCGTCCCGATCGAGAATCAGCAGTTTCACCAGCAATCCCTCAACCCAGCAGCGAAATGTCGGCAACGCCGAGGAACAGACCGCGCAGACGCGCCAGCAGCGCGTAACGGTTGGCCCGCACTTTGGCGTCGTCGGCATTGACCATCACCGCGTCAAAGAACGCGTCCACCGGCTCACGCAGCGCCGCCAGGCGCGCGAGCGATTCGTTGTACTGACGCGCTGCGGCCATCGGCTGCACGGCCTGATCCGCTTGCTGGATCGCCGAATACAGCGAGAACTCGTTGGCGTTGTCGAAATACTTGGCTTCGACCACAGTCGGCACCGAGCCTTCGACTTTGCTCAACAGGTTCGACACACGCTTGTTCACCGCCGCCAGCGCTGCCGCTTCCGGCAGTTTGCGGAAGGCCTGTACCGCTTGCACACGCTGGTCGAAGTCCAGCGCCGAGCCCGGCTTCAGGGCACGTACCGACAGGTAGGTGGCAACATCGACGCCTTCGTCTTCGTAACGCGCACGCAGACGGTCGAAGATGAACTCCAGCACGGACTCGTTGAGGCCAGCAGCCTTGACCTTGCTGCCGAACGCATTCACGGCGAAGGCGACGGCGTCGTTCAGGTCCAGATCCAGTTGTTTCTCGATCAGGATGCGCAGCACGCCGAGGGCGGCGCGGCGCAGGGCATACGGGTCTTTGCTGCCGGTTGGCAACATGCCGATACCGAAGATGCCGACCAGGGTATCGAGCTTGTCGGCGATCGCGACGGCCGCACCGGTCAGCGTTGCCGGCAGTTCAGCACCGGCGCCGCGTGGCATGTACTGCTCGTTCAGCGCCAGCGCAACGTCTTGCGGCTCGTTGTCATTCAGCGCGTAGTAGTAGCCGGCGACACCTTGCATCTCCGGGAACTCGCCGACCATTTCGGTGGCCAGGTCGCACTTCGACAGCAGGCCCGCGCGGGCGGCCCAGGAAGCGTTGCCGCCAATGCGTGCGGCAATGTACGCCGCCAGTTTCGACACGCGCTCGGCCTTGTCGTAGACGCTGCCGAGTTTTTCCTGGAACACCACGTTCTGCAGGCGCAGGTTGAAATCTTCGAGTTTCTGCTTCTTGTCTTGCTTGAAGAAGAACTCAGCGTCGGTCAGGCGTGGGCGCACCACTTTCTCGTTACCGGCGATGATCTGCTGCGGGTCTTTGCTTTCGATGTTGGCCACAGTGATGAAACGTGGCAGCAACTTGCCGTCGGCATCCAGCAGGCAGAAGTACTTCTGGTTGTCCTGCATGGTGGTGATGAGCGCTTCCTGCGGCACGTCGAGGAAGCGTTCCTCGAACGAGCACACCAGCGGCACCGGCCATTCAACCAGTGCGGTCACTTCGTCGAGCAGCGCCGGCGGCACGATCGCGGTGCCTTCCTGGCGCGTGGCCAGTTCTTCGGTGCGCTTGCTGATGATCTCGCGACGCTCGTTGGCGTCGGCCAGCACGTAGGCGGCACGCAGATCGGCGAGGTAGCTCGACGGCGAACCGATGCGCACGGATTCCGGATGGTGGAAGCGGTGGCCCCGGGAATCACGACCAGCCTTCTGCGCGAGGATCGTGCAGTCGATGACCTGGTCGCCAAGCAGCATTACCAGCCACTGGGTCGGACGCACGAACTCTTCCTTGCGCGCACCCCAACGCATGCGTTTCGGGATCGGCAAGTCGTTCAGCGAATCTTCGACGATGGTCGGCAGCAGGCTCGCGGTCGGCTTGCCGGCGATGTTCTGGCTGTAGCGCAGTTTTGGCCCGCTCTGGTCGATTTCGCTCAGCTCGACGCCGCACTTCTTGGCAAAGCCCAGGGCGGCCTGAGTCGGATTGCCTTCGGCGTCGAACGCGGCCTGACGTGGCGGGCCGTCGAGGTTGATGCTGCGATCCGGCTGCTGGGTGGCCAGCGCTGTGATCAGCACGGCCAGACGACGCGGCGCGGCGTAGACGGTTTTGCTTTCGTAGCTCAGGCCGGCGGCTTGCAGGCCCTTGTCGATACCGGCGAGGAACGCTTCAGCCAAAGTGTTCAGGGCTTTGGGTGGCAGTTCTTCGGTGCCCAGTTCAACCAGAAAATCTTGCGCACTCATTGTGCAGCCTCCAGCTTGGCCAGTACTTCGTCACGCAGGTCCGGGGTCGCCATCGGGAAGCCCAGCTTGGCGCGCGCCAGCAGGTAGGCTTGCGCAACGGAACGCGCCAGGGTGCGCACGCGCAGAATGTATTGCTGACGCGCGGTCACCGAGATCGCCCGGCGCGCATCCAGCAGGTTGAAGGTGTGCGAGGCCTTCAGAACCATTTCATAGCTCGGCAACGGCAGCGGCTGGTCGAGTTCGATCAGGCGCTTGGCTTCGCTTTCATAGAAGTCGAACAGTTCGAACAGTTTATCGACGTTGGCGTGTTCGAAGTTGTAAGTGGACTGCTCCACTTCGTTCTGGTGGAACACGTCGCCGTAGGTGACCTTGCCAAACGGACCGTCAGCCCAGACCAGGTCGTAGACCGAGTCCACGCCTTGCAGGTACATGGCCAGACGCTCGAGACCGTAGGTGATCTCGCCGGTTACCGGGTAGCACTCGATGCCGCCGGCCTGCTGGAAGTAAGTGAACTGAGTGACTTCCATGCCATTGAGCCAGACTTCCCAGCCCAGACCCCAGGCGCCGAGGGTCGGCGATTCCCAGTTGTCTTCAACGAAGCGGATGTCGTGGACCAGCGGGTCGAGGCCGACATGCTTGAGCGAGCCCAGGTACAGTTCCTGGAAGTTGTCCGGGTTGGGCTTGAGCACGACCTGAAACTGATAGTAGTGCTGCAGACGGTTAGGGTTTTCACCATAACGGCCGTCAGTCGGACGGCGGCTTGGCTGCACGTAGGCGGCGTTCCAGGTTTCCGGGCCGATGGCGCGCAGGAAGGTCGCGGTGTGGAAAGTGCCGGCGCCTACTTCCATATCGTAGGGCTGAAGTACCACACAACCTTGCTCGGCCCAGTATTGCTGGAGCGCGAGGATCAAGTCTTGGAAGGTACGCACGGCTGGCGTAGGCTGGCTCACGAAATTCACCTGTTTCTTGGGCTGCGATTTAAAGAGCGGGAGTATACCCGATTCGTTGCTGCGCACGCCCCCTGGAGCCTTATGCCACGCTGCTTTTGGTGTACCGAAGATCCGCTGTACATGGCTTATCACGATCAGGAGTGGGGCACGCCGCTACGCGATGCGCAGGGTTTGTTCGAGTTGCTTTTGCTCGAAGGGTTCCAGGCCGGGCTGTCGTGGATCACGGTGCTGCGCAAACGCGAGCGTTATCGTGAAGTGCTGTTCGGCTTCGACGTGCAGCGCGTGGCGCAGATGAGCGACGCCGAGATCGACGAACTCATGCTAGATCCGGGCATCATCCGCAATCGCCTGAAACTCAACGCCGCCCGGCGCAATGCCCAGGCGTGGCTGGCGCTGGAGGATCCGGTGGCGTTGCTCTGGTCGTTCACTGGCGGCCGACCGATCATCAATCATTTCAAGGATCGCAGCGAAGTCCCGGCGATTACCGCTGAAGCGCTGGCGATGAGCAAAGCGCTGAAAAAAGCCGGTTTCACCTTCGTCGGCCCGACCATTTGCTACGCGCTGATGCAGGCCTCAGGCATGGTCATGGACCACACGCAAGACTGCGACCGCTACGCGCAGCTCGCCAACGGCGGTTAGAATGGCCGCCTCGCGCACCGCACAAGATCAGGAGTGACCTGTGGAAAAGTTTAAAGGCGCCTTGCTGGTAGGCGCTCTGCGGCTGTTTGCCCTGCTGCCATGGCGGGCCGTGCAAGCCGTGGGTTCGGCGATCGGCTGGATCATGTGGAAAACCCCCAACCGTTCCCGCGACGTGGTGCGGATCAACCTCGCCAAATGTTTTCCCCAGATGGACCCGGCCGAACGCGAGCGTCTGGTCGGTCAGAGCCTGAAGGACATCGGCAAGTCCCTGACCGAAAGCGCCTGCGCATGGATCTGGCCGGCGCAGCGTTCGATCGATCTGGTGCGCGAAGTCGAAGGCCTCGACATCCTCAAGGATGCGCTGGCTTCGGGCAAAGGCGTGGTTGGCATCACCAGCCATCTGGGCAACTGGGAAGTGCTCAACCACTTCTATTGCAGCCAGTGCAAACCGATCATTTTTTATCGCCCGCCCAAGCTCAAGGCTGTGGATGAATTGTTGCGCAAGCAGCGCGTGCAACTGGGCAACAAGGTCGCCGCCTCCACCAAGGAAGGCATTCTCAGCGTCATCAAGGAAGTGCGCAAAGGTGGTGCAGTGGGTATTCCCGCCGACCCGGAACCGGCCGAATCCGCCGGGATCTTCGTGCCGTTCTTTGCCACGCAAGCGCTGACCAGCAAATTCGTCCCGAACATGTTGGCCGGCGGCAAAGCGGTCGGTGTGTTTCTGCATGCCCTGCGCCTGCCGGACGGTTCAGGCTACAAAGTGATTCTCGAAGCCGCCCCCGAAGCCATGTACAGCACGGATACCGCTGAATCCTGCGCGGCCATGAGTAAGGTCGTGGAGCGTTACGTGGCGGCGTACCCGAGCCAGTACATGTGGAGCATGAAACGCTTCAAGAAACGTCCGCCGGGTGAGGCACGCTGGTACTGAACAGATTCGACGGGATTGGCATGGTCTGTGGATAACCTCATTGGCGAGGTTATCCACAATCGTTCATTCAAGGGCGCAGCAGATGTCCGAACACCGCAAGTCGTTTCGCATCAAGATCACCCACGACAGCTTCGGCGAATGCCTCGGGCAGACGCGCAACCTGTCACCGACCGGGGTCTACGTTCAGCATCCGAAACTGGCGTCATTGCCCAAAGGCGCGGTGGTCTATGGTCAGGTTCAGGACTTACCCACAGGCGCGCCGAGCGTGCGCATGGAAGTGGTCAGCGTAGACGCCGAGGGCATCGGCCTGCGCTATTTGTAGATCAAGGCGCCTGACGCTCGAGCTTCTTCAGAAACACCGTCATCTCTTTCTCGGCCTGCTTGTCGCCATGGGCGCGGGCCGCTTCCAGTCCGTGCTCCCAGGCCTGACGCGCCGCCGCGTGGTCGCCCAGCGCCAAGTGCGCCTTGCCCAGCAGCTTCCACGCCGCCGAGTATTTTGGGTCGAACGTGACGCAGCGCTGGAAATGTTCGGCAGCCTTGGCGTGCTCGCCCTGATCCAGATAGCCCTTGCCCAGGCCGAAGCGCAGCAGTGAGTTATCCACACCCTTGGCGAGCATTTTTTCCAAAGATTCGAGCATCAGCGGATCCCTTTCTATTGATCGTCAGGACGGTCTTCTAACCAGTGAGGCAGCCTTCGCGAGCAGGCTCGCTCCCACAGGGGGACCGCATTTCAAATGTGGGAGCGAGCCTGCTCGCGAAAGGGCCCGTGAGTCGTTGCATATCTCAGAAAAAGCTCAACCCCACATGAAACAGCTTCTCCACATCGCGGATATGCTTTTTATCCACAAGGAACAAAATCACATGGTCGCCCGCTTCGATCACCGTGTCGTCGTGGGCGATGATCACTTGTTCGTTGCGGATCACGGCGCCGATGGTCGTGCCTGGCGGCAGGCCGATCTTCTCGATCGGTTTGCCGATGACCTTGCTCGATTTCGAATCACCGTGGGCAATCGCCTCGATGGCTTCCGCCGCACCGCGGCGCAATGAGTGCACGCTGACGATGTCGCCGCGACGGACGTGGGCGAGCAAGGTGCCGATGGTCGCCAATTGCGGGCTGATGGCGATATCGATGTCGCCGCCCTGGATCAGATCGACATAGGCCGGGTTGTTGATGATCGTCATGACCTTCTTCGCCCCCAGCCGTTTGGCCAGCAGCGACGACATGATGTTGGCTTCGTCATCGTTGGTCAGGGCGAGGAAAATATCGGCGTCGGCGATGTTTTCTTCCAGCAGCAAATCACGGTCCGAGGCGCTGCCCTGCAACACCACGGTGCTGTCGAGGGTGTCGGAGAGGTAGCGACAGCGCGCCGGGCTCATCTCGATGATTTTCACCTGATAGCGGCTTTCGATGGCTTCGGCCAGGCGCTCACCGATTTGCCCACCGCCGGCAATGACAATGCGTTTATAGGTTTCATCGAGGCGGCGCATCTCGCTCATCACCGCGCGAATGTCCTCACGGGCGGCGATGAAGAACACTTCGTCGTCGGCCTCGATCACCGTGTCGCCCTGCGGCAGGATCGGCCGGTCGCGACGGAAAATCGCTGCCACGCGGGTTTCGACGTTCGGCATGTGTTCGCGCAACTGGCGCAGTTGCTGACCCACCAGCGGCCCGCCGTAATAGGCGCGCACCGCCACCAGTTGCGCCGCGCCTTCAGCGAAGTCGATCACCTGCAAGGCGCCGGGATGCTGGATCAGGCGCTTGATGTAATTGGTCACGACCTGCTCGGGGCTGATCAGCACATCGACCGGTATCGCCTCGTTCTGGAACAGTTGTTCCTCGCGATTGAGGTAGGAAGCCTCGCGCACCCGGGCGATCTTGGTCGGCGTGTGGAACAGCGTGTGGGCGACCTGGCAGGCGACCATGTTGGTCTCGTCGCTGTTGGTCACGGCCACCAGCATGTCGGCGTCGTCGGCACCGGCCTGGCGCAGCACCGACGGCAGTGAGCCGCGGCCCTGCACCGTGCGGATGTCGAGGCGGTCGCCAAGGTCGCGCAGGCGTTCGCCGTCGGTGTCGACCACGGTGATGTCGTTGGCCTCGCTGGCCAGATGTTCGGCCAGCGAACCGCCGACCTGTCCCGCACCGAGGATGATGATTTTCATCCAGTCACTCCATCGAATCTGTTTAGCCGCGCGCGGCAGCGATCTTGATCAGCTTGGCGTAGTAGAACCCATCATGCCCGCCCTGCTGGGCCAGCAACTGGCGACCGTGGGGCTGCTTGATGCCCGCCGCCGTCGCCAGATCGAGTTCGCGGGCGCCCGGCGTGCGTCCAAGGAACGCGGCAATCACTTCGGTGTTCTCGGTCGGCAACGTCGAGCAAGTGGCGTAGAGCAGGACGCCGCCGACTTCAAGGGTTTTCCACATCGCGTCGAGCAGTTCGCCTTGCAGTTGCGCGAGGGCGGCGATGTCGTCGGGCTGACGGGTCAGCTTGATGTCCGGATGCCGGCGGATCACGCCGGTGGCTGAGCAAGGCGCATCGAGCAGGATGCGCTGGAACGGTTTGCCGTCCCACCATTTATCAATATCACGACCGTCGGCGGCGATCAGTTCAGCGCTGAGGCCGAGGCGTTCAAGGTTTTCCTTCACGCGCACCAGGCGCTTGGCTTCCAGGTCCACCGCCACCACGCCGGCCAGCGCCGGTTCGGCTTCGAGGATGTGGCAAGTCTTGCCGCCGGGCGCGCAGCAGGCGTCGAGCACCCGCTGGCCCGGCGCCAGGTCGAGCAGATCGGCAGCCAGTTGCGCGGCTTCGTCCTGCACGCTGATCCAGCCTTCGGCGAAGCCCGGCAGGCTGCGTACATCGGCAGCGGCTTCGAGGACAATACCGTCGCGGCTGTACACGCACGGCGTTGCGGCGATTCCGGCTTCGCCCAGCAGGGCGAGGTAGGCGTCGCGGCTGTGATGACGGCGGTTGACCCGCAGAATCATCGGCGGATGCGCATTGTTGGCCTCGCAGATGGCTTCCCACTGCTCCGGCCAGAACGCTTTCAGCGATTTTTGCAGCCAACGAGGATGGGCAGTGCGCACCACCGGGTCGCGTTCCAGCTCGGCAAAGATGGTTTCGCTTTCGCGCTGGGCATTGCGCAGCACCGCGTTGAGCAAACCTTTAGCCCACGGTTTTTTCAGCTTGTCGGCGCAACCGACGGTTTCGCCGATGGCGGCGTGGGCCGGTACGCGGGTGTAGAGCAATTGGTAGAGACCGACCAGCAGCAGCGCCTCGACATCGGCGTCGGCGGCTTTGAACGGCTTTTGCAAAAGCTTTTCCGCCAGCGCCGACAACCGTGGCTGCCAGCGCGCAGTGCCGAAGGCCAGGTCCTGGGTGAAGCCACGGTCACGATCTTCAACCTTGTCCAGTTGTGTCGGCAGGGAGCTGTTCAGCGAAGCTTTGCCACTGAGCACGGCGGCGAGTGCCTTGGCTGCAGCCAGACGCGGATTCATAGTGCGTCCACCGCTTTACCCAGCACGGTGCCGACGGCAAATTTCTCGCGGCGGCTGTTGAGCAGGTCGCTGAAGTTCAGTGCCTTGCCGCCGGGCAGTTGCAGGCGGGTCAGGCACAGCGCCTGTTCGCCGCAAGCGACGATCAGGCCGTCCTTGCTGGCGCTGAGGATTTCGCCGGGCGCGCCCTGACCGTCGGCGAGCGTCGCCGCCAGCACTTTCAGTGCTTCACCGTTGAGCGTGCTGTGGGTGATCGGCCATGGATTGAAGGCGCGCACCAGACGCTCCAGTTCAACCGCCGGACGGCTCCAGTCGATCCGCGCTTCGTCTTTGTTCAGTTTGTGCGCATAGGTGGCGAGTTCGTCGTTCTGCACCTCACCTTCCAGCGTGCCGGCCACCAGACCGGCGATCGCTTGCACCACGGCGGGCGGGCCCATCTCGGCAAGTCGATCATGCAACGTGCCGCCGGTGTCTTCGGCGCTGATCGGAGTGACGACCTTGAGCAGCATCGGTCCGGTATCGAGACCGGCCTCCATGCGCATCACGGTCACGCCGCTTTCGGCATCGCCGTGTTCGACGGCGCGCTGGATCGGTGCCGCACCGCGCCAGCGCGGCAGCAGGGACGCATGGCTGTTGATGCAGCCCAGACGCGGAATATCCAGCACCGCTTGCGGCAGGATCAGGCCGTAGGCGACCACCACCATAAGGTCTGGTTTCAGCGCGGCCAGTTCAGCCTGAGCGTCAGCGTTGCGCAGCGTCGGTGGCTGCAACACCTGGATATGGTTTTCCAGGGCCAGCTGTTTGACCGGGCTCGGCATCAGTTTTTGTCCACGACCGGCCGGGCGATCCGGTTGGGTGTAGACCGCAACGATCTCGTAAGGGCTGCTCAGCAGGGCCTTGAGGTGTTCGGCGGCGAATTCCGGGGTGCCGGCAAATACGATGCGCAATGGCTCAGTCATGAAAGGCGTCTCACAAAAAGAAAAAGGCTTGCCGCAGCAAGCCTTTGAAGAGGGGCATCAAGCGTTCTGGCGGTGCAGCTTTTCCAGCTTCTTCTTGATCCGGTCGCGTTTGAGCGTGGACAGGTAATCGACGAACAATTTGCCGTTGAGGTGGTCGCATTCGTGCTGGATGCACACCGCGAGCAGGCCCTCGGCGATCAGTTCATAGGGCTTGCCGTCGCGGTCCAGCGCCTTGATTCGGACCTTTTGCGGGCGGTCGACGTTTTCGTAGAAGCCCGGCACCGAGAGGCAGCCTTCCTGATACTGGTCCATCTCTTCGGTCAGCGGTTCGAACTCGGGGTTGATGAACACCCGTGGCTCGGTACGGTCTTCGGAAAGGTCCATCACGACGATACGTTTGTGCACGTTGACCTGGGTCGCGGCGAGGCCGATGCCGGGCGCTTCATACATTGTTTCAAACATGTCGTCGACCAACTGACGCACTTCGTCGTCCACTACAGCCACTGGTTTGGCGATAGTGCGCAGACGCGGGTCCGGAAATTCGAGGATGTTTAAAATGGCCATAGGCTTTGATTGCTGCACACGTTGAGTAAAGTCGGGTCGATGGCCTGGCAGGTCCGAGGATGCAGGCTACCGTTGTGAAGCGTAGCTTCTACAAAATCAGAAGCGAGCCACGGGGGCTCTGACGATTCACGCGAACGCACATGATAAAGGGATTCACTGCATGAGGAAAACACTACTCGCCCTGCTGTTGCTGGCTTCGGCCGGCGTGGCACAAGGGCAGGTGCAACTCAGGGATGGTTTTCCGCAGCAATACACGGTGGTGACAGGGGATACCCTCTGGGACATTTCCGGCAAATACCTGCGCGAGCCCTGGCAGTGGCCGCAACTGTGGCGGGCCAACCCGCAGATCGAAAACCCCAACCTGATCTACCCCGGCGACACGCTGACGCTCAGCTACGTCAACGGCCAGCCACAACTGACGGTCAAGCGCGGCGACTCACGCGGCACCATCAAACTGTCGCCACGGATCCGCACCAGCCCGGTGGCCGAGGCGATTCCGAGCATTCCACTGAAGTCAATCAACAGTTTTCTGCTGAGCAACCGTATCGTCGACACGGCGGAAGATTTCGACAAGGCGCCCTATATCGTTGCCGGTGATGCCGAACGCGTCCTCAGCGGCACCGGCGATCGCATCTTTGCCCGTGGTCACTTCGACCCGGATCAGCCGGTCTACGGGATCTTCCGCCAAGGCAAGGTCTACACCGACCCGCAGACCCAGGAATTCCTCGGCATCAATGCCGACGACATCGGCGGCGGCGAGATTATCGCCACCGAAGGCGACGTCGCCACGCTCGCGCTGCAACGCACCACCCAGGAAGTCCGTTTGGGTGACCGCTTGTTCAGCGGCGAGGAGCGCTCGATCAACTCGACCTTCATGCCCGGCGCGCCCACTACCGCCATTAACGGCGTGATCATCGACGTGCCACGCGGCGTCACGCAGATCGGCGTGATGGATGTCGTTACCCTGAACAAGGGCAGGCGCGACGGTCTGGCCGAAGGAAACGTGCTGGCGGTGATGAAAACCGGTGAAACCGTGCGCGACCGGATCACCGGCCAGCCGGTGAAAATTCCCGACGAACGCGCCGGTTTGCTGATGGTGTTTCGTACGTACGAAAAGCTCAGCTATGGCCTCGTCCTCAACGCATCGCGCTCGCTGGCGGTGCTCGACAAGGTACGCAATCCGTAAGCTTGCTCAACAAGTTATAAACAGAGTTATCCACAACTTGTCCCGAAGGGTTCGGGGCTTGTCCACGATCAAGGATGATCCATGATGTCGTCTGTCTGTACGCCGGTCTCGCCGGCAGAACTGGAAGCGCGCCTGCGCTTGCACCGCTTGCCGGACATCGGTCCCAAGCGTTTTGCAAAATTGTTCGAAGCCTTCGGCTCGGCGTCGAAAGCCCTCAGCGCACCGGCCAGCGCCTGGCGCTCGCTGGGGTTGCCAGCAACGTGCGCCGAGGCCCGGCGCAGCCCTGAAGTTCGTGATGGCGCCAGCCATGCACTGCGCTGGCTAGAGCGTCCGGGCCAACATCTGTTGATGTGGGACCAGCCGGATTACCCGGCGCTGCTGGCGCAGATTCCCGACCCGCCGCCGCTGCTGTTCGTGGCCGGGGATCCGCTGATTCTGGAAAAGCCGCAACTGGCCATGGTTGGCAGCCGTCGCGCATCGCGCCCGGGAATGGACACCGCGGCCGCGTTCGCCCGCAGTCTCGCCGGGGCCGGTTTCGTCATCACCAGTGGTCTGGCGCTGGGCATTGATGCGGCGGCCCATCAAGCTGCACTGGACGTCGGCGGGCAGACCGTTGGCGTCCTTGGCACCGGGCTTGAAAAATTTTATCCACAGCGCAATCGGCGGTTGGCCGACGCCATGATCGAGTCAGGCAGTGCCGTGCTGTCGGAGCTGGTGCTGGATGCCGGGCCGAGCGCCAGCAACTTCCCCCGGCGCAACCGGATTATCAGCGGCTTGTCCCTCGGCGTGCTGGTGGTCGAAGCGAGTGTCGCCAGCGGTTCGCTGATCACCGCCCGGCTGGCGGCGGAACAGGGGCGCGAGGTGTATGCGATTCCGGGGTCGATCCACCATCCGGGTGCGCGTGGCTGTCACCAGTTGATCCGTGACGGCGCGGTCCTGGTGGAAACCATAGAACATATCCTCGAAGCCTTGCGTGGCTGGCAACATCTGCCTTTATCCACCGATATAGCTGAGGCCGATCATCCGCTGCTCATGTTGCTCCACGCGGCGCCTCATACCAGCGAGGCGCTGGCCAACAGCAGTGGCTGGGCCTTGCCCAAAGTGTTGGCAGCGCTGACCGAACTGGAAATGGACGGCCGCGCCGTGTGCGAAAACGGTCGCTGGTTGGCCAGGACAAGCTAGGTTTTACGGGGAAGATCGGTAAACTGCGCGAAACCTGTTTGCGGAGATTTTTTCATGGTCAACAGTTGGCGTGTGCAGCAAGCCGCACGAGATATTCGCGCCGGCGCGGTGATTGCCTATCCAACCGAAGCCGTCTGGGGTCTGGGATGCGACCCGTGGAACGAGGAAGCGGTGGATCGGCTGCTGGCGATCAAAAATCGCTCGGTCAATAAAGGCCTGATTCTGGTGGCAGACAACATCCGCCAGTTCGACTTTTTGTTTGAAGACTTCCCGCAAGAGTGGCTCGACCGCATGGCCAGCACCTGGCCGGGGCCAAACACCTGGCTGGTACCGCACCAGAACCTGTTGCCGGAATGGGTGACCGGGGTGCACGACACCGTGGCGCTGCGCGTCAGCGATCATCCGCAGGTGCGCGATCTGTGCTCGATGGTCGGGCCGCTGATCTCCACCTCGGCCAACCCACAGGGACGCCCGGCGGCGCGTACCCGCCTGCGTGTCGAGCAATATTTTCGCGGACAGATCGACCGCGTGCTGGGCGGGCAGTTGGGAGGGCGCAAGAACCCCAGCGTCATCCGCGATCTGGTCACCGGCAATGTCGTTCGTCCCGACTGACAGCATTTTTTCCCGCAATCCGTGAGTACTCCTCGATCGTCCAGACGAGGAGTACTACATCCGTTGGTTATTCGTCTTTCAATCTCACTCGTAATTTAAACAACTTGTTTGTTGTGCTGTTTCTTTGTGTGTCAGACGAATCGATAACTATAAAAATCCAGTAATTTTTCCCACGTGATTATCAGAAGTCGCGCAGTGGCGATATTTCCAAAAGCATCCATCATTCAAATGCGCGCAGAAAACTTCGATAAGTTAACGTTTGCGGAGAAGGAATGGATACTACGGATTTACAACTCAGGGACTATCTGCAACGACTGCAAGTGGCATTGATTAATCAGCAAGGCGGTTATCGTGTCGTTATTCTTGAAGCCGGCTCGGATGCTCGCGAATTTGAGCGATTTGTCGGGCGGCAGTTTCGTTTGCGCTTACAACATTACATGCTGACCTCCAGAGCCCGGGCGCTGGAAACCAGCCTGGCGATTGTGGCGCGCAGTACTCATTTTCTGATGTACCAGCGTGACCAACTGGTGGGCGTATTGAGGGTAACGCCCTCGCCTTTCGAATGGGCCTCCCTGGCGCAACAGTATCTTTCACCGACGGTGGCGCTGGCGCGTCATGTCGAGTTCAGTCGCCTGATCACCCAATCGCAACAGCACCGGTCCGTACCGATCAATGGCCTGCTGGCGGTTGCTACCGAGTGGGCGATCAACCGTGGCTATCAAGGAATCACCGCCTTGTGCCGGTCGCCACAGCGGCGGATGTTCCAGCGTTTCGGCCTGACCCCGCTTCCCTCCTTTGCACTTCATATCGAGCAACGCGCGCGTGGCGATTACTGGCTGCTCGCGGCGCAATGGCGGGAAATCCTTGCAGCCCTGCAGCAACCCGTCGCCCTCAATGCCAACCCTTCGGAGAATTGCGATGAACCTGTCCGTCAGTTTTGAACAGCAGTTGATTCTGCTTGACCAGCGAATCGAAAAAACATGGGCCGGTATTCTCGACAACTCACGGTTGGTCAGGGTCATCCGCGAAGGAAGCGTGAACAAAGCGTTATATGCCCTCTATATGATCGAAACATTCCACTACACCGCGCACAATGCCCGTAATCAGGGATTGGTGGGCGTGCGTCACGCCGATAATCCGGTCTATGCAAAGTTCTGCTTCGAACATGCCGCCCAGGAAGTCGGCCATGAAAAAATGGCCCTGCACGATGTCATGAGTCTGGGCCTCAAGAGCGAAGTTTTCGATATGCCGCCTGCACTTCCGGCCACAGAAGTGCTGATCGCTTATTTGTACTGGATCTCTTTCACCGGGAATCCCTTACAGCGACTTGGCTACAGTTATTGGGCAGAAAACGCCTATCAGTTCATCACGCCATTGATCACGCGGATAAGCGAAGTTCTGGCGCTGAAACCTGCCCAGTTGACATTTTTTATTGCGCACTCCGATATCGATATCGAGCACTTCAACGAAATCAAACTCATCCTGCAGCGAACCTGCAAAAGTCAGGCTGACTGGGACGCCATTACGGTGGTGATGGAAACCAGTCTGCGCCTGACCGGCAACATGCTCGAAGCGGTGTATGAGCAGTACGAAGCCTGGCAAAGCGGCCAGGCGCCCCGCTACGACTTTCTGCATGCCCTGGATCAATCATGACGCGTGCCTGTTCATTTTCGCAGCGGACGCAGGGAGGCCGGCATGGCTGATTACTTCGAGCGGCTGAATTATTCGCTGGGTGATGAAGATGCCGCGCTCGAGCACAGGATTGTGCCCGAGCATGCCCGGCATGTGGTGGACGTCGCTGGATGTGGCAGCCGGCTTTTGCCCTTGCTCGCCCGATGCCCGGCACGCCTGACCTGTGCTGATATCAGTGCACCGCAACTGGCGTTCACCCGGTTGCGCCTGGCCTTGCTGGAGCAGACCGACCATGAGTCGTTCATGGACTTCATGGGGTATCGCCCAGACACATCGACTACTTGGCGCCAGTCGGTTTTTCGGCAACTGGACCTGCCTCTGGCGGATCGCCGCTGGCTGGCGGACCTGTTCCAGTCCAGTCACTGGCACGCGCCGATCTATCTGGGCGCGTTCGAGCAGACCTTGCGGCGCCTGGCGAGGATCAACGGTCTGGTCACCGGAAAGGCCGGCCGTGGGATCTTCCAGTGTTGCGACCTTGGCGAGCAATCGGACTATTACCGCCGCCATTTTCCACTTCGGCGCTGGAAAGCCGTCATCGGGTTACTGGGCAATGCCGCCGTACTCAATTCGTTGCTTTACCGCGGTGCGTTTCCGGCGAATAACCTCGGAATCAGTTCGCGCAAGGTCTACCTCGACATTTTCCATGCCTTGTTCACGACCCAGGTCGTGCGCGAAAGCTTCTTTCTGCAGATGCTGTTCTTCGGTGAGCTGCGGTATCCGCAAGGCTACCCGCTGGAGTGTGATCCGCAGATTTTTCAAAGTGCTCGTGAAGCGTTGAAGCAGTGCCGAGTGAGCGTGGTGCAGGGCGACATCGTTGATTGCGTGGCCGGGTGCACGGACGTGGATTTCGTCTCGCTGTCGGATGTGCCTTCATTTTTGCCCGATGCTACTGCCGCCATGGTTCTGCAGCGGCTGCGGCCGGCCCTGGCCGAGCATGCCCTCACGGTGATACGCGGCCATTTGTGCGTGGTCCGGCCCGATTGCGAAGGCTTCCGTGATGTCAGCTCGCAGTTTCACGAAGCGATTGCGCGTGAAAAAACCCAGCTCTGGCGCGTACAGGTCTATCGCCAGACCTCACCTGTGCAGGTATCCCGATGAATACACCTCATCCGACCGTCAACTGGGTCAGCAATCGCGTTCGCCAGGCCCGTGACGACCAACAGCAACTGTTCGATGCCGGCCTCAACGGTCTCAAGGTCATGAAGCGCGAAGGCAAGAACATCGAGTTGGACAGTGGCGAATGCCTGACTGAATTTCTTTCCTGCTCTTATCTGGGACTCGAATGCGATCCCCGCTTGATTGAAGGCGCGGTGCAGGCCGTGGAAATGTTCGGTGTGCAGTTCGCTGCCGCGCGCACCCGGGCACTGCTGCCGCCGATGTGCGAACTTGATGAGCGGCTGAACCAAATTTTCCAGGGGCATACGGTCACCTTCAACTCGGTCGGCAGCGCACACCTCGGTTGCCTGCCGCTGCTCGGCTCCGGCGAGTTGCCCTCGTATCCCTTGCGTCGAGGTCCCGGCTGGATCGTCGACCGGGCCGCCCATGCCTCAATGCAAGTATTGCAAGGCATTCTTTGCCAGTTCGGGCCCGTGCTGCGCTGCGATTGCAGCGATGTGCAGCAAGTCGAAGATGCCTGTACGACAACCGTCGCGGCAGGCAATACGCCAATCATCCTGACCGACAGCATCGGTTCGATGCGCGGGGTGTATCCGGTCAATCGCTTGCTGCAACTGGCCGAGCGCTTTGACGGTTATCTGTATGCAGATGACGCCCATGGCACCTCGATCCATGGGCTGGCAGGCGGCGGATATGCGCTTGTCGCCGCCACGGAGTCACTGCGCGATCGCATGATTGTGCTGTCTTCCCTGTCCAAGGCGTTTGGCGCAACCGGTGGGGCAATTACCGTGCGGACGGTGGCCGATGCCGAACTGATACGGCGCCACGCCTCGACCTATACCTTCGGCGGCCCTCTGTCCATGGGCGGTGTCGGTGCCGCGGTCGCCTCTGCAAATATTCATCTTTCACCGCAGTTGGGTCTGCTTCAGGCCGCGTTGTGGCGCAATGTCGCGCTGATCGATGACTTGCTGGGGGCGCGACTGGGCAATCACCGGATCGCGTCGCCCATACGCTTCGTCCGGGTCGGCGCCGAGCGTGATGCAGTCAGTCTGGCGCTGCATCTGCGCCGGCATGCCATTGCGGTCACCACTGCGCTGTTTCCGGTGGTGGCCAAAGGCGAGGCGATGCTGCGTCTGGCAATCAGCGCGAATCACAGCCAGGCCCAGCTCGAACACCTGGCGACAGCCGTGAGCACTGGCTTCGACGAGTTGTGCATCCGTCAGGGAGAACGCACCCATGACCGATGATCCGCTGCTGTTTGCCAGCGCTGCCACGGTTTACGCGGCAGCGACCGAAGCCCTTGCGCGCAAGTTCGCCCATGCGCGTTCGTTGTCCTGGTTCTGTACGGTGTGTCCGCCGATACGGCGCGTGCAGAGCGCGGAGGATCTGCACCTGCTGCCGGTTCAGGCCGTAGAGGACGAACAGGGCGGATTGCTGTTTTCTCTGCTGGGCGAGGCATCGCACCTGGCGCCGGGCGGTGGGTTGACCCTGACATCGGGCGGTAGCACCGGCAACCGCAAACACATCACCCACTCCTGGGCCTTCAACGACAGCATCGTGCGCTTGGGCGTACGGATGTTTGCGACGGGCCAGACCCCCTCTGTGGTGATCGATTGCCTCACTGCCGGCGAAATGCAGGGCGCGTTTCAATACGCGGCGGCCATCGTTCAGCGCCTCGGCGCGCGCTTGTTACCCGCCGGCTCACTGATGGGCCTTCAACGCATTGCCGAACTGGTCCAGTCACAAAAGGCCGATGCCCTGATCTGCACGCCCTCCTTCGCGGCGGCGCTGTTCAATGATGTCGCTGTCGACAGAAGACAGTTGGGTAGCCTGAAGTGGCTCTACTACATCGGAGAACCGTGCAGCGCGCTGCTTCGTGAGCAACTGGCGCGGGACTGGCCAGGCCTGACCTTGCGATCACTGGGCTACAGCGCGACGGAGACCGGCCCGATCGGTTTTCAGTGCGCCCATCTGGAGCCGGGTTTCTATCATCTGCATGCCGACGCGATGCTGGTCGAAGTGGTCAATCCGTTGACCCTGCAAGCGCTGCCCGAGGGTGAATGCGGCGAGTTTCTGCTGACGCCATTGCTGCCGGACCATGTGCCGTTGCTGCGTTACCGCATTGGTGACTGCGGGCGAATCGTGCCCAACTTGCCCAAGTGCGCCTGTGGCAGTGCCCTGCCAGTGCTGGAGCTTGTGGGGCGAGTAGAGACGACGATCAAGCTGGGCGGCGCGATCATTACCCAGCGGCAGATTCTGAGTGTGCTCGCACAAGCAATTCCTGATCTGCATGCGGCGGATATTCAGGTGCAGATTGAGCGACAGGTGAACGGCACGTGCATGCGTCTGGTCATCGCCGAGGACAGACTGCCCGCTGCTGCGCAGGGTGGCCTTGAGCAGGCTTTGCACGCCGAGGCGCAGGCCAGTGCATTGCTCAAATTGCCCGGCGTGCTGGGGTTGCAGGTGCGGCGGCTACCCCGTGGAGCCTTCGCGACCACCACGGCCGGCAAGACGCCGTTCTTTGTCGAGTTGCAACAGGCGCCGACCCGCCTGGCGTGACGGGTCGGGTCAGCAACTGGTTCAGGGCAGCAGAATGGTGGAACCGGTGGTGCGCCGTGCCGACAGTTCGGTTTGTGCTTTTGCCGCATCAGCCAGCGAGTAGCGCTGGCTGATGTCCACCTTGAGTTTGCCGATGATAATCATCTCGAACAGCTCATCCGCCATGCGTTGCAGGTTGTCGGCGTTATTGGCGTACGTCGCCAGGGTCGGACGGGTGACGTACAGCGAGCCTTTCGCCGCCAGAATGCCCAGGTTCACGCCGTCCACCGCACCTGACGCATTACCGAAGCTCACTACCAGCCCGCGCGGTGCGACGCTGTCCAGCGACGTCAGCCAGGTATCCTTGCCGACCCCGTCGTACACCACCGGGACTTTCTTTCCATCGGTCAACGCCAGTACGCGCTCGGCCACGTTTTCATGGCTGTAATCGATGGTTGCCCATGCGCCGTTAGCCTTCGCCAGTTCAGCCTTGTCTTTCGAACTGACCGTGCCGATCAGTTTCACCCCCAGCGCCTTGGCCCATTGGCAGGCCAGTGACCCGACGCCACCGGCAGCGGCGTGGAACAGAATGGTTTCGCCACCCTTCAATTCGTAGGTCTGGCGCAGCAGGTATTGCACGGTGAGGCCCTTGAGCATTACCCCGGCAGCGGTTTCGAAGCTGATTTCGTCAGGCAGGTGCACCAGATTGTCCTGGGGCAAAACGTGTTGCGTGCTGTAAGCCCCCAACGGGCCGCTGCCATACGCCACGCGGTCACCGACCTTGAACCGGGTGACCTCGCTGCCCACCGCATCAACAATACCGGCGCCTTCGGCACCGAGGCCGGACGGCAAGGCGGGCGGCGCATACAGCCCGCTGCGGTAATAAGTGTCGATGAAATTCAGGCCAATCGCCTGGTTGGCCACGCGCACCTGATTCGGTCCGGGCGCGGCAGGTTCGTAGTCAACATACTCGAGCACTTCGGGACCGCCATGGGCGCGGAACTGGATACGCTTTGCCATCTGCCTGCTCTCCTTGGGATTGTTGCGAGGACCCTATGCAACTCCCCTGGTTGGTCTTCGTCAACTGCGGCGCGCCGGTCTGCGATGGTATGCTACGCGCCCATTTGCGCTGCCCGCCTGCCTGGGGCGCCGCTCGATCCAAGGTGATGCCATGACGACCCGCACCGACGCCGTAAAGGCCTATCTGCTCGACCTGCAAGACCGCATTTGCGCCGCGCTCGAAACCGAGGACGGCGGCACGCGCTTCGTCGAAGACGCCTGGACCCGGCCTGCCGGTGGTGGCGGTCGCACGCGCGTGATCGAGAACGGCACGCTGATCGAAAAGGGCGGCGTCAACTTTTCTCACGTCTTCGGCAGCGGTCTGCCGCCCTCGGCCAGCGCTCATCGTCCGGAATTGGCCGGTCGCGGTTTTGAAGCCCTCGGCGTGTCGCTGGTGATTCACCCGCACAATCCGCACGTGCCGACGTCCCACGCCAACGTGCGCTTTTTCATTGCCGAGAAAGAAGGTGAAGAGCCGGTCTGGTGGTTCGGCGGCGGCTTCGACCTGACCCCTTACTATGGCAACGAAGAAGACTGCATTCATTGGCACCGTGTCGCCGCGCAAGCGTGCGCACCGTTCGGCGCGGACGTCTATCCGCGCTACAAGGCCTGGTGCGATACCTACTTCCACATCAAGCATCGGCATGAACCGCGTGGTATCGGCGGTCTGTTTTTCGATGACCTGAACGAATGGGACTTCGACACCAGCTTCGCCTTCATGCGTGCCATCGGCGACGCCTACATCGAGGCGTACCTGCCCATCGTGCAACGCCGCAAGAACGCTGCGTTCACTGCGCAGCAGCGCGAGTTCCAGGAGTTTCGTCGTGGCCGTTACGTCGAATTCAACCTGGTTTACGACCGTGGCACGCTGTTCGGCCTGCAATCGGGCGGGCGTACCGAGTCGATCCTGATGTCGCTGCCGCCCCAAGTGCGCTGGGGCTACGACTGGAAGGCCGAACCGGGCAGCGAAGAAGCGCGCCTGACCGACTACTTCCTGCAAGACCGCGATTGGCTGGCCCAGGCCTGAGGACCTTCGATGGATCGTTACGTTGTTTTCGGTAACCCGATCGGCCACAGCAAATCGCCGATGATTCACAAACTGTTCGCCGAACAGACCGGCCAGCACCTTGACTACAGCACGCTGCTGGCGCCGCTGGATGATTTTGTCGGCTGCGCCACGGTATTTTTCCAGGAGGGGCGTGGGGCCAATGTCACCGTGCCGTTCAAGGAAGACGCTTATCGTCTAGCCGACAGCCTGACCGCACGCGCACAGCGAGCCGGTGCGGTGAATACCTTGAGCAAACTGGACGACGGTTCGTTGCTCGGCGACAACACCGACGGCGCCGGGCTGGTACGCGATCTGACCGTCAATGCCGGGTTCAGCCTGACGGGCAAACGCATCCTGCTGCTCGGGGCCGGGGGCGCAGTGCGGGGCGCACTGGAGCCGTTACTGGCGGAACGACCGGCGTCGGTGATCATCGCCAATCGCACCGTGGACAAGGCTGAGCGGCTGGCCGAATTGTTCGGCGATCTGGGGCCAGTGTCGGCCAGTGGGTTCGACTGGCTGCGCGAGCCGGTGGATGTGATCATCAACGCCACGTCCGCCAGCCTGACCGGTGATGTGCCGCCGATCGTCGCGAGCCTGATCGAACCGGGGCAGACGCTGTGCTACGACATGATGTATGGCAAGGAGCCGACCGCGTTCTGCCGCTGGGCCAGTGAGCACGGCGCGACGGTCTCGATGGATGGCCTGGGAATGCTGGCGGAGCAAGCGGCCGAGGCGTTTTTCCTGTGGCGCGGTGTGCGCCCGGATACGGCGTCGGTACTGGCCGAGCTACGCCGCCAGCTAGCGCAATAATTCCCTGTAGGCCTTCGCCTGCTCGCGATAGCGGTGGGTCAGATATAAATGTTTCAACTGATACACCGCTATCGCGAGCAGGCTCACTCCTACAAGGGTATGTGATGTTCAGTCTTCAAAGCGGATCGGGCATTTCTCTGCCCCTTCCAGTTTCCGCAACTCCTCCACCACCTGCGGCCGCGCCCGGCGCAAGGTCAGGCTGCGATTCTGGCGCAGCAGGCGCCGTGCCTCCTGATGCAGCATTTCCACCCCTGAATAGTCGATGAAGTTGATCTGCTGCGCCTCGATCACTACTCGCGTGCCGTGCAGGCGTTGCAGGCGCACCTGCAAGTAATGGCTGGCGCCGAAAAAGATCGAACCGCCGACCCGCAGCACATCGTCTTCACCATCGCGCCAATGCTGCACCCGCGGTTGCGAGGTACGTTTGAGGTAGAAGAACAACGAGGCCAGCACCCCGGCGTAAATGGCGGTCTGCAATTCCAGCAGCAGTGTCGCCAGGCACGTCAGGCCCATCACCACGAATTCGGCGCGGCTGACCCGCCACAAGGCGCGAATGCCGCGATGGTCCACCAGGCCCCAGGCGATCAGCAAAATACTGCCGGCCATGGCCGGGATCGGAATGTGCGCGATCAACCCTGCACCGAAAAGCGCGAACAGCGCCACCCAGAGCGCTGAAAACACCCCGGCCAGCGGCGAGCAGGCGCCTGCTTCGTAGCTCAGACCGGAACGGGTAAATGACCCCGCCGACAACGATCCGGAAAAAAACGCACCGACCATATTCGACAAGCCTTGGGCACGCACTTCCTGATTGGCATCGAGCAGTTGCTGCGAGCGCGCCGAAATCGAACGGGCAATCGACAGACTGGTGACCAGCCCGAGCATGCCGACGGCCACGGCGCTGGGCAGCAACCGCAGGACCAGATCCAGATCCAGCGGCAGCGCACTGAAGGGCGGCAAGCGCCCGACAAAGGCGCTGACCAGATGCACATGCGCGAACATGGCCGGCCACAACCACACCCACAGACTGGCCAACACCAAGGTGATCAGCAGGGTCGGCCAGCGTGGCAACAGGCGTTTCAACACCACGCCGAGCACCACCGTCGCCGCGCCAAGCATCAGCGAAGGGTTATCCACAGCGCCGAGGTGGCGCAGCAGGTCCATCAGACTGGCAAGAGCCGTGGCACTGGCCGGCAACTCAAGTCCCAGCAGATTCGGCAACTGCCCGATGGCAATTACCACTGCTGCGCCGAGGGTGAAGCCGAGCACCACCGAATGCGAAACGAAATTCACCAGCGCGCCGAAGCGCAGTAAACCCAGCAGCCACTGGAAAACCCCGGCGAGCAAGGTCAGCAGCAGAATCAGCGTGATGTAATCCTCGGAAGCCGGCATGGCAAGCGGACTGATGCTGGCATACAGCACAATCGAAATGGCCGCCGTCGGGCCACAGATCAGGTGCCAGGACGACCCCCAGAGGCAGGCGATCAGTACCGGAATAATCGCAGCGTACAGGCCGTATTCGGGGGGCAGGCCGGCGATCAGCGCGTAGGCAATCGACTGGGGCAAGGCGAGAATCGCACCGCTGAGGCCAACGACCAGATCCCGTCCGACGCTGGCACGGGTTTGCCGGGGCAGCCAGGCGAGGAAGGGGAACAGTGAGTGACGGCTGGGGAAGGCCATGGGTCCTCGCGGTTAGGGTTTTCAGGCAAGCCTATCAGGACACAGCAATCATTGTGGCGAGGGGATTTATCCCCGATGGGCCGCGAAGCGGCCCCAAACCCAGCGTTCTCGGTGAGTCAGGTATATCGAGTTCATGGGTCTTGCGGCTGCTTCGCAGCCGATCGGGGATAAATCCCCTCGCCACAGGTATGTGGTCGACAGTCAGATGGCCTTACAGTTTGGCTTTCACCGCCGCCAACGCATCCTTGCCATCCAGAGTCTTCACGCCATCCAGCCACTTGTCCAGCACCACGGGATTGGCCTTTATCCACGCCTTGGCGGCTTCGGCATTGCTGATCTTCTTGTTCACCACCTCGGCCATGATGCTGTTCTCCATTTCCTGAGTGAACGAAAGATTGGTCAGCAATTTACCCACATTCGGGCAAGCCTCCGCGTAGCCCTTGCGGGTCAGGGTGAATACGCTGCCGGTGTCACCGAAGTACTTTTCGCCACCCTTCAAGTAACGCATCTTCAGTTGCACGTTCATCGGGTGCGGCGTCCAGCCGAGGAAGGTGACGAATTTCTGCTTTTTCACCGCCCTCGATACTTCGGCGAGCATCGCCTGCTCGCTGGATTCGATCAGTTTCCACTGGCCCATGTTGAAGTCGTTTTTCTTGATGATGTCCTGCAACGAGATGTTCGCCGGTGCGCCCGAACCGATGCCATAGATCTTCTTGTCGAACTTGTCGGCGAACTTGTTCAGATCGGCGAAATCATGCACACCCGCCTCCCAGACATAATCGGGTACGGCGAGGGTAAATTCGGTGCCTTCGAGGTTCTTCGCCAGTTGCGTGACATCGCCGGTGGCGACGAATTTGTCGTAGAAACCCTGTTGCGCCGGCATCCAGTTGCCGAGGAACACATCGACCTGGCCGTCCTTCAAGCCGCCGAAGGTGATCGGCACCGCGAGGGTATCGACCTTGGCCTTGTAGCCCATGCCGTCCAGCAGAAACCCGGTGATGGCATTGGTCGCGGCGATGTCGCTCCAGCCCGGATCGGCCATTTTCACGGTTTCGCAGCCTTGCTCGGCGAAGGCCGAGGCGCTGCTCAACGCGATCAGGCCGACGGTCACTGCTGTGGATAACTTGCGCATGGACTTCCCCTTGAGATTATTGGTTTTGGCAGGGTTGTGGATAACGGGCTTTGCGCTCCAGATCATCAAGGTCGATGTGGTTGCGCATGTATTGCTGACTGGCGTCGACCAGCGGCTGGTGGTCCCAGCTCTTCAGCTTGCCGATGGTCAGGGCGTCGGCGACGAAACGGCGTCGGCGCTGGCTGGCAAGTACGTCCCGATGGATCGCCGGGATGTCCCATTTGGCCCGCGCTTGCGCGAGAAAGTCTTCAAACAGCTGACGATGTTGCGGTGACTGGCTCAGCTCTTCCCTTTCGTGCGGATCGTTATGCACATCGAAGAGTAGGCACGGGTCGCTTTCGCTGTAGATAAATTTGTAGGCGCCACGGCGGATCATCATCAGCGGACTGACGGTGCCTTCGGCCATGTATTCGCCGAACACCTCGTCATGGCCGCCCTGCCCTTGCAGGTGCGGCACCAGTGAACGGCCGTCCAGTGGCAGGCCCGGCTGCAGCGTGCCGCCGGCCAGTTCGACGAAGGTCGGCAGCAAATCGGCGGTGGAAACCGCAGCGCTGACGCGACCGGCGCCAAACTGCCCGGGCGCACTGATCAGCAGCGGTACCCGCGCGGCCATTTCGTACCAGTGCATTTTGTACCAGAGGCCTTTCTCGCCAAGCATGTCGCCGTGATCGCCGGAGAAAACAATGATGGTGTCGTTGATCAGCCCGGTTTCTTCGAGGGTCTGCAGAAGTTTGCCGACATTGGCGTCGATGTAGCTGCAGGCACCGAAGTAGGCCCGGCGTGCGTCGCGAATCTTATCCACAGGCAGCGGCTTGTCCCACAGGTCGTAGACCTTGAGCAGGCGTTGCGAGTGCGGATCGAGTTCGTGCTGATCCGGCGTTGTCGGCAGCGGAATATCGCTGTCGTCATACAAATCCCAGAATGCCTTGGGAATCGTGTACGGATCGTGGGGGTGCGTCATCGACACGGTCAGGCAGAACGGCTGATCGCCCTCCTCGCGAATGTGATCGAACAGATACTGCTGCGCCTTGAACACCACCTCTTCGTCGAAGTCGAGCTGGTTGGTACGCACGCACGGCCCTGCCTGCAAGACCGACGACATGTTGTGATACCAACTCGGCCGCACATCCGGTTCGTCCCAGTTCACAGCCCAACCGTAATCGGCCGGATAAATGTCGCTGGTCAGGCGTTCTTCATAGCCGTGCAGTTGATCGGGGCCACAGAAATGCATCTTGCCCGACAGCGCGGTGCGGTAGCCGAGGCGACGCAGATAGTGGGCGTAGGTCGGGATGTCAGCGGGAAAATCGGCGGCGTTGTCATAAGCGCCGATTTTGCTCGGCAACTGGCCGCTGACCAAGGTGAAACGCGACGGCGCACACAACGGGCTGTTGCAATACGCCGCGTCGAACACCACGCCCTGAGCGGCGAGGCGCGAAAGATTGGGCAATTTGATCGGCGACGGGCCGTAGAAAGGCAACAGGGGCGCGGCCATCTGATCGGCCATGATGAACAGGATATTCTTGCGCTTCATCTGATCGCGGCATTCCATAGTGAATATTTATGCGACATTGCTGCGATCCAGCATGGAGTCCATGCTGGATCGGGTAAAGCCCGCGCCGGGCAATGACTAGGATAAGCACAGCTTATGTATGAAGCCTTGGGAAGCCTGTCCCTCGACCTGCTGCGCGCCTTCGAAGCCGCTGCTCGCCATCGCAGCTTCACGGCGGCAGCGGTGGAGCTGGGCACCACACAACCGGCGATCAGCCAGCAAATCAAGCGGTTGGAAGAGCAGCTCGGCGCGCGGCTGTTCGATCGGATTTATCGGGGGATCGAAGTGACCGAGGTCGGCGCCCTGCTGTTTGAGCAAGTGGCCCTCGGTTTGCACCATATCGACGCCGGATTAAGCGCGATCAGCGCACAGCAGCAGCACGAAGTGCTGCAGGTCGCCACGGATTTTGCCTTCGCCGCGTATTGGCTGATGCCGCGTTTGCACCGCTTCCATGCCGCCAATCCTCAGGTCGACGTCAGCCTGGTCACCAGCGAGCGCAACCACAACATGCTGCGCACCGATATCGATGTGGCCATCCTGTTTGGCGACGGTCGATTCAAGCAGGGCGAAAGCCATTGGCTCTTCAGCGAGGAGGTCTTCCCGGTGTGCAGTCCGCAATTACTCAAGGATCGTCCATTGCCCCTGCCCGCCCAGGCGCTGCTGGAGTTTCCGCTGCTGCACTTGCGCGGGGAAAACAGCAGCAACTGGTTTGACTGGAGTGGTCTGTTTCGCGAACTGGGCATCACCACGCCGCCGGCACCGGGGCAGTTGCGTTTCGACAATTACACCTTGCTGATTCAAGCGGCGATTGGTGGTCAGGGCGTGGCGATCGGCTGGCGCCACCTTGTGGATAACTTGCTGGTCCAGGGTCTGCTGTGCCGGCCGCTGGCGCAAACCACGTTGTCGCGACTCGGGTATTACGTGGTGCTGCCGCAACGCAAACGCCGCGGGGCGCTGATCCAGCAGTTTGTCGACTGGTTGATGTCCGAGCAGGCCAGCAGCGCCGAATCGCTCAACGGTCTGGCCTTGCCCTCGATTGCGGTATGAAGATCAAGAGATCGCTGAAGCCGCCACGAAATTCACATGCTCCCCCACATGCAGATTCAGCCGCAGCTCATCGGCAATCCCCACCGCGACGCGATTCAAGCGCTCCAGCGGTTCGGCCAGACCCGGCTCAAGATTGCCGCCGACCTGGCTGAAATGCTCAATCGTCAATCCGGCCACGCCATGCGGCGCATTGACCAAAGTCCAGCGCAGTGAGCTGCTTTGTACGGCCTCGAGCATTTCTTCGGCAGCATGGCGTTGCAGGCGCTCGTCGCTGTCCGGCTCGTCGAGTACGCCGAAATTGCCGATCAGAAACAAGCGCGGCACGCTGGCCAGTTGCAAGCCTTCAACCAACGCGTCGACGGCCAGCACTTGTTCGACCGGCCCGAGCGTTACCGAACGCTCAACGTGGTCACTATTGAAGGGCAAACCCGGCGCGTCCAGCAGGCAGATCACTGCCGAACTGCCGGCGACACTCTGATTGACCCGCTCGGCGTCGAACAGATCGCCGGTTTTAGTGCGCAGCCCAGGGCGCGGCGCGAGCGCGGTGAGATCGTCGAGAATGGCGATGACTTCGTGCTGGCGACGCAGCAATTCAGCCATCAACGCACCGCCCAGGCTGGCCATGGCACCATAGAGCGCCACTTTCATCGCCGGGGTTTCGGCATTTTTCATGGCTGTTTTCCTTATCGTTGTCCTATATGGCCTGTGACGGTGGAAACCGCCAAGGGTTCGAACCGATTCAGAAGAGGTACACATGCAAGCGATCAAGGGCTACCACGCCCATGTCTATTTCGATGCACAAACCATCGAGCAGGCGCGTGCCTTGTGCGAACAGGCTGTGCAGTTGTTCGCCGTGAAAATGGGCCGTGTACATGAGCGTCCGGTGGGACCGCACCCCGACTGGAGCTGCCAACTGGCCTTCGGTCCAGAGCTCCTTGGCGAGGTATTGCCGTGGCTTGCGCTCCACCGCAAAGGCCTGGTGGTGTTCCTGCACCCGGACACGGGCAATGATTTGCTTGATCACACCGAGCATGCGATCTGGATGGGCGCGGTCCGGCGGTTGGATTTGTCGGTTTTCTAATCAAGCGTTTCTTCGGCTTCGCCGGGCAGGTGCTCATCCAGGTGCAGCCACGGCAATTGGCTGTCGGTCCAGATATGCCGCTCGGCGGCAGCCCGCTCCGCGTGTTCCAGGGTAGCGATGGTCACATCGATGCTGTCCGGGCTGAGCGATGTCACCAGCGCCAGATGTGCGCCGCAGTTCGGGCAGAAAAACCGCCTGCAACTGGACGACGAGTCGTAACGCGCCGGCGTACCGGCCAGCCAACGAAAATTCGCTGAGGGCACGGTGATCCACGTCGTGACGATCCCGCCACTGACCTTGCGGCAGATCGAGCAATGACAATGAGCGATGTCCTGCAACGCCCCGCTGAACTGATAGCGGATATGTCCGCAATGGCAACCACCGCTGTGCAATTGGCTCATTCCGAAAGCTCCCGTTTCCGTATTCATTGACTTTGGCCGCAACCGACAGCCGGTTGACCGTTCATTCGACGCTTTCGCTACCGAAAGGTAGCTGAAAGCTTCCGCGATTAGGATCGCCCCACCTCCGGCAACAGACCGGTTGGCCCAACGCGTGTGATGGCTTGCACGCCCGGCCCAATTAACAACAACAATGGTGATTCTGATGTTCTCTGTAACCCGCCTCTTCGCTGTCACTCCACCCGTACGCCTTGTGCTTGCTGCTCTGCGCTGATCGCGCCCGATCCGCTCATTTCATTCGCCGCGCTACGCCTGGAGTATTCCCATGCTGACTTTCCTTGGCTTTGCCATGGTCATCACGTTCATGTTCCTGATCATGACCAAGCGCCTGTCCGCGCTGATCGCTCTGATCATTATCCCGATCCTGTTTGCCCTGTTCGGTGGTTTCGCGCCGAAGATCGGCCCGATGATGCTCGAAGGCATCACCAAGCTCGCGCCGACCGGCGTGATGCTGATGTTCGCCATTCTCTATTTCGCCCTGATGATCGACTCCGGCCTGTTCGACCCGGCCGTGCGCAAGATCCTCAAGCTGGTCAAGGGCGACCCGCTGAAAGTGTCGGTCGGCACCGCCGTGCTGGCGCTCGTCGTTTCCCTGGACGGTGACGGCGCGACCACATACATGATCTGCGTGGCCGCCATGCTGCCGTTGTACAGCCGCATCGGCATGAGCCCGCGGATCATGGCCGGTCTGATCATCCTCGCCGGCGGCGTGATGAACATGACCCCATGGGGCGGCCCGACTGCCCGTGCGGCGAGTGCGCTGCATGTCGACCCTTCGGATATTTTCGTGCCGATGATTCCGGCAATGTGCGCCGGTGTGGTGGCGATCCTGATCATTGCCTACTTCTACGGCAAGCGTGAACGTGCGCGCCTGGGCGAACTGCACCTGATCGGCGATGACCTCGATCACAGCGAAATCAGCGTGTCGCAGTTCCCCGACGCCCGCCGTCCGAAGCTGATCTGGTTCAACGGCCTCTTGACCCTGGTGTTGATGTGCACCCTGATCGCCGGACTGCTGCCGTTGCCGGTGCTGTTCATGGTGGCGTTCAGTATCGCGATGATCGTCAACTACCCGTGCCTGCAAATGCAGAAGGATCGTGTGGCGGCCCACGCCGGCAGCGTGCTGTCGGTGGTCAGTCTGATTTTCGCAGCGGGCATTTTCACCGGTATCCTGTCGGGAACCGGGATGGTCGACGCCATGTCGAAAAGTTTGCTGGCAGTGATTCCGGACTTCCTCGGCCCGTACCTGGCGGTGATCACGGCGCTGGTGAGCATGCCGTTCACGTTTTTCATGTCGAACGACGCGTTCTACTACGGCGTGTTGCCGGTGCTTTCCGAAGCGGCCAGCCACTACGGCATCACCGCTGTGGAAATGGCACGTGCCTCGATCGTCGGTCAGCCCGTCCACTTGCTCAGCCCGCTGGTTCCGTCGACGTACCTGCTGGTGGCCCTGGCCGGTATCGAGTTCGGTGACCATCAACGTTTCACCCTGAAGTGGGCAGTTCTGGTCTGCCTGTGCATACTGGTGGCCGCCCTGCTGTTGGGAACTTTCCCGCTGTTCAGCACTTTGTAACGGCATCAACTCACCAACACGCCAGCTGCCCGCTGGCGTCTTGGTTTAACACATCAAAGGAATACACATGGAATGGCTGACCAACCCCGAAATCTGGGTTGCCTTCTTTACCCTGACCGCCCTGGAAATCGTCCTCGGTATCGATAACATCATCATGATTTCGATCCTGGTCAGCCGCATGCCCAAGCACATGCAGGCGCGCACCCGGATCTTCGGTCTTGCCCTGGCAATGATCACGCGGATCCTGTTGCTGCTCTCGATCACGTGGGTCATGCGCCTGACCGCCGACCTGTTCGAAGTGTTCGGCCAGGGCATCTCCGGCCGCGACCTGATTCTGTTCTTCGGTGGCCTGTTCCTGCTGTGGAAAAGCTCGCAGGAGATGTACCACGCGCTGGAAGGCGAAGACGAAAGCGACGACGCGCCTTCGGGCAAGGGCGGCAACTTCCTCTACACCATCATCCAGATCGCGATCATCGACATCGTCTTCTCGCTGGACTCGGTGATCACCGCCGTGGGCATGGTGTCCCACGTCCCGGTCATGGTTGCGGCGATTATCGTTGCGGTGCTGGTGATGATGCTGGCGTCGGGCAAGATCAGCGAGTTCATCGACAAGCACCCATCGCTGAAAATGCTTGCGCTGTCGTTCCTGCTGGTGGTCGGTACCGTGCTGATCGCCGAATCGTTCGACGTGCACGTACCGAAGGGCTATGTCTACTTCGCCATGGCGTTCTCGCTGGCGGTGGAAGCGATCAACATCAAATTGCGCGGCGCGATGGACCGGAAAAAGAAGCAGCAGGATCCGGTGAAACTGCGCAAGGATATGCCGGGCCAATAACCCGCTAGTCTTCAGGCAACACCCCTTGTAGGAGTGAGCTTGCTCGCGATAGCGGTCTGTCAGTCAACAATGATGTTGAAGCTGATGGCCCTATCGCGAGCAGGCTCACGCCTACATTTGTTTCTGTGTTCAGGCTGGCGGCACGAGGTTGTCGAGGACGCGGTTGATGGCCAGCTCACCCAACATGATGACTTGCTGGATCCCCAACAACGAATTTCGCTCCGGATCGGACACCAAACCTGTGGGAGCGAGCCTGCTCGCGAAGGCGCCATATCGGTCGAAGAAGAGGCTGTCTGACCCACCGCTTTCGCGAGCAGGCTCGCTCCCACAGCGGCATATCGCATCCATTCGAAACGGGCCGAAAAGGTTGACTCACCGACCTTCGCTCGTTAGCGTCCCTGCTCGCCTCAACGACGAACAAGGAACGTTCATGTCTGGAAAACCCGCCGCGCGCGTCACGGACCCGACCACTTGCCCGATTCCCGGCCACGGTACAAACCCGATTGCCAGCGGTTCCGGCGACGTGTTCTTCAACGGCCTCGCCGCCGCCCGCCTCGGCGACAAGTGCACCTGCGGCCAGGCGCTCAGCGGCGCCTTTTCGTCGACTGTGTTCATCAACGGCAAGAACGCCATGACTATCGACAGCACCGCCAGCCATGGCGGCGTCGTGATTGGCGGTTCCGGCAATGTGATTATCGGCAGCTCGCACACCCCTGCGCCGTTCGTTCCACCGTTGCCGATCATCGGCCAGCCCTTGGTCGAATTCAAAGCGATCAGTGCCGGCAACGGCGAACCCATCGCCGAACAGGGCTATGAAATCGAAACTGCTGAAGGCCGTATCGTCAAAGGCCTGACCAATGCGCAGGGCATGACCCAGAGCGTCGCGACCCTGCAGCCCGATCTCGCCGTCGTACGCTGGACTGCCTGAGCTTCAAGGAAGAAACAATGACTGCACAATGCATCGCGCCAGACGACTTGGACATGAAAAAACTCTGGGACAGCACTTGCGAGCTGCCCACCTGCAAACGGGAAACCAGCACCGCCGGCCCCAATCCGAAAACCCGCGTCGAAGTCCCGCTGCTGACCTGCAACTGCCTGTGGCGGCGCTTCCAGAAAGAAGCCGAAGACTGGGTCGCCCCCGGCGGCGTCCTCATCGCCGACCCCCAGGCTCGCAACCGTAAGATCAACGCCGCGTACGCGCAGTTGTGGTTGGCGGATAACCGTTTTCAGTGGGCAGGGTTGGCGGCGTTTGCTTCGAAGCAGGTGGGGTGTGGGCTGATCCACGCCACTAAACTGCAAACCGCCATCGCTGCACAGAAGGCGGCACAGGAAAAGCTCCGAACCGCACCATCTGAAACGCTGTTCGAAGGTTTCGGCTTCAAATTCAGCAGGACCAATCCCGAGGCGGAACAGGAGCTGGAAAAGGCTCGGGCGGCCAATCCGATGCCGACCGAGGACATCACCTTCGGCGATAACCCACGTTCAGTGGTTCAGCAACAGCTGGACTATGTGTATGAGATGTTGGCGCTGGGTAATACATCGCTGTTTCTGGACGTTTATCCGTTGCACCGGTTTTTTATGGTGCGGGGATTCAAAGAGATGCAAGCGTGTCTCCCGCTGCGCAATAAACTTAAAAACGAAGTGCTGTGGCCTATTTCCAGTAAAGTTGAATTTGGGCTGGTGCAATCGCAAGTCAGTGACACGTTCAAAGCCATTGATGAAGGAAGGATTTCCAAAAGTGTTGAGTTCATGGCTCAGCACGAACAAATCAATATTTTGCAGCCAGCGATGTACGACGATGCACACTTTTCCTACCTGATGCGCGGGACACACGCAGGCAACGCGGTATCCGTGGTTACCGGAATTATGTCAGGAGCGGCTGAGGAAATTCAGTTGACCCTTGCAAGTCAATGCAAAGCTCCGGACGAAAGAAAAGTCGCATTTGGTAGCAACCCACTGGCTAATTTGGCTGACAAAGATCAACGGATGGAGTTCGTCATCCGAGCGGCTAGTCAGTTCGATGCATTGCTCAAAGACCCTGCTTCACGAGCAAAACTCACGCAGTCCATAACAGAAATTTCTAAGGGTGGGGGAGTGCAGTGATCCAGCTGTCGAGAAAGCGCTTCGTGATAATTCTCGCTGCTGCTTTAATTGGGGCGGGAATCGCGTATTCCACTTGGGGTACGGACACCCTGCGAGTTCATATCGGAAAAACTTACGATGCGACAGTTGCCGATTCCACATTTAGCGTGGCAGCTCACACTGTGACTTACCCTGGAAATCCTCGGCATCCGAGCTCAGCCTGGATTTCCTCACCAGTTATTATCCATTTCGATGACCCGGAGCACGGCTTTACGTTGCCTGCCACCAAATTCGCCTCAATCGGATTTGACGAGGGAAAGGTTTCGAATATGACGACCTCTCCGATGCTCGAAACGTTGCCCTTCGACCAACTCATGGCGGTGCTTGATCAACTTCAGAGCCATCTTAAAAGCGCCGGATGGGTAGAGTGGAACAGTGAGACAAATCCTTGGGTGAATACGGCTGATGAAACCAGTCGAAAGGCGCTTCAGGTCGAGTTGTTTGATCACGTCAAGGTGGCAGTGCTCTTGATCCCTCATAAGTACAGTCTCGCGCTCAACGTCAAATGTTACGCCCGCTGTAATGAGCGCGATCCGGAGACAGCTAAGTATCTGATCGATGTCAGCGTAGGAAAGGATTACTACAGCGAATGAGCAAGCGCTATACGGCTCATAACCGAAGTCGCAAGTGAAAAATTGCTACGGGGGGCACAGTCGATACTGGCGCACAGCAATGTTCTGCTTGTTGTTCGTGTGCCTGACGTCTTTTCACTTTCCAATGGATTTTCTGGTTGTTCGTATTGGCAAGCCATACGCCGAAGTCGTCAAAGACTCCAGTTTCCCTGTTGAACGGAAAACAGCCATATATCCAAGTGACCCTCCCAAGGTCGACTCGACTTGGATAAGCAGCCCGGTCGTGATTACTTTTGATGATCCCGAGCATGGCTTTACCTTGCCCAAAACAATCTACGGCGCGGTGGGCTACACCAAGGGAAAAGTAGACGGCATAACGACGTCGCCAATGGTTGAATCGCTTCCCTTCGATAAGACAACTGCCTCTTGGAGGAGCTTCAAACGATGTTCAGGAACGCCAACTGGACTCCTGAACCCGTTGAGGGAAATGATTGGATCAAAGTGCAGAGCGATGATGAAAGGCGACAGCTACAAGCGAAGCTTTTTGATCAGGCGGATGGGGTCATTCTTCTGGTTCCACACAAATACAGCCTGCTGATGCACATCAAGTGCTATGCGCGATGTGATGAGCGGGATGTGAAGACGGCCAGGTATTTAATTGACGTTGGCCTGAGCAGAGACCACTTCAGCGATTGATCCTGCAAAGCCACAAACCTGTAGGAGTGAGCCTGCTCGCGATAGCGGTCTGTCAGTCAACGATGATGTTGGAGCTGATGGCCCTATCGCGAGCAGGCTCACTCCTACATTTGTTTGCGCTGCGTTCAAAGATCGGACGAAGCTGTTTCCATGACACTTTTGTTTCAATCCGCGCTTTAGCTGTGCAATGCTGGCGCCGAGACCGTTCGCCAACTACAGCTTAAGTATCCAACACGTAGAAACCGCGCGGTGCCGTCCACTTGCCCCTCTGGGGCGCTGCTACTACAGGGGGTCTGCATGCTCACCCTGCTCAATCTGCTCTCCGCCGTCGCCCTGCTGATCTGGGGTACGCACATCGTCCGAACCGGCATTTTGCGGGTCTACGGCACTAACCTGCGACATGTGATCGGCCAGAACATGTCGAAGAAATGGCTGGCGTTTGTCGCCGGCATTCTGGTCACGGCGATGGTGCAAAGCAGCAACGCCACCGCCATGCTCGTCACCTCGTTTGTCGGCCAGGGCCTGATGGCGCTGACCCCGGCACTGGCGACCATGCTCGGCGCCGACGTCGGTACGGCGCTGATGGCGCGCGTGCTGACTTTCGATCTGTCGTGGCTGTCGCCGCTGCTGATTTTCCTCGGGGTGATTTTCTTTCTCTCGCGCAAGCAGACGCGGCTCGGGCAGATGGGCCGGGTGTCGATCGGCCTGGGGCTGATCATTCTCGCGCTGCAATTGATCGTCGAGGCCGCCGCGCCGATTACCCATGCGCAAGGGGTGAAGGTGATCTTCGCCTCGCTGACCGGCGACATTCTGCTCGACGCCCTGGTCGGCGCGTTGTTCGCGATGATTTCCTACTCCAGTCTCGCCGCCGTGCTGCTCACCGCCACGCTGGCCGGCGCTGCGGTGATCAGCTTACCGGTGGCGATCGGTCTGGTGATCGGCGCCAACATCGGCAGCGGCATACTTGCGTTCATGAGCACCAGCATGCAGAACGCCGCCGGCCGCCAGGTGGCGCTGGGCAGCCTGTTGTACAAACTGATCGGCCTGCTGCTGATCATCCCGGTGCTTGATCCACTGGTGCACTGGATCGACAGCCTCGATTTCAGCCCGCAGGAAATGGTCATCGGCTTTCACCTGCTGTACAACACCGCGCGCTGCCTGATTCTGCTGCCAAGCGTCGGGCCGATGGCGCGGCTGTGTGCCTGGCTGTTGCCGGAGCGCCCGGAGGTCAATGGCACGGCCAAGCCCCGTCACCTCGATGCGACGGCGCTGTCGACACCGAGTCTGGCGCTGGCCAACGCCGCGCGAGAAACCCTGCGCATGGGCGATCTGCTCGACAACATGCTCGACGCCAGCCTTGATGTCCTGCGCGGCAAGCAAACGGCAGTGACTCAGGAAATTCGCCGGATGACGGACGACATCGAGTCGCTGTACAGCGCAATCAAGCTCTACCTGGCGCAGATGCCGCGCGAGGACCTCGGCGAACAGGACAGCCGGCGCTGGGCCGAGATCATCGAACTGGCGATCAACCTGAAACTGGGTGCTGATTTGATTGAGCGCATGTTGCGCAAAATCCAGCAGCAGAAAACCTCGCAACGGCGTTCGTTCTCTGAGGAAGGCCTGGAAGATCTGGCCGGGCTGCAGCAGCAACTGATCGCCAATCTGCGGCTGGGGCTGTCGGTGTTTCTCAGTGGCGACAAGGAGAGTGCCCGGCAGTTGCTGCGCGAGAAACGTCGCTTTCGCGCACAAGAACGACGCTTGGCCCATGCCCACGTCAGCCGTTTGCAACGCAAGATCGTGCAGAGTATTGAGACCAGTTCGCTGCACCTGGAGTTGATTGCCGATATGAAACGTCTGAACTCGCTGTTTTGCGGCAGTGCCTATGTGGTGCTGGAAACGGCGGACACCGGGGCGCTGGCCTTGGATGATATCGCCGACATTACGCATTCGCCTTGAACGTCTGGGGCTGGGGTCAGTCAGTTACAGTGATTCAGCCCTTGAGACCGCTATCGCGAGCAGGCTCACTCCTACAGGGGAGCGTATTTCAAATGTAGGAGTGAGCCTGCTCGCGATAGCGGTCTGACTGACGACACGGATCTCCAAATCAGCCGTATGGAAGCCTGTTATGCGTTGCCTGTTGTTCGCCTGTCTGTTGCTCGGTTCCCTGCCCGCTTTTGCCCTGGATCGTTTTCAGGTCGAAGGCTATGCGTTGCCCAACGGTTTGCAGTTGCTGCTCAAACCCGGCACCGAGCGCGGCCACGTGGCGATTCGTCTGGTGGTCGGCGTCGGTCTCGATGACTTCGATTGCGCAGACAAAGAGCTGCCGCATTTGCTCGAACACTTGCTGTTCAGCGGCATCGACGCCACGGGCGAAGGCGGCCTGGAAGAACGCATGCAGGCGCTGGGTGGCGACTGGAACGCGTTCACCAGTAACGCCGACACCACGTTTGTTATCGAGGCTCCGGCGAAAAACCAGCGCAAGGTCCTCGACCTGCTGCTCGCGCTGTTGACCCAGACACGCATCGACGACAACGCGATCAACGCCGCCAAACGCGTGGTCGAGCGTGAGGACGGCGGCCATTACACGCGCCTGCGCCGCTTCCTCGATCGTCAGGACCTGGGCCACTCCGCGAGCAATCAACTGGCGGTCGAGCTGGGCCTGAAATGCCCGCAGCGCGCCGAAGTCGGCCACCTGACCCAAGCGCAACTGGAGAAAGTGCGCCAGGCCTGGTACGCGCCGAACAACATGACGCTGATCGTCGTCGGCGAGCTCGACAAGTTGCTGCCGGCGTATCTGGAGCGCACCTGGGGCGCGTTGCAAGCCGTCGAGCCGAGCGAACATCGTCCGCTGCCGGACCTGCGCGTCAGCGCCGCGCATGAGCGCACCCTCACCCGTGGTTTCATGGGCGATGGCGCCAAGCTGCACTGGCTGGTGCCAGAGCCGGTGCTGGACGATCAGCACGACGAGACGTTCGATATTCTCAAGGATTACCTCGACTGGGCGCTGTACCGGCAGATTCGCCTCAACCATGGGTTGTCTTACGGGCCGTGGGCCGAGCGCGAAGTGTTTGGCGGCGTCGGCTTCATGAGCCTCAATGCCGACCTGGATCGCGATGACGTCGACGAAGCCATCCAGGTGCTCGAGGATCTCAAGGCCGACCTGCTGAAAAACGGCCTCGACCCGACCACCTTCGCCCGCATCAAACAAGCCGCCATCGCCCACCAGGCCTGGGCCGTGCAAGGCAACAGCGCCCTGGCGGATTTTTACTGGAGTGCGCTGAACGACTACGAGGACGGCCGCTTCGCCAACCCGGCGCGGGAGCTGCAAGGCGTGACGCTGGAAGAAGCGAACAAGGCCATGCGCGAGCTGCTGTTGCAGCCGGGGTATTTCAGGATCGAAAAGCCGTTGATCAGTGATGATCAGGTGCTGTGGCTGGTGGCGGGTGGCGTCGGGGTGTTGCTGCTGATCCTTATCGGCTGGCGCCTTCACCGCCGAAAACCCGCCGAACACTAACCCCTGTAGGAGTGAGCCTGCTCGCGATAGCGGTGTGTCAGTCGATATCAGTTTTGAAAATGAGACCGCTATCGCGAGCAGGCTCACTCCTACAGGAGGTATGTGTTGGTTTCCGCGACCGCAACTCGCCACAACGCCCGGCGGACGCTACTCTGTCGGAGTATTTCCCTACCTTGTCGTGAATCGCCCCCATGTCGAAAATTACCCTCCTGATCCAGCGCCTTCTCGAACTGATGAAGCGCTATCCCGGGGTCATTGCGGCGGGTGGTTTTATCTCCGGGGTCGGCAGTTTCATTCTGGTCGATCGCCAACAGGGGCTGGCGAGCTGGATCACCGTGATCATGCTGCTGAGCTGGATCTGGCTGATGCTGGAAAACACCCTGACCGGGTTGTTCACGCGGATCTTCAAACGCGAAATTCCCCAGCCGTTGCTGCGTTACGCGACGCAGATGATCCATCAGGAAAGCCTGTTTTTCGTTCTGCCGTTTTTCTTTATCACCACGACGTGGAACAGCGGCCAGTTGATCTTCACCGGCCTGCTCAGCGTCGCCGCGCTGATCTCCATCGTCGATCCGCTCTATTACAAATGGCTGGCGCCACGGCGCTGGGCGTTTCTGGCGCTGCACACCCTGACCCTGTTCGCCGCCCTGCTCACGGCGCTGCCGGTGATCATGCACCTGACCACCGCGCAGAGTTTCAAATGGGCGCTGGGGATTGCCGTGCTGCTGTCGTTCCCGAGCCTGGCGTCGATCTTCCCGATCCGTACCGTGCGTAACGCCCTGGCCATTTTGTTTATCACCGTCGGCATCGGCGGCGTCGGTTGGGCGCTGCGTTCGTGGGTGCCGCCGGCGACGCTGTGGATGACTGACGTGGCGATCAGCACGCAACTGCAGGACCGCACCCCTGGCGCCAGCCTGGATACCGTCAGCGCCGAGCAGATCCGCAACGGCGGGCTCTATGCCTACACCGCGATCAACGCACCGCGTGGCCTCGACGAGCGGATTTATCACGTCTGGCAATTCAACGGCAAAGAGGTCGATCGCATCGCCCTCGATATCCATGGCGGCCGCAAGGAAGGCTACCGGGCGTGGACGCACAAGCAGAACTTCCCCGGCAACCCGGCGGGCAAGTGGCAGGTGCGGGTGCTGACCGAGGACGGCCAGTTGATCGGCGTGCTGCGCTTCGCCATCACGAACAGCACACCGGCCAAAGAAAAGTAATCCGGTTCGTGCTATTACGTAGGTTCTTGTAACAGCCGTATAAGCACGGAGCTTATGACCAGCAGCCCAACGCCCGGCAGTGCCCACCTGGACACCTCGCTCAGCCCCGCCCGCCTGCGGGTCACCGGCGACTGGACACTCGCCCATTACGCCGCGCTCAAACGCCTGAGCGAACAGCTGCACGGCGAATACGACGGCAATACCTCGATCGATCTCAATGGCCTGGGCGCCCTCGATACCGCCGGCGCCTCGTTGCTGGTCGAATTGCTCGGTGCCGAGCGCCTGGGCAAGTCCGCCGAACACCCTGATTGCACCCTGTCCACCGCTGACCGCGCGCTGCTGCAAACAGTGTATTGCTCACTGAACGATTTCTGCGTGCCGATCAAGGAAGCGGAAATCAGCGTCAGCGTGCAGTTGCTGACGCGCATCGGCCGTGCGGTGGATACGGTGTGGAAAGACACGATGCAGTTGCTCGGCTTCGTCGGGCTGATTCTGGAAGTCATCGCCCGTGGCCTGCTCCGGCCCAAACGCTGGCGCATTACGCCGATGATTGCGCACATCGAGCAGACCGGCCTTGACGCCGCGCCCATCGTGGCGCTGCTGACCTTTCTGGTCGGCGCCGTGGTGGCCTTTCTCGGTGCGACGGTGTTGGCCAGTTTCGGTGCGACGATTTTTACCGTGGATCTGGTCGGCTTTTCGTTCCTGCGTGAATTTGGCGTGCTGCTCACCGCGATCCTGATGGCCGGGCGCACCGCCAGTGCTTTCACCGCGCAAATCGGCTCGATGAAGGCCAACGAAGAAATCGACGCGATCCGCACCCTCGGCCTCGACCCGATCGAATTGCTGGTGGTGCCGCGCGTGCTGGCGCTCCTGGTGGCGCTGCCGATGCTGACGTTTCTGGCGATGCTCTCGGGGATTGTTGGCGGCGGCGTGGTCTGCGCGGTGTCGCTGGATATTTCGCCGGCGATGTTCCTCTCGCTGCTGCAATCGGACATCGGTGTTCAGCATTTTCTGGTGGGTCTGGTGAAGGCACCGATCTTCGCCTTCCTGATCGCGGCGATTGGCTGCCTGGAAGGCTTCAAGGTCAGCGGCAGCGCCGAATCGGTTGGCGCTCACACCACGTCCAGCGTGGTCCAGTCGATTTTCGTGGTGATCGTGCTCGACGCGGTGGCCGCGTTGTTCTTCATGGAGATGGGCTGGTGAGTCGTTTACCCCGCGCGCCCTCCGAGGCGGTGATTGAAGTCCGTGACCTGTGCAATCGCTTCGGCAGCCAGAGCGTGCACGAGAACCTTGATCTGGACGTGTACAAAGGCGAAATTCTCGCCGTGGTCGGCGGCTCCGGCACTGGTAAATCGGTGCTGCTGCGCAGCATTGTCGGGCTGAACCGGCCCAGCGAAGGCATCGTCAAAGTCTTCGGCCAGAACCTGCCGAGCCTGGCTGAACATGAACGTTCGCTGATCGAACGGCGCTTCGGCGTGCTGTTCCAGAAAGGCGCGCTGTTCTCTTCGCTGACCGTGACCGAGAACGTCGCCCTGCCCCTTATCGAACACGCCGGCCTCAGCCGCCATGACGCCGAGCACTTGGCGGCGGTAAAACTGGCACTGGCCGGGCTGCCGCTGTCTGCGGCGGATAAATACCCGGCGTCGCTGTCCGGCGGCATGATCAAGCGCGCGGCACTGGCGCGGGCCCTGGCGCTGGATCCGGACATCCTGTTTCTCGACGAACCCACCGCCGGACTCGATCCGATTGGCGCTGCGCAGTTCGATCAATTGATCCTGACCCTGCGTGACGCGCTGGGCCTGAGCGTATTTCTGGTGACCCACGACCTCGACACGCTCTATACCATCACTGATCGCGTGGCGGTGCTGGCGCAGAAGAAGGTGCTGGTCGCCGGCCCCATCGACGTCGTCTCGGAAACCGACGACGCCTGGATTCATGAATACTTCCACGGCCCGCGCGGCCGCTCGGCGCTGGACGCCGCCAAACTGCTCAACGAGGTCTGACATGGAAACCCGAGCCCATCATGTGTTGATCGGCCTGTTCACGGTAATCGTCGTGGCGGGCGCCCTGCTCTTCGGCCTGTTTCTGGCCAAATCCAGCGTCGACACCGAGTTCAAGGATTACGAAGTGGTCTTCAACGAGGCGGTTAGCGGTCTCTCCAAGGGCAGTTCGGTGCAGTACAGCGGGATCAAGGTCGGTGACGTGGTCAGCTTGCGCCTCGACCCGCAGGATCCACGGCGAGTCCTGGCGCGGATTCGCCTCGCTGGCGACACGCCGGTCAAGGAAGACACCCAGGCCAAACTGGCGCTGACTGGCATCACCGGCACCTCGATCATCCAGCTCAGCGGCGGCACGCCCGAGAGTCCGAAACTGCGCGGTCACGACGGCCAGTTGCCGACCCTCATCGCCTCGCCCTCGCCTATTTCGCGCCTGCTCAACGACAGTAGCGACTTGATGACGGGCATCAGCGCGCTGCTGCACAACGCCAACCAGATGTTTTCCGCCGAGAACGTCGAACGCGTCAGCAGCACCCTCGCCCATCTCGAGCAAACCACCGGGACGATCAACGACCAGCGCGGCGACATCAAACAGGCCATGCAGCAATTGGCGACTGTCGGCAAACAGGCCGGCAGCATGCTCGAACAGACCTCGCTGCTGATGCGCAACGCCAATGGCTTGCTCAACGATCAGGGCAAACAGGCCTTGGGCAGTGCCGAACAGGCGATGAAGTCGCTGGAGCAAAGCAGCGTGACCATCAACGGCTTGCTCAGCAAAAACCAGAATTCGCTGGATAACGGCATGCAGGGCCTCAACGGCCTGGCCCCGGCGATTCGCGAGCTGCGCGAGACGCTGACCTCGCTGCGCGCCATTTCCCAACGCCTCGAGGCCAACCCCAGCGGTTACCTGCTGGGCAGCGACAAGAACAAGGAATTCACCCCATGAAACTGACTCGAATCGCCCTGCTCGTCGCTGGCTTGAGCCTGATCGGCGCGTGCTCGATTTTGCCCCAGTCGGAGCCTTCGGATGTCTACCGCTTGCCCGCCGCGCAGGTGCCCGCCTCGGCCAGCCCGGCGGCGGCTCAGTCGTGGTCGCTGCGCTTGAATAAATGGCAGGCGAGCGAAGCATTGAATCGGCCGAGTATTGCGGTGATCCCCCAGGGCGACATGATCAGCAGCTACAAGGGCTCGCGCTGGAGCGATCCGGCGCCGGTGTTGCTGCGTAACCGCTTGCTCGACGGCTTTGCGCGTGATGGTCGGGTGACGTTGCTGAGCACTGATGACAGCAACTTCCAGGCGGATCTGGAACTGGGCGGCAGCTTGCAGGCGTTTCAGACGGAGTATCAGGGCACGCAGGCCGGCGTCGTGGTGCGGGTCGACGCATTGCTGGTGCGCGGTTATGACCAACGAATCCTCGCCAGCCGCCGCTTTGAAGAGCGCCAGCCGCTGAACGATGTGCAGGTCCCGGCGGTGGTGGCCGGGTTTGGCCAGGCCAGTGATCGGCTTACTGCGAAAGTCGTGGCCTGGGCCGTCGAACAAGGCCAGAAATTAGCTCCACAACCCCGCTGACACACCACGACCCCTGTAGGAGTGAGCCTGCTCGCGATAGCGGTGTGTCAGTCGCCATCATCGGTGACTGCTACACCGCTATCGCGAGCAGGCTCACTCCTACAATGGATCTATGATCAGCCGAAGAACCAGTAGCAGACGGCGATAGCACCCACGACCCCGGCAAACTCCGCCAGCAACGCACAGCCCACCGCATGTCTCGCGCGCTGAATCCCCACCGCACCGAAATACACCGCCAGCACATAGAACGTCGTCTCGGTGCTGCCCTGAATCGTCGCCGCGACCAGCGCCGGGAAGCTGTCGACGCCCGAAGTCTTCATGGTTTCGATCAGCATCGCCCGCGCCGCGCTGCCGGAAAACGGTTTGACCATCGCCGTCGGCAGCGCATCAACGAAGCGCGTGTCCCAGCCAGCCCATTCGACCAGATGACGAATACCGTCCAGGCCGAAATCCAGCGCACCTGACGCACGCAACACGCCAACCGCGCAGAGCATCGCCACCAGATACGGCAACAGATTCTTCGCCACGTCGAAGCCTTCTTTCGCGCCCTCGACGAACGCCTCATAGACCTTCACTTTGCGTAAAGCGCCGATGATCAAAAACAGCATGATCAGCCCGAACAGCGTGAGATTGCCGAGGATCGACGACAATCCCGCCAGAGCGGTGGCCGAAAGGGTGCCGAGCAGGGCCATGAAACCGCCGAGAATCAGCGCACCGGGCACCAGATAGGCCAGCACCACCGGGTCCCAGATGCGCAGGCGCTGCATGAACGCCACTGAGAGAAAGCCGACGATCGTCGAGCAACTGGTTGCCAGCAGAATCGGCAGGAACACCAGGGTGGGATCCGGCGCACCTTGCTGCGCGCGGTACATGAAGATGGTCACCGGCAGCAGAGTCAGGGAGGAGGCGTTGAGCACCAGAAACAGGATTTGCGCGTTGCTGGCGATGGTGGCGCTGGGATTGAGCTCTTGCAGCGCCTTCATGGCTTTCAGGCCGATCGGCGTGGCGGCGTTGTCCAGGCCCAGGCCGTTGGCGGCGAAGTTCAGGGTGATCAGGCCAAGGGCAGGGTGGCCGGCCGGCACTTCCGGCATCAGCCGCAGGAACAGCGGCCCAAGGACTTTCGCCAGCCATTCGACGATCCCGGCCTTCTCGGCGATGCGCAGAAAGCCCAGCCACAGGGTGAGGGTGCCGAACAGCAGCACCATGACTTCGACCGACAGCTTGGCCATGGCAAAAATGCTTTCCACCATTGCCGCGAAAATTCCGGCGTTGCCGCCAATCAGCCACTGAGCCAGCGCCGACACGGCTGCCACGATGAAGAAGCCAAGCCACAGGCCATTAAGCATCAGTCAAATCCCCCGAAGAATGCGGCGAATGATAGCGGGGTCGCCAGAAACGACAAACCCCGGATTGCTCCGGGGTTTGTATGTTCGACTCGGTCCCCTGTAGGAGTGAGCCTGCTCGCGATGAGGGCAGCACATTCAACATCTCTGTTGTCTGGCACACCGCTATCGCGAGCAGGCTCACTCCTACAAGGTTTTGTATCAGTTCTTGGAGATTTCACCCGCCGGCAGTTTTTCCTTGCTGCGCCAGTGCGGCAGGGAGTTCCAGTAGCGCTGGCCCTTGGCGTCGTCGTACATACCTTCCCAGCGTGCGATGACCAGCACTGCCAGGGCGTTGCCGATCACGTTCAGTGCGGTACGGGCCATGTCCATGACGCGGTCGACACCGGCGATGAACGCCAGGCCTTCGAGCGGAATACCGACACTGCCCAGCGTCGCCAGCAGCACGACGAAGGACACGCCCGGTACGCCGGCGATGCCTTTGGAGGTGACCATCAGCGTCAGCACCAGCAGCAATTGCTGGCTGATCGACAAGTCGATGCCGTACAGCTGAGCGATGAAGATGGCGGCAATCGACTGGTACAGGGTCGAACCGTCGAGGTTGAACGAGTAACCGGTCGGCACCACGAAGCTGCAAATGGCTTTCGGCGCGCCGTAGGCTTCCATCTTCTCGATGACCCGCGGCAGCACGGTTTCCGAAGAAGCGGTGGAGTAGGCCAGCACCAGCTCATCCTTGAAGATGCGCATCAGCTTGATCACCGAGAAACCGAACAGTTTGGCGATCAGGCCCAGCACCACGAAGGCGAAGAAGGCGATGGCGACGTAAACCAGAATCACCAGTTTCGCCAGCGGCACCAGCGAGGCGAAACCGAAGTTGGCGACGGTCACCGCGATCAGTGCAAACACGCCGATCGGGGCGTAGTTCATGATCATGTGGGTGACTTTGAACATGCTTTCCGAGACGCCCTGGAACATCTTCACCAGCGGCTCGCGCAGGTCCGACTGCAGGCTCGACAGACCGAGACCGAACAGCACCGAGAAGAAGATGATCGGCAGCATTTCGCCGCGGGCCATGGCCGCGAAGATGTTCGACGGGATCAGGTTGAGGATGGTCTCGATGAACGCATGCTCATGCTGCACTTCGGCGGCGGTCGCCTGGTACTTCGAGATATCGACCGTGCCCAGGGTGCTCATGTCGATGCCGGTGCCCGGGTGGAACACGTTGGCCAGCACCAGACCGACGACGATCGCAATGGTCGTCACAATTTCGAAGTAGATGATCGTCTTCAGGCCGATCCGCCCCAGCTTCTTGGCGTCGCCGACGCCGGCAATGCCGACGATCAGGGAAGAGATGACGATCGGAATCACGATCATCTTGATCAGACGGATAAAGATATCGCCTGCCGGTTGCAGGACGTTGCTGATCCACCAGGCCTTCTCGGCACTGAAGTGGTTGAGCAACGCACCAATTGCAATCCCCAATACCAGACCGATGAGGATCTGCCAGGCGAGGCTAAGCTTTGCCTTCTTCATTATCTTTACCCTTACTTGCGTTTGACTCAGGCACATGCAGGAACTGGAACGCTCATCAGCGGAAAAGTCTGTGCATCTGCCTCCGTATAAGGTGCCCCGAAGCGCGTATTTACGGCTCTTCGGCAGGCGAAAAAAGGCGCAACTATTCCGATGCAAGGTTGCGCCGTCTAATGCCGTAAACGCCTACCCTATGCCGAATCGGCATGAGCTTTTTTAAATGAAACTGACGTCCCAATCGGTTCGATTGTGACATTTCAGCCGGCAAAAGTGCCGTGAACCGGCCATCGCAGCGTAGATTGATTATTTTTTGAGCGAAAAAAATCGACGAAAAATCTCGGAAAATGCCTACGTAGGGAGACTAGAAGTCTTACTGTTTGGACGGTCTTTTTGTCGATATACGGTCGCCAGGAAACACCACGAAATGTTTTCCCGCGCAGTATTGTCGGTTCCAACGCTGAGCTGGGCGCTCTGGATCAACGTTTTGCTGAATGGGAAGCTCAGCGCAAGTCCGTCGAGCCGCGATGGGCTGGCGAACCTGCGTTGCAGCTTTTACTGACCCTGACCCGGCCCTCGCGCAGGCACTCCCTGTACCCGTAGGTCACTCCGACCTTGCAACAGTCAGAGCGTCCCGGCCCCCTGGTCATGCCTCGACCCTGGGGTGGGTCGGGCAGTGGAAAGCAGCAGGGCTGCTGCCTTCATGTGCGAATCAATTCAATACCACTTCGGATCTTTCTTGAGGGTTTCCATCAACAGATCCTGCATGCCCTGGTCGGGTTTGCCGAAGAAGCGGTAGGTGGCGTGTCGCGTCGGCGACTTGTCCTGCGGCAGGCCTTCGGGCACATCGACCAGCATGGCGTAAGCGTCGTCCTTGTCGAAGCTGAAGGCGACGATCAAGCGATGGTTCAGGCACTTGTCCTGATTTTCGCAGAGCGGGCCGACCAGATATTTGTCGCCATCTTCAGTGACGGCATGCATCTGTTGCTCGGAGGTACCCGACAGGTTGATCACCCACTCCGGTACACGCTCTTCCTTTTTGATCACGCTTTCCCAGGTTTCGCGGTACTGCTCGTCTGCGGCGAGCAATTCGTTGACCCGGGTCTGGCCGTCGTTGGCCGCCATCGCCATGGCACTGCCGCCCAGGAGCAGGGCGGCTGCCAATGTCTTTAACGCACTCATCGTTAACCTCGGCCGCGACGGCCAAAGAAGAAGGAAGCGATGAACATCACCAGGAACACGACAAAGAGAATCTTGGCGATACCCGTGGCGGTGCCCGCGATACCACCGAAGCCCAGAACTGCAGCGATGATGGCAATGATCAGAAATGTGATTGCCCAACTCAACATGGTGATTCTCCTTACTTCTCTATTTAGGGATCTTGCGTTTCCGGCGTCTGGCGCCGAATTCATTCATTCAATCGTTCAGAACACCCAGCGTTCCTGCCGTGGTAGCTCGTCCAGTGGCTGCGCCTGGTCGACATCCATCATGCGCATCGAGGCGCTCTCAGCCTGGCTGTTGCTGACCGCACTGAAGTGCGTTTGCGTCGTGTGCTGGACCGAGATCAGCGGCTCAGGCTGCTGGCTGTGTTCCCAGCGCAGGTACTGCTGACAGGCAATCAGGGTGATCAACAGGGCAAGTGCGCCAAACAGAGCTTGCTGAATGTGCAGTGGCGAAATACGCAGTTGGGCGGCACGTTGGCGAGTCATCCTGGGTTCCTCACTCTTATTCGGTTGGGGCAGTTCATGTCTGCCCGGGCTACCAGAGGTATTGCAGTCTGCATGCCAGTTTTTTAATTGAAAAAAACGCAATAAAATCAACAAGTTATGATTGATATAGAAAAAGGCTACGACGCATCCTGCACGATGGCTCATCTGCGGTCGTGCGCAATGCACGATTATTTCGTAGGAGAATTCATAGTTATGGAATTGATGGCAGGATGCAGATGTCAGAACAGGACGTAAGGCGCGTCGTGAAAATCTCGGCTTGTTTAAAAAATCAACAAAATCAAAGGATTGGCCGTAAAGGCAGGAGAGGGCTACCCTCCCATGACTGGCTTCGTTCAGAATCAACCATGCAACTTGCCCGATTTTTCCGGGACTAACCCAAGACTAATCACTATGGAGCGTAGGAAAAATGGAATCTGCCACTGAGCATCAAGGCCGCATTCTGCTGGTGGACGACGAATCCGCCATCCTGCGTACGTTCCGTTATTGCCTTGAAGATGAAGGCTATACGGTGGCCACCGCCAACAGCGCGGCACAGGCCGAAGCATTGCTGCAACGCCAGGTCTTTGACCTGTGCTTTCTCGATTTGCGCCTGGGCGAGGACAACGGTCTCGACGTCCTCGCGCAAATGCGTATCCAGGCGCCGTGGATGCGCGTGGTGATCGTCACCGCACACTCGGCGGTCGACACCGCTGTGGATGCCATTCAGGCGGGCGCCGCGGATTATCTGGTCAAACCGTGCAGCCCCGATCAATTGCGTCTGGCGACCGCCAAGCAATTGGAAGTGCGCCAGCTCTCGGCGCGCCTCGAAGCCCTCGAAGGCGAGATGCGCAAGCCCAAGGACGGTCTCGATTCCCACAGCCCGGCGATGAAAGTCGTACTGGAGACGGCGCGGCAAGTGGCGAGCACTGACGCCAACATTCTGATTCTTGGCGAGTCCGGTACCGGTAAAGGTGAGCTGGCCCGGGCCATTCACGGCTGGAGCAAGCGCGAGAAGAAGTCCTGTGTGACCATCAACTGCCCGTCGTTGACCGCCGAATTGATGGAAAGCGAGTTGTTCGGCCACAGCCGCGGCGCTTTTACCGGCGCCAGCGAAAGCACGTTGGGGCGAGTCAATCAGGCCGACGGCGGCACGTTGTTTCTCGACGAGATCGGCGATTTTCCTTTGACGTTGCAACCCAAGTTGTTGCGCTTCATTCAAGACAAGGAATATGAGCGGGTCGGCGATCCGGTCACGCGCCGGGCGGATGTTCGAATTCTCGCCGCGACCAACCTCAACCTTGAAGACATGGTCCGCGATGGGCGTTTCCGGGAAGACCTGTTGTATCGCCTGAACGTTATTACGCTGCACTTGCCGCCGTTGCGCGAGCGCGCCGAGGACATCCTGACCTTGGCCGACCGCTTTCTTGCGCGTTTCGTCAAAGAGTACGCGCGGCCAGCGCGGGGGTTCAGCGATGAAGCCCGCGAAGCGCTGCTCGGCTATCGCTGGCCGGGCAATATTCGTGAATTGCGCAACGTGGTCGAGCGGGCGAGCATCATCTGCCCACAGGAACGCGTGGAGATCAGTCACCTCGGCATGGCCGAGCAACCGGCCAACAATGCGCCTCGGGTCGGCGCAGCGCTGAGCCTCGATGAATTGGAGAAGGCGCATATCGGCGCCGTGCTCGCCACTGCCGGCACCCTCGACCAGGCGGCCAAGACCCTGGGTATCGACGCTTCGACCCTGTATCGCAAGCGCAAGCAGTACAACCTGTGAGCGCCGCGCGATGAAACTGGCGATGAAGCTGCGCACGCGCCTGTTCCTGAGCATTTCTGCATTAATCACGGTGGCTTTGCTCGGGCTTCTGCTCGGGCTGGTCAGCGTGTTGCAGATGGCCGGTTCGCAGGAAGCGTTGGTGCGCAGCAATTTCATCACCCTGGACCTGGGCCTCAAGCTGCGGCAGACGCTGGGCGATCAATTGATCATCATGCTCGCGCAGAAGCCCGATCCGGTCGCGTTTGAAGCGTCCAAGCAGCATTATTTCGAGTTGCTCGATCAGGGTATCGCCCAACAGGGCAGCGATGAGCTGGCCTACGGCTTCAAGCAGGCCAAGGCCGATTACCTCAAGTTTCTCGCGTCCTTCGATGTCTCGGCAGAGGCGGCCAGAGACGCCAGCGCCAGTGCCGACTTCCGTGAGCGCTTCAATATTCTGCGCAGTGGCTTGATCGCCGAGCACAAGCAGGCCCTGGACAACATCAACGCGGTGCAACACGCCGCGCGTGAGCGCGCCTTGCTCATCGCCGGACTGCTCGGGCTGGTGGGCCTCGCGGTGTTGATCATCGGTTTCGTGACGGCCCAGGGCATCGCCCGACGCTTCGGTGCGCCCATCGAGGCGCTGGCCAAGGCCGCCGACAGTATCGGCCAGGGCAATTACGATGTGACCTTGCCGATTTCATCGGCCATGGAAGTGAACCTGTTATCTCGGCGTTTCGGCCTGATGGCCGAGGCGTTGCGCCAGCACCAGGCAACCAACGTGGATGAGCTGCTCGCCGGCCAGCAACGTTTGCAGGCGGTGCTCGACAGTATCGACGACGGCTTATTGATGATCGATCGACAGGGTCATCTGGAGCACCTCAACCCGGTGGCGCAGCGCCAGTTGGGCTGGGAAGACGATCGTCTGGGGCAGGGGCTGGGGACCGCTCTCGGGCGCCCGGAACTCGACGCGCAGCTGCAACTGGTGTTGCGCGGCGGCACGCTGGAGCGCGCGCCGGAAGACTTGAATATCGAGATCGATGGCGAGTCGCGCTTGCTGACCTACAGCCTGACGCCGGTCAGCCACACGCAAGGACATATCCTCGGCGCGGTGATGGTCTTGCACGACGTTACCGAGCAACGCGCCTTTGAGCGCGTGCGCAGTGAGTTCGTCTTGCGTGCTTCCCATGAACTGCGCACACCGGTCACTGGCATGCACATGGCGTTTGGTCTGTTCCGCGAGCGGACGCAGTTTGCCCCCGAGTCTCGCGAAGCCGACCTGCTTGATACCGTGAACGAAGAAATGCAGCGCCTGATGCAGTTGATCAATGACTTGCTCAACTTCTCGCGGTATCAGAACGGCCTGCAGAAGCTGACGCTGGCGCCGTGTTCCATCGACGATTTGCTGGAGCAGGCGCAATCACGCTTTGCCGATGTCGCCGCAGCGCAAGGCATTGCGTTGACAGTGGAAGTGCAAGGCCCGTTGCCGCGTTTGCAGGCCGACCAGGCGCAGCTTGATCGGGTACTCGACAATCTGATCGACAATGCCTTGCGCCATACCACGCGCGACGGGCAGATCCGCTTGCAGGCGCGGCGCCACGGCGAGCGAGTGATCATCAGTGTCGAAGACAACGGCGAGGGGATTCCCTACGGCCAGCAGGGGCGGATCTTCGAGCCGTTCGTGCAGGTCGGGCGCAAGAAGGGCGGCGCGGGTCTCGGCCTGGCTCTGTGCAAGGAAATCGTCCAGCTGCACGGTGGGCGGATGGGCGTTTATTCGCGGCCGGGGCAGGGCACGCAGTTCTACATGGCGCTGGCGGTTTAGGCTTCGTCATCCATCCTGCGCCCGACGAGCCGGCGCCCCCGGGTGATCAGTTCGATGAACTGCACCGCGCTCAGTGCATGGGCGAACAGCCAGCCCTGACCGAATTTCACCCCCTCGCTGCTGAGCAGTCGGGCTTGTGATTCCAGCTCGATGCCTTCGGCGATCACCTTCAGGTCCAGCGCCTGCGCCATGTGAATGATGTGCGGAGCGACGCCGCTGCTGGCCGCGTCATGGCCGAGCGCATCGATGAATGATTTATCGATCTTCAGGCAATCCACCGGCAGTGTCTGCAAGTAGGCGAGGCTGCAATAGCCGGTGCCGAAATCGTCGATCAGTACTTGATGACCGACATCGCGCAGGGCCTGCAGGTTTTCCCGCGCCACCACGACATCGATCAGGCCGCGCTCGGTAACTTCGAAGGCGATCTGCCGCGCGGCGACGCGGTGCAGCGTCAGCAGCCGCGCCATCACCTGGCCGATGCGCGGCACCATCACATCACATGCCGCGAGGTTCACCGAAATGTACAGCTGCGGATTGGCCCGCAGCAGTTGGCCCAGTTGCTCCAGCAAGCGCTGCAGGACGAAGTCGGTCATCTGGCGAATCTGTCCGGTATTTTCTGCCATCGGTATGAACAGGTCGGGGCTGGTCAGGCTGCCGTCCGGGCGCCGCCAGCGCAGCAGGGCTTCGGCGCCGACGCAATTGCGGCTGTCGAGGTCGAAGATCGGTTGATACAGCACCTGCAACTCGCCTCGGCGAATGGCGCCGTGCAGTTCGGCGTCCAGCGACTGACGTTGGCGCACCAGTAACAACACCAGAAACCCGACAATCGCCCCGGCGAGCAGACAGGCCGGCACCAGCCACCACCAGCCGGGCGGAATGTGCATACCGTTACGCGGTGTGATCAGCATCAGTTGATATTCGGGGTTATCGGTGGGCATGCGGTAGATCAGGTGGGTCTGGGTGACTTGCAGCGCATCGCCGGTTTGCGGTGGCCAGGGTGCGGTGGGGGGCCACGTCAGCGCCGTGCCGAGCACCGGGATTGCCCGGGTGCCGTGATCAAGCACCACGAGCAAGCTGCTACCGGGTGACAAATCGACCATGTCAGTCAAATGGCCGCGCGAGGTGGCCACACGGAAATTGCCACGCCCCAGCATCAAGGCGGCACGATTTTCATCGGGTTCGGTGGTGGTGTTCAGCCAGTAGCTATAGGTCGGGCCCTCGATGTCCGGTGCGCGGACCATCGACAAGCCGTCCTGGCGCGGGCGATTGGAACAGACCCGCGTAGCGTCCATGAAAGCCGCCTCATAGACGAAGCGGTAATTGAAGGTGACTTGTTGCAGGGTGGCGATCATTTCGTCGTCACAACTGCGCAGAGGCTGGGCTTCGAGATCGTCGAGACTTTCACGCAATTGACCGAACAACTGTTCAAGGCGCGCGAGAAAACGCTCGCCCTGGGCGTTCATTTCCTGACTTTCGTTGTATTCGAGCTGGCGCATGGCGACGAACGTGCCGCCAGCCATGAGCAGGCCCGCACTGAGGACAGCCGCGATCATCGCCAGAACGCCGGGGCGATAGAGTCCGCTACGCAGTGTCTCTCGGGTAGCAACCATCATGGAATATCCGAAGATTTACCAATGAGTTATAGCTGCTGATTGCAATTTCGCCCTGACCGTCGGGCGGGCGTCATTATTTTGTCTGGTTGAGTACCAGCAACAGCGCGGCCGTTTGCGCGTCCGGCGTGCCGTCGAAGCGCGAAGGGCGGTAGTGCATTTGAAACGCGGCGAGGACATGGCGCGTGGCGACATCCAGTTCGCCGGTCTGCGGTGTGTCGTAGCCCAGATGCGCCAGTTGGGCCTGAAACCAGCTGATGCCCGGTAGCTCGCGGCTGTTGAACAGCGCCTGCTGGCGCGCCACGGCTTGCTCGTCGGGCCACAGGCCAAGGCCTTCGGCCGCGAGGCGCTTCCAGGGGAACAACGGCCCCGGATCGAGTTTGCGCAGTGGCGCGATATCGCTATGACCGATGATATGGCGAGGACTGATGCCGTTGCGCTGGCTGATGTCCTTGAGCAGAACGATCAACGATTGAATCTGCGCTTCGCTGTACGGGTACCAGAGGCGTCCGGTCGGGGTGTCCTTGAAGCCGGGATTGACGATTTCGATGCCGATCGAGCTGGAGTTCAGCCAGGTGCGGCCCTGCCATTGGCTTTCGCCGGCGTGCCAGGCGCGCTGGTTTTCATCCATCAGCTTGTAAATGGTGCCCCCCTTGTCATCGCCGATCAGGTAATGACTGCTGACGTCGCCGTGAGTCAGCAACTGCAGCGAGCGCTCCAGCGATGTGGAGGTGTAATGCACGACCACGAACTGGATGCGGCTGTCGTAATTGGCCGAAGGATGGCTGGTATCGAAACGCGGACCGCTGGCACAACCGGCCAGCACGAGTAATGAGGCAACAAGGACTAAGGATTTCATGGCAGAGAGCAATACGCAGAAGACGATAATGCAACAGTGTAACGTACGGATTTGCCCGAAGTCGGTCAGCCAGCGGATTTAAACAAAATGGAACAATTGCCTTAGCTCAGTTCCACGCGGTTGCGACCGGCGTTTTTTGCACGATACAGCGCCTGATCGGCTCTTTTCAGCACCATATCGCTATGTTCTCCGACCCTGAACGATGCCAGCCCCATGGAAATCGTGATCGTCACCCGTTCGCCTTTGAAGTGAAACGGGCAGGCTTCAATCGCCGCGCGCAACGTTTCGAGCAGTTTGGCGCCCGCCGCCGGGGGCGTTGCGGGCAGCAGCAAGACAAATTCTTCGCCGCCGAAACGGGCAATGAAGTCTGAACCGCGCAGGCGTTTGCGCAGCACCGTGGCGATGATCTTTAAAACCTTGTCACCCGCCAGATGGCCGTAGCTGTCGTTGATCCGTTTGAAATGATCGAGGTCGAGCATTGCCAGGCTCAAGGTGTTGCCGTGTTGTTGCCACTGCCGGATCTCGTGTTCGAGGCGTTCGCTCCACGCCGCGCGGTTGGGCAAACCGGTGAGCGGGTCGATCAGGGCCTTCTGGCGTTGTTCCTCCAGATGCTCGCGAAAGCCCTGGGCTTCCTGCTCCATGTGAGCCACGCGTTCGGACAGGCCCTTGAGTCGGGCCGCCACTTCCTGCTCGCGGGCGTCGCGTTGCTTCTGGTGCTGGTCCATGGTGCCGAGCAGGCCTTCGAGGTGGTTCTCCAGCACTTGCTTGAGGTCGTCCAGGTCCGCCGCTTCCTGCACGCTGGTTTGAAGACCGTCGACTTGTTCACGAATCTGCGTGTCCATGGCCCGCGCTGCCGAACTGTTGTCGGCATGACCGTCACTGGCCGCCTGCAGGTTGCTCTGAAACGCTTCGAGGCGCTCGTTGAGTTGTTGCAGATAGGCTTCGAATTCGTGCTGGCCGCTGTCGGTGATTGCCAGCATCAACGTCGCAAGATCGTCGAGGATGGGGATCAGTTCGTACCAGTTCAACCCGTGTTGGAGGCGGTCACGCATGGCCTCGGCTTGCGGACGATGGCGCTCGGGCAGCGTCAGGTCGTCCAGCAGGCCGATCAAGGTTTCTTCGATGTGCCTGGCTACCGAGCTGTAGGAAGGCTCCGGCGAATCCGGGAGCGCGAACAGGATGTCGTGTTCCGATTGCTCCGGGTCGATCGCGGCCAGGGCTTGGGCGATGGGTTCGGGCAGCGGCAGGCTATCGAGGATCAGCGGCGCTGGATCGCCCGGATGGATCAGTTCGTCGGGGTTGAAAGGTGTCGGCGTGGCGGGCGTTTGAGCCGGCTCGGCGGCGGCGTCGAGTGCCGGCAGGGCGGCTTTGTCGGTAATCGCCACAGGGGCCACGTCGGTGGCCACCGTTGGCGGGACGAAGGCCACCACGGCCGGTTCCGCGTGAGCCTCGGGTACGGGCGCAGTCGCCGCATCTACAGGCGCAGGTTCTACGCCCCGCGGTTCGGTGCCAGAAGCCGGGGCCACTGGCGTGGATTGCGCTTGTGGCTCGACCGTGACCGGCGCTGGTGCCGCAGGTGCTTCCTGCGTCGATGCGACGGCGACTGGGGTCGGTGCGGGCATTTCCTCGCTGTCGCGGCTGCCGAACAGTCGTTGTAGCAGCCCCGGACGCCCCGGTTCGGTTGGCGTCTCCAGGTGACCCAACGCCTTGCCTTGCAGCCCGCTCAATTCGCTGAGCAGCAGTGGCATTTCCCGTGCCGAACCGACGCGGCTGTCCAGTTGCTTGGCGAACTTCTTCAACGGCTGGGCGACTTCGCGTGGCAGCGGCAAGGACTGCAACTGCGTGACCAGTGCCGTCAGCGCGGTGCTGACCTGATCGATCCGGGTTTCACGGCGCTGCTCGGAGTCGAGCACGGCTTTTTCCAGGCGTGGCAGCAGGGCGGCGAGGCCGGCGTCCATGTCGTCGGTGCGTACTACCTCGCGCATCTCCTTCATGCACTGATCGACGACTTTGTCGGTGCCCTCGGCCGCCAGCGTACTGCGCACCAGTCCGCGTCGCAGCAGATCGAGCCGGGCGGCCCAGCGCCGTTCGAGCTTGTCCTGCTGTTCGATGCTTTTGAGGTACTTCTCTTTCCAGCGCTGGGCTTCGTCGCTCATTCACAGGTTCCGCGAGGGGCAGGGCTCAACGCGGGCAATGCGTCGGCCATGAGCGAACCCGGCAGACGAATTTCCACCGCGACCGGCAGGTGATCGGAAATGGGGTGGGCCAGCACCTCGACCTTTTCCAGGGTCAGGGTGGGGCTGAGCAAAATATGATCAAGGCAACGTTGTGGGCGCCAGCTGGGGAAGGTCGCTTCCACCTGCGGTGCCAGCAGGCCGAGATCGCGTAACGGCGACTGTTCCAGCAGATCGCTGGCATGGGTGTTCATGTCGCCCATCAGTACCTGGTGTTTATAGCCACCGATCAAATCGCGGATGTAGGCCAGTTGCAGGCTGCGCGTCCGCGCTCCGAGGGCCAGGTGCATCATCACCACCACCAACGCTTCCGGGCCTTCGCCGAAACGCAGCAGGATCGCGCCGCGACCTTTCGGACCGGGCAGCGGGTGATCTTCAATTGCCCACGGCTTCAGACGGCTGAGCACGCCATTGCTGTGCTGGGCCAGTCGCCCGAGGTTGCGATTGAGTTGTTGATACCAGTAGGGGAAGGCGCCCAGGTGGGCCAGGTGTTCGACCTGATTGACGTAGCCTGAACGCAGGCTACCGCCATCGGCTTCCTGCAGGGCGACGAGATCGAAGTCGCCGAGCAGGTCGCCGATCTTCTGCAGATTGCCCGAGCGCCCGGTGTGCGGCAGCAGATGCTGCCAACTGCGGGTCAGGTAATGCCGATAGCGCTCGGTGCTGATGCCGACCTGGATGTTGAAGCTGAGCAGGCGCAGACGCTGATCCGCGGGCAAGCCCGTAGATGCCAGGTGATGCTCGTTGACCTGCGGATCATGCAGGCCAACGATGCGTTCGGACTTCCAGCGGCGCATGGCGGTTGCCGCGCTTAGTTGGCAGCGGCCTTGGTGGCGGCACGCTCTTTGGCGACCAGTTGGTCGGCCAGCTTCAGCGCTTGTTCGGCGCCGCCGACGGAGCCGATGTCGAAGCGGTACTTACCGTTGACGATCATGGTTGGCACGCCAGTGATTTCATACTTCTTGGCGAGCTCGCGAGCCTTGACGATCTGGCCCTTGATGGCGAACGAGTCGAAGGTGGCGAGGAACTTGTCCTTGTCCACGCCCTGAGTGGCGAGGAAGTCAGCCATGTCGTTTTTGTCGGTAAGCTTTTTGTGTTCTTTCTGAATGGCGTTGAACACGGCGTTGTGAACCTTGTGCTCGACACCCATGGCTTCCAGAGTCAGGAACATCTGGCCGTGAGCGTCCCACGGGCCGCCGAACATGGCTGGGATACGCACGAAGTTAACGTCCGAAGGCAGTTTCTCGACCCACGGATTGATCACTGGTTCAAAGGCGTAGCAATGCGGGCAGCCGTACCAGAACAGCTCGACCACTTCGATTTTGCCAGGCACCGCAACCGGGACCGGGTTAGCCAGTTCAACATAAGGGGCGGCAGGGGCTTCAGCGGCCTGGGCGGTCACGCCGAACAGGCTGGCAGCGACGAGGGCGGCGCTGATGATCAGATTACGCATGCTTTACTCCTGGACAATTTGGGTCGCCTCGCGCGGGTTGTTCGGGACAGATCCTGGCGGGCATGAGTGCTGTAGTGTAACGGCAGCGGCCACAAAAAAGGGCGGCCAAAGCCACCCTTTTTATACTTGCTGCGAAGGATTAATCGAGCGTTAACGTGGCAGGCGTTGCGCGCCGCGTTCAACACTCGAATCAAGGCCTTAGTGCAGGCCCTGGATATAACTGGAAACGGCAGCGATGTCTTCATCGCTCAGCTTGCGTGCGATGGTGCGCATGGTCATCGCGTCGCCATCGTTGCTGCGTCCGGCCTCTTCCTTGCGGAAGTCGGTCAGTTGTTTGGCGATGTATTGAGCGTGCTGGCCACCCAGGTGCGGGAACCCGGCGGCGGCGTTGCCGGCACCATTCGGCGAGTGGCAGCCGGTGCAGGCTGGCAGGCCTTTTTCCAGGTTGCCGCCACGAAACAACGCTTCACCGCGTGCGACGATCTTCGGATCGGCGGCGCCGACGCTGCCTTTCTGGCTGGCGAACCAGGCGGACATGTCGGCCAGATCCTGATCGTTCAGGTTGGTCAGCAGGCCGGTCATTTCCAGAACGACGCGCTTGCCCGACTTGATGTCGTGCAGTTGCTTGTTCAGATAGCGTTCACCCTGACCCGCCAGTTTCGGAAAGTTTGGTGCCATGCTGTTGCCGTCCGGGCCATGGCAGGCCCCGCAAACGGCGGCTTTCGCCTGGCCTGCTGCGGCATCGCCGGCAGCATGGGCGAAGCCTGAAATTCCCACGGTCAACAGCAGACTCACGATCAATTTGTTCATCAGCTAATCCAACTACGGCTAAGGGTTAAGTTATGGACCGGGTTTACTCTCGCTCATCCACAGGATGATGGCCTGGTAATCCTCGGCACTGCAGTCCATGCACAAACCACGCGGCGGCATCGCCTTGAAACCCTGGGTCACGTGTTGCACCAGCGTCCCCATACCTTTCGCCAACCTCGGCGTCCAAACTTCCTGATCGCCTCTTTCGGGCGCCATGGGTAGTTGGCCGGAATGACAGGCACCACAAACACGGTTGTACACAGCTTCCGGATCCTGTGTAGCCTGTGCGCTGTAAAGCGGCATCAAGACTCCGGCAGCCAGCAGCCATTTCGTCATAAAACGACCTTTTCAGGGTTGAGAGCGTTCTGCGTTCTAATGCGCAATCAAAGTCTGTCGCTCTCGTGAACTTCATCCTTCGCTGGGACAAAGCACACACAAAATCTGCGGCATTATATACTGGCGTCACTGAAACGGAAGCGACACCGCGTTCCGCGCCCAATCCCGGCGCCGCCCACATCGGAAATCCCATGCAACTCAAGAATCCCATCCTCGGCCTGTGCCAACAGTCCACGTTCATGCTCAGTGCCGCCAAAGTCGATCAATGCCCTGACGACGAAGGCTTCGAAGTGGCTTTCGCCGGTCGTTCCAACGCCGGCAAGTCGAGCGCATTGAACACCCTGACGCATGCCAGCCTGGCGCGTACCTCGAAAACCCCGGGTCGCACACAGCTGTTGAACTTCTTCAAGCTAGACGATGATCGGCGTCTGGTCGACCTGCCGGGCTACGGTTACGCAAAAGTACCGATCCCACTGAAGATGCACTGGCAGCGTCACCTCGAGGCTTACCTTGGTGGCCGCGAGAGTTTGAAAGGTCTGATTCTGATGATGGACATCCGCCATCCAATGACCGACTTCGACCTGCTGATGCTCGATTGGGCCGTGGCTGCCGGCATGCCGATGCACATCCTGCTGACCAAGGCTGACAAGCTGACCTATGGCGCCGCAAAAAATACGCTGCTGAAAGTACAGTCGGAAATCCGCAAAGGCTGGGGCGACTCGATCACCATCCAGCTGTTCTCCGCGCCAAAACGCATGGGCCTGGAAGAGGCCTACACCGTATTGGCCAACTGGATGGAACTGGCAGACAAAGGCGCCGAGGCGGCAGCCGAGTAAATCGGGATATGGAAATTTGTTTGTAGTGTGCTCAGGCAAGGCGAAAGCACAGTGAAAAGCGGAGTTTAGGGGATCTAAATGAGCATTTGAGCTGTGCTTTCAACGCAGCATGAGCGCGCTACAGACAAATTTTTGGCAAAAAAAGCCCCGGGATTCATTGGGGAGGGAGAATTCCGGGGTTCAAGTTCCGAACCGCTAGGGCGGGGTTCAGATATCTGCCAACACTTAACACAACATAGGAGCATCGAAGGGCTTCACCAGCCATTCAGTACCTCTGAGTGTTCGGTTGGCAGATTAGTTCAGATTTTTTTCGAAAAGCTTTGGAATAAGTTCAAGCGCGTTTCGGACTAAGCTGATTTTACCCCGGTTGCCGCGCCGCGATGTCGCGGCAACAGGGGCCTCAAAGGGCTTAGTGAGCCTCATCCCAGTTGTTGCCCACGCCCACTTCGACCAGCAACGGCACATCCAGCTTCGCCGCCTCGCTCATGTGCACGCGGATTTCGGCACTGACCTGCTCGACCAGATCTTCGCGAACCTCCAGTACCAGTTCATCGTGGACCTGCAGGATCACCCGGGCATCCAGCCCGGAGGTCGCCAGCCAGTTATCCACAGCCACCATGGCTTTCTTGATGATGTCGGCCGCCGTGCCCTGCATCGGCGCATTGATCGCTGTGCGTTCAGCAGCGGCGCGTTCCTGTGGCTTGTTCGAATTGATCTCCGGCAAGTACAGGCGGCGACCGAAGAACGTCTCGACGTAACCCTGATCCGCCGCTTGCGCGCGGGTGCGGTCCATGTACTCGCGAACCCCCGGATAACGGGCGAAATAAGTGTCGATGTAAGCCTTGGCGGTCTTGGTGTCGACGCCGATGTCCTTGCCGAGCTTCTGCGCACCCATGCCGTAGATCAGCCCGAAGTTGATCGCCTTGGCGCTGCGGCGCTGGTCGGAGGTCACTTGGTCGAGCTCGACCTTGAACACTTCCGCCGCGGTGGCGGTGTGCACGTCGAGGTTGTGGCGGAAGGCGTTCATCAAACCTTCGTCTTTGGACAGATGCGCCATGATCCGCAGTTCGATCTGCGAATAGTCCGCCGCCAGCAGTTTGTAGCCCTTGGGGGCGATGAAAGCCTGACGAATACGTCGGCCTTCAGCGGTGCGCACCGGAATGTTCTGCAGGTTCGGATCGCTGGAGGACAGGCGCCCGGTCGAGGCGACGGCTTGATGATACGAGGTGTGGATGCGCCCGGTGCGCGGGTTGATCTGCTCCGGCAGGCGGTCGGTGTAGGTGCTTTTCAACTTGCTCATCGAGCGGTGCTCCATCAGCACCTTCGGCAAGCGGTGATCGTCCTCGGCAAGCTTCGCCAGCACTTCTTCGGCGGTGGATGGCTGGCCCTTGGCGGTTTTCTTCAGCACCGGCAGGCCGAGCTTTTCGTAGAGAATCACCCCCAGTTGCTTGGGCGAGCCGAGGTTGAATTCTTCTCCGGCGATCTCGAACGCTTCACGCTCCAGCGCGACCATCTTGTTGCCCAGCTCGATGCTCTGGATGCCCAGCAGTTCGGCATCGACGAGCGCGCCCTGGCGTTCAATACGAGCCAGCACCGGCACCAGCGGAATCTCGATGTCGGTCAGCACGCTGGCCAGGCTCGGGATGGCGCTGAGCTTGTCAAACAGGGTCTGGTGCAGACGCAGGGTGATATCGGCGTCTTCGGCGGCATACGGCCCGGCCTGTTCCAGGGCTATCTGGTCGAACGTGAGCTGCTTGGCGCCTTTGCCGGCGATGTCCTGGAAACTCACCGTGGTGTGGTCGAGGTATTTCTGCGCGAGGCTGTCCATGTCGTGACGGGTCGCGGTGGAGTTGAGCACATAGGATTCAAGCATCGTATCGAAGGCGATGCCGCGCACGGTGATGCCGTCGTTCTGATCGCCGCCGATGGCGCAGTTGGCCAGAATATTCATGTCGAACTTGGCGTGCTGGCCGACCTTGAGTTTGTTCCGGTCTTCGAGAATCGGTTTGAGCGCGCGCAGCACGGTGTCGCGATCCAGTTGCTCAGGCACACCAATGTAGGAGTGGGTCAGCGGGATGTAGGCGGCTTCGTTGGCCTGCACGGCGAACGACAGACCGACCAGTTGCGCCTGCTGTGCGTCGATGCCGGTGGTTTCGGTGTCGAAGGCGAAGAGTCTGGCGTTACGCAGTTTTTCCAGCCAGGCGTCGAAGCGTGCCTGATCGAGGATGGTTTCGTACGCGGCTTGAGCGGGGGCAGGCGCTTCGGCTTCTGGCGTGCTGAACAGATCGGCGGCCGGCGCAGGCTCGGCAGCCGCGCTCAGTTCCAGGCGCTTGGCGTCACGATCAAGGTCGTTCAACCAGCTCTTGAATTCCAGCAGGGAGTACAGCTCGTAGAGTTTGGCCGGATCTTCCGGACCCATCTGCAAATCATCGAGACCGATGTCCAGCGGCACGTCGATTTTGATGGTTGCCAGTTGATAGGAGAGGAAAGCCATCTCTTTGTGCTCTTCGAGCTTGGCCGGCAGGGTTTTAGCGCCGCGAATCGGCAGGCTCGGCACGATGTCGAGGTTGGCGTACAGCTCGGTCAGACCACCATTGACGCCAACCAGCAGGCCGGATGCGGTCTTCGGGCCAATGCCCGGCACGCCCGGAATGTTGTCGGAGGAATCGCCCATCAGCGCCAGATAATCGATGATCTGCTCCGGTGCGACGCCGAATTTCTCCTTCACGCCCTCCACATCCATCGAGCTACCGGACATGGTGTTGACCAAGGTAATGTGGCCGTCGACCAGTTGCGCCATGTCCTTGTCGCCGGTGGAGATGATCACCGGGCGATCCGCCGCCGCGCTGCTGCGGGCGAGGGTGCCGATCACGTCGTCGGCCTCGACGCCGTCCACGCACAGCAGCGGGAAGCCGAGGGCGATCACGCTCTGGTGCAGCGGCTCGATCTGCACACGCATGTCATCGGGCATGCTCGGGCGGTTGGCTTTGTATTCGGCGTACATCTCATCGCGAAACGTCCCGCCCTTGGCGTCGAACACCACGGCAAACGGGCTGTCCGGGTACTGCTTGCGCAGACTCTTGAGCATGTTCAACACACCTTTGACCGCGCCGGTCGGCAGGCCTTTGGACGTGGTCAGCGGTGGCAGCGCGTGAAAGGCGCGGTACAGGTAAGACGAACCGTCCACCAGGACGAGGGGGGCTTGGCTCATGAGCAGGATCAACCTTTTCGGCGGGTCCGGCGCTAGAATAGCGGGACCGTTGACGACAAAGGGACAAGGTTATCATGCGTACGTTAAATCGCTTGCTGCTGGTCGGGTTGATCGCTGTCTCACCACTGGCCGCGATGGCGGCGGATGATGCGCCGGGCGGCGACCCCGAGGTCACCATCCGCACGGAAGGCGACAAGACCATTCAGGAGTACCGCCAGAACGGTTTCCTGTATGCGATCAAAGTCACGCCCAAGGGCGCGCCGCCGTACTTTCTGGTGCGCGCCGATGGGACGGATGCCAACTTCATCCGCTCGGATCAGCCGGATATGCTGATCCCGTCATGGAAGATTTTCGAATGGAAGTAAGTTTTTAATTCACTCGGCGCCGCATGTTGCGGCGCCCGTACTGGCAGTTAAGACATGTCTGTGTTCACTCCCCTGGCTCGGCCCGAGCTGGAAACCTTTCTCGCCCCTTACGGGCTCGGCCGCCTGCTTGATTTCCAGGGGATCGCCGCCGGCAGCGAAAACACCAATTTCTTTATCAGCCTGGAGCAGGGCGAATTTGTCCTGACACTGGTCGAACGCGGCCCGGTGCAGGAGATGCCGTTCTTCATCGACCTGCTCGACGTGCTGCACCAAGCCGATCTGCCGGTGCCTTACGCCCTGCGCACCACTGACGGCGTGGCGCTGCGTGAACTCAAAGGCAAACCGGCGCTGCTGCAGCCGCGGCTGTCCGGCAAACACATCAAGATCGCCAATGCCCAGCATTGCGCGCAGGTCGGTGAATTGCAGGCGCACCTGCACCTGGCGACCCAGGGCGAGCGCATGATCAAGCGCAAGACCGATCGTGGCCTGGACTGGATGCTGGAGGAGGGTGGCGAGTTCCTGTCACACCTGAGCGATGAGCCGCAGGCCTTGCTGCAAAAGGCTTTGGATGAAATTACCGCACAAAAGGACAGGATTCTCGCGCTGCCACGGGCCAATATTCACGCCGATCTGTTCCGTGACAACGCAATGTTTGAAGGCACGCACCTGACCGGGCTGATCGACTTCTACAACGCTTGCTCGGGGCCGATGCTGTATGACGTGGCGATCGCCTTGAACGACTGGTGCTCGGATGAGGAGGGCGTGATCGATGGCCCGCGCGCGCGGGCGTTCCTCGGAGCTTACGCGGCGCTGCGGCCGTTTACGGCGGCGGAGGCTGAGTTGTGGCCGACGATGTTGCGCGTCGCGTGTGTGCGGTTCTGGCTGTCACGCTTGATCGCGGCTGAGCAGTTCGCCGGGCAGGACGTGTTGATTCACGATCCGAGGGAATTCGAACAGCGGTTGGCGCAACGGCAGAGGGTCGATACACCGTTGCCCTTCGCCCTTTAAAAGCTTCGCGAGCAAGCCCGCTCCCACATTAGGTCTGTGTCGTTCACAAATCCAATGTGGGAGCGGGCTTGCTCGCGAATGGGTCAACGCCGATGCTGGGATTACAGCGACTCCAGGCACCCGGCCAGATCGTTGCCGAGTTTCTCCAGCACCTGCTCATAACCCTGAGCCGTCGCCGGTGTATAGCCACCCAACGCATCCAGCTCGGCCAGTTTCACCGGCAAACCGGCCACCAGCGTTTCCGCCAAACGCGGGCGCAACGGCGGTTCGCTGAATACACACGTCTTGCCCACTTCCTGCAAGCGCTTGCGCATCGCCGCGACGTGCTGCGCCCCTGGCTGCACCTCGGCGGCCACGGCGAATACCCCGGCGTGGTTCAACCCATAAGCGTCTTCAAAGTAGTCGAAGGCTTCGTGGAAAACGAAGTACGGCTTGCCTTCAACGTTGGCCAGGCGCTTCTTCAAACGCTGATCCAGCGCATCCAGGCGCTCATCGAAAGCCTTGGCATTGCGCTGATAGCGCTCGGCGTTGGCCGGGTCGGCGGCGCTCAGGTCGGCGGCCATCCTGTCGGCAATCACCCGAGCGTTGATCGGTGACAGCCACAAGTGCGCGTCCAGCGAGCCGGGGCGATGGTCGTGATCATGTTCGTCGGCCTCGTCGGCCTCTTCGGCGTGAGAGTGGTTGTCCTCGCCGAAATGACGCAGTTTGAGCCCTGGCAGATCCTGCACGGCGATGCTCGGCAAGGTGCGACCGCTGAGCACGCGCGGCAGGAAGCCCTCCATGTCCGGACCGATCCAGTAAAGCAGATCGACTGACTGCACTTTCCGTACGTCGGATGGGCGCAGCGCGTAATTATGCGGCGAGGCACCTGGCGGCAGCAGCACCTCGGGAATCGCCACGCCGTCCTGCACGGCAGCGGCAATCAACTGCAACGGCTTGATGCTGGTGAGGACTTTGACCTCGGCCTGAGCCGAGCCGATCAGCAGAAAACTGGCAACAAAAGCTACAAAAACAGAAAAAAGTCGGGACACGATGACCACTCAAGGAGGCGAGAACGGGTAACATAATAACGTCTCTATCAAATCTCGTCGCCGCCCATGCCTATTACACCGATCGCCAGCCGTCCCCACGACCACTCACATTGCGTACATAGCGCTTTGTCCGAGGCCGATGCTTTGTGCGCCCAGAAAGGCTTGCGCCTGACCGCGTTGCGCCGCCGGGTGCTGGAATTGGTGTGGCAGAGTCACAAGCCGCTGGGCGCCTATGACATTCTTGCCGTACTCAGCGAGCAGGATGGCCGCCGCGCCGCGCCGCCAACCGTGTACCGCGCGCTGGACTTCCTGCTGGAAAATGGCCTGGTCCACCGCATCTCGTCGCTGAACGCCTTTGTTGGCTGTGTCCACCCGGAACACGCGCATCAGGGTCAGTTCCTGATCTGCCGCGAGTGCCATGCGGCCATTGAGCTTGAGCAAAAAGTGATCAGCGACGCGATCATCAATAGCGCCAAAGAGGTCGGGTTCATTGTCGAGGCACAGACCGTCGAAGTCGTCGGCCTGTGCTCCGGGTGCCAGGGGGCTTGATGAGCAACGCGTTGATTCGTCTGGACCAGGTCGCCGTCACGTTTGCCGGACAGACCGTGCTGGACAACATCGAGCTGAGCGTCGAGCCGGGGCAGATCGTCACCCTGATCGGCCCCAACGGCGCCGGCAAAACCACCCTGGTGCGCGCTGTACTCGGGCTGTTGAAACCGGACAGCGGCAGCGTCTGGCGCAAGCCGAAGCTGCGCGTCGGCTACATGCCGCAAAAGCTGCATGTCGATCCGACCTTGCCGCTCTCGGTCCTGCGTTTCCTGCGTCTGGTGCCGGGCGTTGACCGTACGCGTGCATTGGCTGCGCTGAAGGAAGTCGGCGCCGAACACGTTATCGACAGTCCGGTGCAGAGTGTGTCCGGCGGCGAAATGCAGCGCGTGCTGCTGGCCCGGGCGCTGCTGCGCGAGCCGGAACTGCTGGTGCTCGACGAGCCGGTGCAGGGCGTTGATGTCGCCGGCCAGGCCGAACTGTACAGCTTGATCACCCGTCTGCGCGATCGCCACGGTTGCGGCGTGCTGATGGTCTCGCACGATTTGCATCTGGTGATGAGCACCACCGATCAGGTGGTCTGCCTCAATCGCCATGTCTGCTGCTCCGGGCACCCCGAGCAAGTCAGCGGCGACCCTGCGTTTGTCGAGTTGTTCGGCAAGAACGCGCCGAGCCTGGCGATCTATCACCACCATCACGACCACGCCCATGACCTGCACGGTTCGGTGGTCAAAGGCCCGGTTGCCGGGCAGCCTCACGTTCATGGAGACCACTGCAAGCATGGCTGATTTTCTGTTGTACGCCCTGCTTGCAGGTCTGGCGCTGGCAATGGTGGCCGGGCCGTTGGGTTCGTTTGTGGTCTGGCGGCGCATGGCCTACTTCGGCGACACCTTGTCCCATGCCGCATTGCTTGGCGTGGCGCTGGGCTTCTTGCTCGATGTCAGTCCCACCGTCGCGGTGACGGTCGGTTGCCTGCTGCTGGCGGTGCTATTGGTGACCCTGCAACAACGCCAGCCACTGGCCTCCGACACGCTGTTGGGAATTCTTGCGCCGAGCACGCTCTCTCTTGGCCTGGTGGTACTAAGCTTCATGCATGAAGTGCGGATCGACCTGATGGCCTATCTGTTCGGCGACCTGCTGGCGATCAGTCCGACCGATCTCATGTGGATTCTCGGCGGCACGGCGGCAGTGCTGGTGTTGCTGGTGACCCTGTGGCGGCCGCTGCTGGCGGTCACCGTGCACGAAGAACTGGCCAGGGTCGAAGGCCTGCCGGTGGCGGCTTTGCGCCTGGCGCTGATGCTGTTGATTGCGGTGGTGATCGCGGTGGCGATGAAAATCGTCGGTGTGTTGCTGATCACCTCGTTGCTGATCATCCCGGCCGCTGCGGCACAGCGTCACGCCCGCTCCCCGGAGCAGATGGCGCTGGGCGCCAGCCTGCTGGGCATGCTCGCGGTGTGTGGCGGGCTGGCATTGTCGTGGTTCAAGGACACCCCGGCCGGACCGTCAATCGTTGTGACAGCGGCCGCATTGTTTCTGCTGAGTTTTGTTCTGCCCCGTCGAGGGGTGTAGACTTGCTCGCTTTTTGCGCAATTAGAGAGTCGCAGGAATGAAGCCGTTCGCCTCCCGTTATCTGCTCCTTGTCGCATTTTCAGTGCTGCTGGGCGCCTGCCAAAGCACGCCGCCGGTGGCTGAAGTCCCCGATGCGCGAGCTACGGCCATCGCACAGCTGGAGCAAAGCCTGGCCAGCAGCGAACTGGCCACCGCCGAAGACCAGTTGGCCGCGTTGCAGGCCGCAGCCCCCAACGACCAGTCCCTGGAGCAATACCAGCGACAACTGGCCGAGGCGTATTTGCGTCGCAGCCAGATCGTCCTGCAAAAAGGCGATGTCAACGCTGCCGCGACCGCGCTGAGCCGTGCCCGTGCCTTGATGCCCACGGCTCCGGCACTGACCGGCGGCGTCAACGGCGCCATCACCGAGGCGCGCAAAGCCGAGCTGGAGAAGGCCGAAGCTGCCTTGCTGGCCGCCGAAGCCAAGCCAAAAGCCAAGGTGATCGACCCGACTGCCGAAAGCACCACGGTTGCCTTGAACATCGGTGATATTCACAAGCTTCAGCGCCAACTCGATGCGATCGCCGCCGATGTCGTGAACTACGAGTGCGCTGTCAGCATCCAGGCACCGCGCACGGCGGATTATCCGTGGTTGGCAACGTTGCTGAGCAAGCGCGTGAAAAAGCTTGATCCGGATTTTGATCTGCAGATCGAGAAGCAGATTTTGCGCACAGTGCCGGCGCAGATGGTTCTGAGTCCGCGTAAACCCTGAAAAAAGCATCGCGAGCAGGCTCACTCCTACAGGGGGTCTCAGGGGTTGTGTGTCAAACCGAGATCCATTGTAGGAGTGAGCCTGCTCGCGATAGCGTCCTTCCTGTCAGCCGATAATCAAGCCGGAATCGCTTTGGCCTTCGGCTCCCGCGCCCACACCCGATGCTCGCCAATCGCGGCAAAGAACGGCTTGGTCAGCGCACCCACATCCTTGCCCTGCAGCAACCCCGCATCCGCGTCCAGCTTCAGCAAGTCCTGCAATTGCTTGGCCTCACCGTGCAGCGCAATCGCTTTCAGGTGTTTGTACGCCTCGAGCAGGTAATGCAACGCCACACCATCACCGCTCAATGCGGTGATCGACGCCGCGCCCCCCGGCACGAACACCGCGTCAAACGCGATTGAGGGCATGCCTTCCATCGATGCATCCACCGCCAATGCCTTGCCGTCTGCGGTTTTTACCGGCGCCGAGGTCGGGCCGAGCAGTTTTGCGTGGGCACCTTCGGCTTCCAGCGCTTTCTTCATCGCATCGATGGCCGCACCGTCCACGCCATTGGCGGCGAGAATCGCCACTTTGCGCGTCTTGATATTGCCGGGCAGCAGGTTGGCCTGACTCAACGCCGGAGAGCGTTCCAGCGCAGTCTTGCGCACCTCGACCGTGCCTTTGACCGGCGCCGGCAAACCGAGGTTTTGCGCAACACGCTTGGCCAGGGTCAGGTCGATGTTGGCGAGGATTTCGTTCACTTCGCGCGCGCGGATAAATTCACGCTCGACCTTGCCCAGCTCGAAGCTGTAAGCGGCGATGATGTGTTCTTTCTCATGCTCGCTCATGCTGTTGAAGAACAGCCGGGCCTGGGAGAAGTGATCGCTGAACGACTCGCTGCGCTGGCGGATCTTCGCCGCGTCGATGCGCTCCGGGTAGCTCTCGAAGCCACCGTCCTGTGCCGCCGGTGGGGTTTCTTTCGGCCAGCCGCCGTCAATCGAGTTGGGCTCATAAGAGGCGCGGCCCTTGTCGATCGTCGTGCGATGTTGCGCATCGCGCTGGCCGTTATGGAACGGCGCCACCGGACGGTTGATCGGCAATTCATGAAAATTCGGCCCGCCGAGTCGGCTGATTTGCGTGTCGGTGTAGGAAAATAGCCGGCCTTGCAGCAACGGGTCGTTGGAGAAGTCGATGCCGGGTACGATGTGGCCCGGGCAGAAAGCGACCTGCTCGACTTCGGCAAAGAAATTGTCCGGGTTGCGGTTGAGGGTCATTTTGCCCAGTGGCGTAATCGGTACGATTTCTTCGGGAATGATCTTGGTCGGGTCGAGAATGTCGAAATCGAAGTCGTGTTCGTTTTCCTCTTCAACGATCTGCACGCCCAGTTCCCACTCCGGGTAGTCGCCCATCTCGATCGCTTCCCACAGGTCGCGACGGTGGTAATCGGTGTCTTTACCGGCGAGCTTTTGCGCTTCGTCCCATACCAGCGAGCAAGTACCCGCCGTCGGGCGCCAGTGGAATTTGACGAAGCGCGATTTGCCCTCGGCGTTGATCAGGCGGAAGGTGTGGACGCCGAAACCCTGCATGCTGCGCAGGCTTTTCGGGATGGCCCGGTCGGACATCGCCCAGATCACCATGTGCGCCGATTCCGGCACCAGCGAGACGAAGTCCCAGAAGGTGTCGTGAGCCGAGCCGCCGGTCGGGATTTCGTTGTGCGGCTCGGGCTTCACCGCGTGTACGAAGTCAGGAAACTTGATCGCGTCCTGAATGAAGAACACCGGCATGTTGTTGCCGACCAGGTCGAAGTTGCCCTCGTCGGTGAAGAATTTCACCGCAAAACCGCGTACGTCACGCACGGTATCGCCGGAACCGCGTGGCCCCTGCACCGTGGAAAAACGCACGAAGACCGGGGTTTTCTTGCCCGGGTCCTGTAGGAAGCCCGCCTTGGTCAGTGCTGCATGGTTCTCGTAGCTCTGAAAGAAGCCGTGCGCGCCAGTGCCGCGCGCATGGACGATGCGCTCTGGAATCCGCTCATGGTCAAAGTGCGTGATTTTCTCGCGCATGATGAAATCTTCGAGCAGCGATGGCCCGCGCGGACCGGCCTTGAGGGTGTTCTGGTTGTCCGCGATCTTCACGCCCTGATTGGTACGCAGCGCCTGGCCTGTAGCGTCGGAGCGGAATTTTTCCAGGCTGTCGAGTTTGGCGTTGGTGTTGGCGCGATCCGGGGTATCGGTCCCGGCCATCTCGCTTTTATCAGGTGCAGGCTTTTTGATGCTCATCAGACGTAAACTCCTCGTTTGGCCCCGGATGCCTTCCGCAGACCCTTGAGTGATTCCCGGGCACGGCACCCAGGGTTTCAAGTCGCTTACTTAGTGACTGATGAGCGTTTCAGCCGTTCCGTTTATATGACCTTTGATCGCGTTATTGCCAAATCGAAGGTTAATTGCGAAATAAATGCTAAGAACCTCTATACGGACAGGCTAAAATGCGCGCCCGGCTAACCGCTGATCCTTTTCTAACGCGCCCCACAAGGTTCGCTACGTGATCGAGTTTCAAAACGTCCACAAGACTTACCGCGTCGCCGGTAAGGATATTCCCGCGCTGCACCCGACCAGTCTCTCTATCGAGAACGGCCAGGTGTTCGGCCTGATCGGCCATTCCGGTGCGGGCAAAAGTACCCTGCTGCGTCTGATCAATCGCCTGGAAAACGCCAGCGGCGGCAAGATCATCGTCGACGGCGAAGAAGTCACCGCGCTGGACGCCAACGGCTTGCGCCGTTTCCGCCAGCAGGTCGGGATGATCTTCCAGCACTTCAACCTGCTCGCCTCCAAGACCGTTGCCGACAACGTGGCGTTGCCGCTGACCCTGGCCGGTGAGCTGTCGAGCACTGAAATCTTTCAGCGCGTCGACGAGTTGCTGGCGCGGGTCGGTCTGTCTGACCACGCGAAGAAGTACCCGGCGCAATTGTCCGGCGGCCAGAAGCAGCGCGTCGGCATCGCCCGCGCCCTGGCGACCAAGCCGAAGATTCTGCTGTGCGACGAAGCCACCAGCGCCCTTGACCCGCAGACCACCGCGTCGGTCCTGCAATTGCTGGCCGAGATTAACCGTGAGCTGAAACTGACCATCGTCCTGATCACCCACGAGATGGACGTGATCCGTCGCGTCTGCGATCAGGTGGCTGTGATGGATGCCGGCGTGATCGTCGAGCAGGGGCCGGTGGCCGATGTGTTCCTGCATCCACAACACCCGACCACCAAGCGTTTCGTCCAGGAAAGCGAGCAGATCGACGAGGACGAGCAACGCGACGATTTCGCTCACGTGCCCGGGCGCATCGTGCGCCTGACCTTCCAGGGCGACGCAACCTACGCGCCGTTGCTCGGCACTGTTGCCCGGGAAACCGGCGTCGACTACAGCATCCTCGCCGGTCGCATCGACCGCATCAAAGACATTCCGTACGGGCAATTGACCCTCGCCGTCACCGGTGGCGACATGGAAGCGGCGTTCGCCCGCTTCACCGCCGCTGACGTTCACATGGAGGTCCTGCGTTAATGGAAATGTTCGACGCTGCAATCAAGCATTACGACGCCGCAGTCGCGGCGATCAAACTGTTCTTCCAGAACATCGACTGGCTCGAAATCGGCCTGGCCACTAACGACACGATGCTGATGCTCGGCGGTTCGCTGCTGTTCACCGTGTTGCTCGGCCTGCCGCTGGGTGTGCTGCTGTTCCTTTGCAGCCCGCGTCAGTTGCTGGAAAACCGTGTCCTCTACGCGTTCATGTCGCTGGCGGTGAACATTCTGCGTTCGCTGCCGTTCATTATTCTGCTGATCGTGATGATTCCGTTCACCGTGCTGATCACCGGTACGTCGCTGGGCGTGGCCGGTGCGATTCCGCCGCTGGTAGTGGGGGCGACCCCGTTCTTCGCGCGGCTGGTGGAAACCGCGTTGCGTGAAGTCGATCGCGGCATCATCGAAGCGACCCAGTCGATGGGCGCGACCACGCGGCAGATCATCATGAACGCCTTGCTGCCGGAAGCACGTCCGGGCATTTTCGCAGCGATTACGGTGACGGCGATTACACTGGTGTCCTACACGGCGATGGCCGGTGTGGTGGGTGCCGGTGGTCTGGGTGACCTGGCGATCCGTTTCGGTTACCAGCGTTTCCAGACCGACGTGATGATTGTCACCGTGGTGCTACTGTTGGTTCTGGTGCAGGTGTTGCAAATGGTTGGCGACCGACTGGTCGTGCATTTCTCGCGCAAATAACGGTTTGTTGTCATCAAGAGGCGCCGGCCTTCGCTGGCGGGCGCCATCAAAAGGAGTTAGCTGAATGAAAAAACTGATTGCTGCTTTCGCTGCCGTTGCTGCGTTTTCGGCCCATGCCGAAACCCTGACCGTTGCCGCCACCCCGGTGCCGCACGCGGAAATCCTCGAATTCGTCAAGCCAGCCCTGGCCAAGGAAGGCGTGGATCTGAAGGTCAAGGTCTTCACCGATTACATTCAGCCGAACGTACAGGTCGCCGAAAAGCGCCTGGACGCCAACTTCTTCCAGCACCAGCCGTACCTGGATGAATTCAACAAGGCCAAGGGCACCAGCCTCGTCGCTGTGACCGGCGTGCATCTGGAGCCGCTGGGCGCCTACTCGAGCAAGGTCAAGAAAATCGAAGAGCTGCCAAGCGGCGCCAACGTGGTCATTCCCAACGATGCCACCAACGGCGGCCGTGCGCTGTTGCTGCTGGCCAAGGCTGGCGTGATCACCCTGAAGGACCCGACCAACATTCTGTCGACCATCAAAGACATCGCGACCAACCCGAAAGACTTGAAATTCCGTGAACTGGAAGCCGCGACCATCCCGCGCGTGCTGACCCAGGTCGATCTGGCGCTGATCAACACCAACTACGCGTTGGAAGCCAAGCTCGATCCGTCCAAGGATGCGCTGGTGATCGAAGGCAACGACTCGCCTTACGTCAACATCCTGGTGTCCCGCGCGGACAACAAGGACAGCGATGCGATGAAGAAGCTGGCTGCTGCACTGCACAGCCCGGAAGTGAAGCAATTCATCACCGAGAAGTACAAAGGCGCGGTGTTGCCGGCGTTTTGATTCGGCTTGCTGCAATGAAAAAGGGGGACGCCATGAGCGACCCCCTTTTTTGTGTCTACGTTGATCGTTCCCACGCAGAGCGTGGGAACGATCACGATGCCTCGAATATAGCCCCCTGTAGGAGTGAGCCTGCTCGCGATCGCGGTGTGCCCGTCTCATCAATATTGGATATACCGACGCCATCGCGAGCAGGCTCACTCCTACAATGAATCTGCGGTGTTCTTACTTACGGTTAAGCATGACGGGAAGCTGCGCAACCAGTTTGGCATTGTTCAGCGGCGCGCGAATAAACCCGCGCTGCGTGCCGTCCGGGCCGATCACCGCAAGGTTGCCGCTGTGATCGACTGTGTAATTCGGTTTGCTGGTATCGGCCGGAATAAACGGGATGCTCACCGCATTGGCGACTTTTTGCAGTTCTTCAATCGAGGCCGGCGTCAGGCCGATGAACTGCGGATCGAAATAGCCCAGATACTGCTTCAACTGTTTTGGCGTATCGCGGTTCGGGTCCACGCTGACCAGCACGACCTGTAATTTGTCCACCGCGTCCTTGGGCAGCTCACTCTTGATCTGGCGCAGTTGCGCGAGAGTGGTCGGGCAGATGTCCGGGCAGAAGGTATAGCCAAAGAACAACAGACTCCATTTGCCTTTCAGCTCATCGATGGCCACCGGTTTGCCGTCCTGGTCGGTCATCGTCACGTCCGGCAGGTTGCGGCTTTGCGGCAGCAGGATGATCCCGGCATCGATCAGCGCGGTGGGGTCGCCCTGGCCTTTGCCGCTCAGCACTTTGTTGACGGTCAGGCCCAGGATCAGCGCGATCACGGCCACGAGGATGAAGACGGTTTTCTGGGTTCGAGTCATAGGTTCAACAGTAAGTAGTGGTCTACGAGCAGGGCGATGAACAACAGGAACAAGTAATAAATAGAGTACTTGAAGGTGTTGATCGCCGCGTGCGGCCGAGTGCCACGGTACAGCACCACGGCCCATTGCAGAAACCTTGCGCCCAGGGCGAGCGCGCAGATCAGATACAGCACGCCGCTCATGTGAATCACGTAGGGCAACATGCTCACCGCCAGCAGCGTGAAGGTGTACAGCAGAATGTGCACTTTGGTGTAGTGCTCGCCGTGGGTGACCGGCAGCATCGGGATGTCGGCCTTGGCGTATTCCTCCTTGCGATGAATCGCCAGCGCCCAGAAGTGCGGCGGGGTCCAGGCGAAGATGATCAGCACCAGCAACAGCGGTTCGGCGCTGACGTGACCGGTGGCGGCGGTCCAGCCGAGCAGCGGCGGGGCGGCACCGGCGAGACCGCCTATGACAATATTCTGTGGCGTCGCGCGTTTGAGGAAACCGGTGTAGATCACCGCGTAGCCCAGCAGCGAAGCGAGGGTCAGCCACGCGGTCAGCTGATTGGTGAAGGTCAGCAGCAAGGCCTGGCCGAGCAGCGCCAGCACCAGGGCGAAAGTCAGCGCCGCCGCTGGCGACACCCGGCCCTCGGCCAACGGTCGCTTGTGGGTGCGCGCCATCACCGCGTCAATGCGCCGGTCCACTACGTGATTCACCGCCGCCGCACCGCCGGCACACAACGCGATTCCCAGGTTGCCGAACATCAGCACCGTCCAGGGCACTCCGGCGCGGGTCGCGAGGAACATGCCGACCAGCGAGGTGATCAGCATCAGCACCACGACTTTGGGCTTGGTCAGTTCCAGATAATCGCGCCACAGCGCTTGCGCGGGACGTTCGCCGATCAGACTCGCCATGGCGTTTCTCCTTTTAATGCAATGGGCGCGACGGCAGGTTTATTCGGGCTGAAGCGCCAGCGCGCCAGCGTCGGTTGCGCCACCTGGAGCAGACTGGTGCGCGCATGATAGTTGACCAGCACCAGCGTCAGTAACAACGCCGCGCCGCCTGCGTTATGGGCAACGGCTATCGGCAGCGGCAGATGAAACAACACGTTGCTGATTCCGAGGGTGATCTGCGCGGCGAGGGCGATCAACAGTAGAGCGGCCAGACGGGTCATGCCGACGACTTTTAACTGCCAGGCCAGACCGAGCAGCACCAACGTCACCAGCAATGCGCCGATCCGATGGGTCAGATGAATCGCCGTGCGCGCATCGCTATCCAGCTGTCCGCCGAGATAATTCGGGCCGATGTGCTGAGTCAGGTGAAAGCCGTTGGCGAAGTCTGCGGGCGGCAGCCATTGTCCGTGACAGGTTGGAAAATCGATGCAGGCCACCGCTGCGTAGTTGGAACTGACCCAGCCACCCAGCGCAATCTGGCCGATCACCAATAACAGCCCCGCAGTCGCCCAATACTGCAAGCGCTTGGGCACGCTCAGTGCCGGCAGCACGCCGGACAACCTCAGCGTCAGCAAAAACAGCAGACTCAACGTGGCAAAACCGCCCAGCAAATGCCCGGTAACCACTTGCGGCCAGAGCTTGAGCGTCACCGTCCACATGCCGAACATCGCCTGGGCGATGACCACCGCCAGCACAAACAGAGGCAGCTTCACCGGTTGCCCCGGGTGGCGGCGGTTGACCCAGGCGCGTCCGGCCAGCACCGAAATCAACAAGCCAAGGCTGCCGGCGAAGTAGCGGTGGATCATCTCGTTCCAGCCCTTGTGCGCTTCTACCGGCGCGTCGGGAAAATGCAGTTCGGCATGGGCCAGCTGCGCCTCGCTTTTCGGCACGCTGATAAAACCGTAGCAGCCCGGCCAGTCCGGGCAGCCGAGGCCGGCGTGGGTCAGGCGCGTGTAAGCGCCGAGCAGCACCACAATCAGCGCCAGCAGGGTGGCAAACAGCGCGAGGCGAAATCCAGGTTTGGCCATGACGATGCCCTTATCCGATGTTCGACAGTTTCAGCAGGTGACGCAGGTCGTTGAGCAAATCCTTGCCTTTCACATTCGGCTCGTAGCGCAGCACCAGATTGCCGTGTGGGTCGACGATCCATAGCTGCGGCGCCGCCTTGTCGCCGGTGGTCCTGGCGAACACGCCGGCATCCAGCGGATAGCGTTGCAACTGCGGGTATTCGCGGTCGAGTCTGGCGGCGTAGTCGGCGCTCAGCGGTTGCGCGGCGGCCAGAGCGTGGCTGGCGCGTCCGGCTTCGCGGCCCAGGCTGATCTGGATCTGCCGCGCCAGATACACCAGTTGCTGGCAGTCGACTGCGCAATCCTTCGGCGCTGTCACCAGAATCTGCCAGCGCTGCTCATCGGCCTGCACGCCGAGGTCGGCGCGGGTCTGGCCGTTGCCGATCAGTTCGCCGTGATAACTGCGTCCTTCCGGCACCCAGAACTGCAACTTGTACATGCCGGTGGCGAGCAGCATCGGTCCGACCACGCCGAGCACGATCAGCAGCAATTGAATGCGCCCGCGCCGACGGCTGAGGGCGGGTTTGGCTTCAGACATGCTGGGTGGATTCATGGCGCTTCCCATGGCGTTTCTCCTTTGCGTTGTGCCAGCCAAGATAGAGGTAGAGACCGAGCAGGGCCGTGGCCATGGCGAACCATTGCACGGCATAGCCGAGGTGTTTTTCCGGGCCCATCGCGACCACCGGCCAATCCGTCTGATAGCTGACCGGGCCGGGCTCGGCGCGCAGTTCGTAGGCGAAACCGTCGCGTTCTAGGGTTCGCCAGAGTCTGGCCGGCTCGACGGCGGTAATGGTTTGCGGCCAGACACGGCTGACCGGGTCGGCGTGTAACTGGAACGTCGCGCCCGGGGCGACGTAGACCCAGGCGTCGAGCGTCAGTGTCTCGGCGGGTGTGCTGAATTGCGGCGGTACGCGCCGGTCCGGCCAAGGCAACCAGCCGCGATTGACCAGCAGCCACAACCCCGTGTGCTGATCCTGGAACGGTTGCAGCAACTCGACGCCAACCTTGCCGCCACGCTGGCGGTTGTCGAGCAGCAGGGTATGAGCAGCATCGAACTGGCCATGTAGCTGCACGCGGCGATAAGCCGGGTCAGCACTGCCCGGCAATTCGCTGCTGGCCATCGGTTCGGCCACGCGACGTTCGGCGTAGCTGGCGAGCAGCGCGGTTTTCTCTGCGCCCCGGCCCAGTTGCCAGAAGCCCAGCGCAACCATCAGCGGCAGCAACAACGCGACCACCACCGTCGGTATTACGCCCGGGCGAAAGTGCTTCATGGCTGCGCCACAAAGTCAGTCGTCGCGATCGCTATACTCAAATGCATCGCCTGTCCCCCGGAGTCTTGCATGTTCAAAGCAGCGATCGTCCTGATGCTGATTGCCACGGTGATCAGCCTGTTCAGCGGCCTGTTTTTCCTGGTCAAGGACGACAGCAGTTCAAATCGCCTGGTCATCGCCTTGAGTGTTCGGGTGGCACTGGCCGCCGTCACCGTCGGCCTGATGGCCTGGGGTTTCTACAGCGGCCAGTTGGTCTCCCACGTGCCGTGGTAGACGCGAGCGGCAAGCTTCAAGCGGCAAGCTGCAAGTTAGAAGCCGTACTGCTTTGACTTAAAGCTTGTAGCTTGCAGCTAGAGGCTTGCCGCTTCAGAGTATGTAGACGAAGAAGAACAAGCCGATCCACACCACGTCGACGAAGTGCCAATACCAGCTCGCCGCTTCGAAACCGAACTGGTGCTCGTTGTCGAAATGGCCTTTCATGATGCGCATCAGCATCACGAACAAAATGATCGTGCCGATGGTCACGTGGGCGCCGTGAAACCCGGTGAGCATGAAGAACGTTGCGCCGTAGATGCCCGAGCCGAGGGTCAGTCCAAGTTCCTTGTAGGCGTGGATGTATTCCTCAGCCTGGAAGCCAAGAAACGCGACGCCCAGCAGCACGGTGATCGCCAGCCAGAGTTTCAGTGCGCCGCGATGACCTTTCTTCAGCGCATGGTGGGCGATGGTGATGGTCACGCTGGAGCTGACCAGCAAAATGGTGTTGAGCAGCGGCAAGCCCCACGGGCTGATGACGTCCTTGGGCGGCGGAAACAGTTTCGGGTCCGGGTTGTTCAGCAGCGGCCAGACATATTCGAAGTTCGGCCAGAGCATCTCCGAAAGGCCCTTGCTGCCTTCGCCGGCCAGCCCAGGCGCGGAAACGACGCGGATATAGAACAGCGCGCCGAAGAAGGCGACGAAGAACATCACTTCGGAAAAGATGAACCAGCTCATGCCCCAACGGAACGAGCGATCCAGTTGCGGGCTATACAGCCCCGCGCGACTTTCCTTGATCACCGCACCGAACCAGCCGAACAGCATGTACGCCAGCAGCAGCCCACCGACGAAAAAGATCAGCGGGCCGTGGGAATCCGGACGCGCCGCCTTCAGATCGTTGAACCAGGTCGCGAGGCCGTACACGGTGACGAACATTCCGACCGTGGCGATGATCGGCCATTTGCTCTGGGCCGGGACGTAATAGTGCTCATGAGTTGCCATTTATTGTTCTCCTTATCGGGCACGCTCAACCGCCAGTGCTAACGGCCACCGGCGGATGTCGGGCGGTGATATCGAACAGCGTGTAGGACAGCGTCAGGTGCTTCACTTCCTTGGGCATGTCGCGGTCAACGATGAAACGCACGGGCATTTCGATCTGTTCACCGGGCTGCAGCACCTGCTGGGTAAAGCAGAAACATTCGGTCTTGTGGAAATACGCCGCCGCGTTGCTCGGCGCGATACTTGGCACCGCTTGTGCGCTCATCGGTTTGTCGGTGGGGTTGCGCGCGATAAACACCATCTCGTTGATGGCACCGGGATTGGCGGTCAGTTCGTCGTGCTTGGGATAGAAATCCCACGGCATGTCGGCGGTGTTGGTCGACAAAAACTGCACGCGCACCTGGCGCGAGGTGTCGACCACTTGCTCACCGGCGTACTGGCCACCGGTCTTGCCGTTAATGCCGAAGGCTTTGCACATCACGTCGTAGATCGGCACCAGGGCGAAACCGAAGACAAACATCGCCACCACGACGAGCAGCAGGCGCGTGACCAGTTTCTTCAGCGAGATCGAGTCAGCCATGGTTCCAATCCCCAATCGAGAACCCCTGTGGGAGCGGGCTTGCTCGCGAATGCGTCGGATCAGTCAACTCAACTGTTGAATGAAAAATGGCATTCGGGAGCAAGCCCCCTCCCACAGAGGCCAGGCGTTTCATTTCACTTCCGGCGGCGTGGTGAAGGTGTGATACGGCGCCGGCGACGGCACGCTCCACTCCAGGCCTTCGGCGCCATCCCACGGCTTGGCCGGGGCCGGCTCGCCGCCGCGGATGGTCTTGATCACGATAAACAGGAAGAAAATCTGCGTGGCGCCGAACATGAACGCGCCGATCGACGAGACCATGTTGAAGTCGGCGAACTGCAGGTTGTAGTCCGGAATCCGCCGCGGCATCCCCGCAAGACCCACGAAGTGCATCGGGAAGAAGGTCAGGTTCATGCCGACGAACGACAGCCAGAAATGCAGTTTGCCGAGGGTTTCGTCGTACATGTGCCCGGTCCATTTCGGCAGCCAGTAGTACGCCGAGGCGAAAATTCCGAAGATCGCCCCCGGCACCAGCACGTAATGGAAGTGCGCGACGACGAAGTAGGTGTCCTGATACTGGAAATCCGCCGGGGCGATCGCCAGCATCAATCCGGAGAAGCCTCCGATGGAAAACAAGATGACGAACGCGACGGCAAACAGCATCGGCGTCTCGAAGGTCATCGAGCCTTGCCACATGGTGCTGGCCCAGTTGAACACTTTCACCCCGGTCGGCACCGCGATGAGCATGGTCGCGTACATGAAGAACAACTCGCCCACCAGCGGAATGCCGACCACAAACATGTGGTGCGCCCAGACGATGAACGACAGGAAGGCGATGCTCGCCGTGGCGTAGACCATCGAGGTGTAGCCGAACAGCGGCTTGCGCGCGAAGGTCGGGATGATCTGGCTCACCGCGCCGAACGCCGGCAGGATCATGATGTACACCTCGGGGTGGCCGAAGAACCAGAACACATGCTGGAACAGCACCGGATCACCACCGCCGGCCGCGCTGAAGAAACTGGTGCCGAAGTGAATGTCCATCAGCATCATCGTCACGCACCCGGCCAGCACCGGCATCACCGCGATCAGCAGGAATGCGGTGATCAGCCAGGTCCAGACGAACAGCGGCATTTTCATCAGGGTCATGCCGGGCGCGCGCAGGTTGAGGATGGTCGCGACCACGTTGATCGCGCCCATGATCGAACTGATGCCCATCAGGTGAATGGCAAAGATGAAAAACGTCACGCTCTCGGGTGCGTAAGTTGTCGACAGTGGTGCGTAGAAGGTCCAGCCGAAATTCGGCCCGCCACCCGGCGTGAACAGGGTCGACACCAGCAGCAGAAACGCCGCCGGCAGCAGCCAGAAACTGAAGTTGTTCATCCGCGGCAGGGCCATGTCCGGCGCGCCGACCATCAGCGGAATCATCCAGTTGGCGAGGCCGACGAACGCCGGCATGACCGCGCCGAAGACCATCACCAAGCCGTGCATGGTGGTCATCTGGTTGAAGAATTCCGGTTGCACGATCTGCAGGCCGGGCTGGAACAACTCGGCACGAATGACCATGGCGAACGAGCCGCCGAGCAGGAACATGCAGAACGCAAACCACAGGTACAGGGTGCCGATGTCCTTGTGGTTGGTGGTCAACACCCAGCGCATCAGGCCTTTGGCAGGGCCGTGGGCGTGGTCGGCGTGACCGTGGTCATCGATGACAGCACTCATGGCCGGTCTCCTTCAAATGAGTGGACGGGGTGGGCCGGGGCGTCTGGCCCCGACGGGTTCACGCAGTACGCAATTGACCGGCTCATTGGCTTTCCGCCTGTTTCAGCTCCAGCACTTGTTTTGGCGTGACCATGTCGCCCTTGTTGTTGCCCCAGGCGTTACGTTCGTACGTCACGACCGCGGCGATATCGACTTCCGACAATTGCTTGCCGAACGCCGCCATGGCGGTGCCGGGCTTGCCGTGGAAGACGATACTCAGGTGATCCTTGACCGGGCCGGTGGCGATTTTCGAGCCCTTGAGTGCCGGGAACATCGGCGGCAGGCCCTGGCCTTCGGCCTGGTGACAGGCCACGCAAGCGGTGTGATAGACCTTGTCGCCGCGCTCCTTGAGCTCGTCGAGGGTCCATTCCTTGCTGGTCAGCTCTTTGAGCTGCGCCGCCTCGGCCTTGCGCTCGGCGAGCCAGGCTTCGTAGTCGGCCTGCTCCTTGACCTCGACCACGATCGGCATGAAGCCATGGTCCTTGCCGCACAACTCGGCGCACTGGCCGCGGTAAAGACCGGGTTTGTCGATGCGCGTCCAGGCTTCGTTGACGAATCCGGGAATCGCATCGCGTTTGACTGCGAACGCCGGCACCCACCATGAGTGGATGACGTCTGCGGAGGTGACGAGGAAGCGCACCTTGGCGCCGATCGGCAGCACCAATGGCTTGTCGACTTCGAGCAGGTAATGCTCGCCCTTGGCTTCCTTGTTGTGAATCTGATCGGCGGGGGTGGCCAGGTTGCTGAAGAACTCGACGTCCTGACCCAGGTATTTGTAATGCCACTTCCACTGATAACCGGTGATCTGGATATCGATGTCCGCTTCGCTGGTGTCGTACATCTTGATCAGCGTGGCGGTGGCGGGAACGGCCATGGCCACCAGAATCAGCAGCGGCACCACGGTCCACATGATCTCGACGCCGGTGCTTTCGTGGAATTTTGCCGCGACCTGCCCGGTGGAACGGCGGTGCACCATCATCGACCAGAACATGGCGCCGAAGACGATGATCCCGATCACCACACAGATCCAGAAAATGGTCATGTGCAGGTCGAATACTGCGTGACTGATTTCAGTCGCTCCAGGCGCCATATTCACAGTCCAGGCCGCATTGGCCTGGCTGAAAATCGACCACAACAGGAGGCCCATCCAGACATGTGGATGTCGCATCATTGCGGGTTCCCCTTATCGTTCTTGTTATCCCGCCGGCGTATCGCCTGCGGCAAGGGAGCGGCTGCATCAGACTACGAACTTGAATCGCCGGGCCTTGCTGCAGGTGCAGTCGGGCGTCATCAGCTAACTCCATTCATTGGCGAGTATAGACAGCGACCGGGAATTGCAACCCGAAGACGTAAATGATCGGAAACAGCCGGGACTTGCATTCAAGGGCACGAATGGAGAAGGATGCAGACGAGTGGTGGCAAATGGATATAACGCAGGTGCATCAAGGATGAAATAATTATGACAAATGCGTCTTAGCGTTTTTCGTAAGCCAGCTAAGTTATGTCTTCCCTATTTCATTGCCTTGTTTCCTGGAGTTTTCATGAACACCGCCGCATTGCGCGAGCAGATCCAAAAAGCCCAACAGCACGAAAAAGACACCGGCCTGCTGACCCGTCAGCTGGAAAGCAAGCTGCCCCATCTACACCCGGCGATCCAGTTGCCGGAAGCCGACGCCCAAGGCGTGCTGACGCGATTTGTCGCCGCCTACATCGATGAAGTGCCAGACCTGCTGGACGCAGCCAATGAAGTGGCCAGGGAAGCGGGAATCGAATCGCAGATCAAACCGGTACTGAAAATCGCCGAGCAGTATTTTCTCCAGCCGCCGGCAATCATGGCCGGGCATGTCGGTCTGGACAGCCTGCTGGACGAAGCCTATCTGGCGCACCGGTTTGTCGAAGAGGTCAACGACCTGTACATCAAGCATTTCGGCCAGCCGCTGATCCCGCTGGACATGACGGTCGCCAACCTGATTGCTCACCAATTGATCGGTGAAGAATTTGCCAACCAGCTGGATGAAGTCGTGCATCACGCCTTCGACGAGATGCTCAACGACGAAAGTTTTGCTCTGGAATCGGTAGAAGCCTACCGCGAGAAACTCAGCAGCCCGGACACTGGCGCGGCGTGGAAGCGCTGGCCGTGCATGAGTCGCCGCTTGGGTGTGGGACTGGAGCTGGATCAGCCAGCCGCCTGACCCCCGGGACTTTGCGGGAAGCCAATGTGGGAGGGGGCTTGCTCCCGAAGGCGATGTCTCAGTCACTATCAATGTTGACTGAACCACCGCTTTCGGGAGCAAGCCCCCTCCCACAGGGTTTTGCGCGTAGCCAGAATTTCTAGCCGGCCGCACCAATCCCGGTATTGGTCCGCACTCTGCCCTCAAGCCTGCGCTTCAACCCGCGGGATTCGATCAACAGCTTCGAACCCTTCGCCGCATTCGCCCGGCCCCACTCTTCCAGCAACTCCAGACACGAATGGTCGATGTAGCTCAAGTTGTTGAGCGGCACATGCACCGTCGTGCCGTGTGGAATCGAGTTCAGCACCTGAGTCAGCGCTGGCACTTTAAGGAATGTCCCCGCGCCGACCAGACGCAATTCCATCTCGCCGTCCTGCGGCAGGTCGATCAGGCTGATCTTCAGGCGCGAGGCCTTGAACGCCAGCTTCACCAAGGTCAGGCCGAAACCGATCAGCACGCCGGTCAGCAGGTCGGTGAAGATGATCGCCAGCGCCGTGGCGGCGTAGGTGAACATCGGCATGCGTCCGTAACGACTCAGGCCGCGGAAGGCTTTCAGGTCGACCAGTTTGAACCCGGTATACACCAGCACACCCGCCAGGCTCGCCACCGGAATGCTTTGCAGCACGCTCGACAGCAACAGCACGAACGCCAGCAGCCACAGGCCATGGAAAATTGTCGAGTAACGCGTGGTCGCACCGGCCTGAACGTTGGCCGAGCTGCGCACGATCACCCCGGTCATCGGCAGCGCACCGACCAGGCCGCAGAGCATGTTGCCGACACCCTGGGCCGACAGTTCGCGGTCGAAATCCGAACGCACGCCGCTGTGCATACGGTCCACAGCCGCAGCCGATAACAGGGTTTCGGCGCTGGCGATAAACGCTACGGCAAACGCCGCGATCAGCAGCGTCGGGTCGGCGAGGCTGAGCAAATCGGCCGGCTTCAGCCAATCAATCGCTTCGGCCAGATTCGCCGGCACCTCGACGCGCTTGACCTGCAACGCCAGCATCAGACTGGCTCCCGTCGCCAGGCCTACACCCAGCAACGCGCCGGGAATGAAGCGCAGCTTATGCGGGCGGAATTTTTCCCACAGCCACATCACCGCAATCGTCGACAGACCGAGCAAACCGGCCTGCCAGCCAAATGACGGCAAGGCCTGCGCCACCGCGCCTGGGAACGCCGTGAGGTTATCCAGTCCGGAAGGCTTCGGCGAGGCGTCGAGCATCACATGGACTTGGGAAAGCACAATCAACACGCCGATCCCCGCCAGCATGCCGTAGACCACCGCTGGCGCCGTGACCCGGAACCAGCAGCCGAGCTTCAGGCGTCCGGCGACCAGTTGCAGGAAGCCGGCGAGCAGCAAAATCGGCCCGAGCATTTCGATACCGTGCTGGCGTACCAGCTCAAAGACCAACACCGCCAGCCCTGCCGCCGGCCCGCTGACCTGCAGCGGCGAGCCGGCCAGCCAGCCCACCACCAGACCGCCGATGATGCCGGTGATCAAACCCTTGGCCGGCGGCAGCCCCGAGGCAATGGCGATGCCCATGCACAGCGGCAGGGCGACCAGAAACACAACCACGGAAGCAAGCAGCTCCCGTGGCAACACAGCTTTCAATTGAGCCGCACGCATGGCGATTCTCCCGAAGTTTTCTTCAGGCGTGGGGATGCCGGGCCGCTGAGTCAGCGGCCGGCGTCATACCACACAGATTGTTGGGAAGATTTAGAAGCGCGCTTTGGGCGTCGCCACAGGAATCGGATGACTGCCGTCGAGTGGCAGGAAACGTCCCTGGTCCGCGTCGTAAGCTTTGATTTCGCTGGTTTCGATGTTGTAGACCCAGCCATGGATGAACAGATGACCGTTCGCCATGCGCGAGGCTACCGAAGGATGGGTACGCAAGTGCTGCAATTGGGCGATGACGTTTTCCTCGGTGAGGATCGGCATGCTTTCTTTTTCGTCGGCGCAGTGACAGTTGTCGTGCACCATGGTTTTCGCGACTTCGGCGTGGCGCAGCCAGGCTTTGACCGTGGGCATCTTTTCCAGGCTGTCCGGATTGAGTACCGCACGCATCGCGCCGCAATCGGAGTGGCCGCAGATGATGATGTGCTGCACGCCCAGCGCCAGGACCGCGTACTCGATGGCGGTGGAAACGCCGCCGTTCATCTGACCGTAAGGCGGTACGACGTTACCGACGTTGCGGGTCACGAACAGGTCGCCCGGCGAGCTCTGGGTGATCAGCTCGGGAACGATGCGCGAGTCGGCGCAGGTGATGAACATGGCCTTGGGTGCCTGGGCGGTGGCGAGCTTTTTGAAGAGTTCTTCCTGTTGCGGAAAAACTTCGTGGTGAAAACGCAAAAAGCCGTCAACGATCTGTCGCAGCGCTGCATCGGCGGATTCCGCTTCCGGGGTTTGCCCCGACGCAGCCAACGACTGTTTATCCTTGTCACTCATGATTCATCCTCTTGTGCGGATTCAGGGAGTCTTGCCCCGGTATTCCGGTATGAAGCCAGTGGCTGTTTAAACCATCCGGGTCATCCCGACCCGTCAGTCACTCGATGAACAAGGTAGCCGCCGAAACTTAACTGAAACTGAATCAAACGCTCTAGAACGTGTGTTCCAGGTCACAAAAAGCGTGACCGGGCGTTTCGACGGAAGGATTCCAACCCTTCGACCCTGCGTCAATTGTCGCTAAATCAACGACATCTGGCGACCCGGCGGACAAAAGGCTGTGCAATCGAGGTTATAGCCATCACGCTTGTTCAAGCCGAGCTTTTTTATTGCCTTGGCAAAGCGCTGGGCGAGCAGGTCGGCAAATGGCCCTTCACCGCGCATTCGTGCACCGAAACGGCTGTCGTAGAGCTCGCCGCCACGACTCTGGCGAATCAGACTCAGCACATGCGCGGCGCGTTGCGGATAGTGCGCCTGCAACCACTCTTCGAAAAGCGGCGCCACCTCCAGGGGTAGGCGCAACATCATGTAGGCGGCACTCTGCGCGCCCGCCGCGTGGGCCTCGGTCAGCAGGCTTTCGATCTCGCTGTCGTTGATCATCGGAATCATCGGCGAACACAGCACCCCGACGGGAATGCCCGCTTCGCGCATCACCCGGATTGCGCGCAAGCGCGCCTTGGGCGCAGCAGCGCGCGGTTCGAGGATGCGCTTGAGCTCGTCGTCCAGGGTGGTCAGGCTGATCATCACCGCCACCAGCCGTTGTTGCGCCAGTTCAGTCAGCAAGTCGAGATCGCGCAGAATCAGCGAGCCCTTGGTGACGATGGTCACCGGGTGGCGATAGCGCAGCAGCACCTCCAGGGTCTGGCGAGTGATTTTGTGCTCGCGCTCGATCGGCTGATAAGGATCGGTGTTGGAGCCGAGGTTGATCGGCGCGCATTGATAGCCTTTTTTGCCCAACTGCTCTTCCAGCACTTGGGCCGCGTTGGTTTTGGCGATCAGCTTCGTTTCGAAGTCGAGGCCTGGCGACATGTCCCAATAGGCATGGCTGGGTCGCGCGTAGCAATAGATGCAGCCGTGCTCGCAGCCGCGGTAGGGATTGATCGAGCGGTCGAAGGGCAGGTCTGGCGAGGTGTTGCGGGTGATGATCGATTTGGCCTTTTCGATGATCACCTCGGTGTTTTGCGTGTCCGGCACTTCCTGATACCAGCCATCGTCCTCGGCCACCGAACGGCTGGGGGCGAAGCGGTTGTGCGGGTTGGTCGCGGTGCCGCGACCACGAAGGGGCGGGGAGATTGACATCGCAGGCATCCTGTTGGCTGTATGTGCATACAGTATCCTGTGCTTCAAATGATAGCTACTGCCGTTGGGCGCTCAGGTCTATCCATAAAATTATTAACGCGAAAGTTGCCAACTATTCCAACTATTATCGCAATCCGAAGACACACCTTTTAAGTATCAGGCGTGCTGTTTATCCCGTTAGTATTCGCCGTGTTGCAACTCTTATAACTCTATTTAAAAGGAATTAATAATGTCCAGCTTCAACCAGCGTGGCATCTTTCTGCAAAAACTCGGCCCAACTCCGGTCGACCCAGACGAAGTACTGGTGTCGATACAATTCGCGCTGAAGCAAGCCGGCTGGGACGCGCGCAATGCGGTTCCGACCGAGTCCCTGCTGGATTCGCGAATTATTATTGCCGCCTCTTATGATGGAGGAAAAACTTTCGATGTGCGTAATGACAAGGATATCGATGGCGACGGTGATATTGATGCGGATGACAAGAACAAGTTGCTGGCATTGGCCAAGGCTTACGTCAATATCATGAATCCATGACATTGTTAAATGCTCAAAGTTGAAATTTGAAATGCATGAAAAACTGCCCGCCTTATATAGGCGGGCAGTTTTTTATTTGCTCTGGGTCACTTGACCAAGATCATCGTTGGACGTGCTGCTCATATCGCTGGCGCGTAAATGGCTGACTTCATCAGCGCTTACCGACGCTCCCTTGTTACCCCAGCTGCCCCGTATAAAACTCACCACATCCGCCACTTCCTGGTCCGACAGGCGCCAGGCGAAACCGGGCATGGTGAAGGTCGATGGCGCGGCGTGTGTCGCCGGCAAGGTTCCGCCCTTGAGCACAATGTGGATCAGCGAAGTCGGGTCTTCCGTTTGCAGCACCGGGTTGCCCGCCAACGCCGGGAACACCCGGGTGTAGCCATGGCCGTCGGTGCGGTGGCAGGCCGCGCAGTTGTCGATGTACACCGAGGCGCCGGGTTGGCTGTCATCCCCGTTCCACAAAGCGTTCGCCGCTTTCGCATCGTACTGATGCGGCTGATCCGCTGGATCACTGGCCGGCAGCGATTTGAGATAACGAGCAATCGCGGTCAGGTCGGCATCGGTCATGTACTGCATGCTGTGAGTGACCACATCGCTCATGCCGCCGAACACCGCGCTGCGGTCACTGCGTCCGGTTTTGAGAAACTGCACCAGTTGCTCCTCGCTCCAGCTGCCGAGGCCATCCTTGTGATCACCGCGCAGGCTTTTGGCGATCCAGCCTTCGAGCGGCGCACTGCCGGCGAGGAATTCGCTGCCGTCCGCCGCACTCAGGGATTTTTCCTGCATGGTCAGTGCGCGCGGGGTATGGCAGGCGCCGCAATGGCCGAGGCCTTCGACCAGATAAGCGCCGCGATTGATCACCGCATCGTCACTTGTCGCCTTGTAGTCCTCGACCTTTGGCGCAAACAGCCAGCGCCAGCCCATCAGCGGCCAGCGCATGCTCAGCGGCCACGGAATGTCGCTGGCCTTGTTGTCCTGCGCCACCGGTTCGACGCCGCGCATGAAATACGCATACAGCGCTTTCATGTCGCTTTCGCTGACACGGGCATAGGACGGATACGGCATCGCCGGGTACAACGTACTACCGTTTTTGGCGACACCATGGCGCACCGCCTGGTCAAAATCCTCGAAGCTGTAATCACCCACCCCGGTTTTATCCGGAGTGATGTTGGTTGAGTAAATCGTGCCGATCGGCGTTTCCATCGGCAGCCCGCCGGCGAACGGTTTGCCGCCCTTGGCCGTATGGCAGGCCACGCAGTCACCAGCGCGGGCCAGGTATTCGCCTTGTTTGATCAGATTTTGATCAGCTTCAGCTGCAAGAACGGAGGCGCTGCCGAGCAGGACCAGGGTCGCGATAACGAAGTTTTTCATGGTCATCGCTCCTTAAGCCTGAACCAGCGGGCCGGGGTTTTTCAGGTACTGCTCGCGGATGGCTTTCGCCGACCAGTAGGTCAATGCCGCGACCAGACCGGTCGGGTTGTAACCCAGCCCCTGCGGGAACGCCGATGCCCCCGGAACGAACACGTTGTGCACGTCCCAGCTCTGCAGATAGCGGTTCAGCGCGCTGGTCTTCGGATCGGTGCCCATGATCGCGCCACCGTTGAGGTGGGTGGTCTGGTACGACGCGGTGTTGAAATGGTCGCCGACTTTCTTGCCAATCACCGCGATGGCTTTCGGGCCCATGGCCTCGGCGATCTTGCCCATTTTTTCGACCATGAAGCGGTTCATCTTGATGTCGTTTTCCTGCCAGTCAAACGTCATCCGCAGCAACGGAAGGCCGTAGGCATCGCGGTACACCGGATCGAGATCGAGGTAGTTGCCACGGTAAGACTGATGCGCGCCGTGGGCGTCCATCGACACCTGATGGGTGTAGTAATCGGCAGTCGCACGTTTCCACGCGCTACCCCAGGCCGGAGTGCCTGGCGGGTTCGACGTACCGGCGATCGGTCGGCTGCCGGCCTGGTTGACCCACATCGGTGAGCCGCCGACGAAGCCGTGCGGGCCGTGGTCGAAGTTGTCCGCGTTGAAGTCGTCCACCGCCACGCCGTTACCGCCGGCGCCGATGAAGTTGTTGGTGTGGGTGTCCTTGTCGAAGAACGCCTTGATGGTCGCCATGTTCTGGTAGGCGAAGTTGCGCCCGACCACGCCTTCGCCGCTGATCGGGTCGTACGGTTTGCCAATGCCGGAGAGCAGCATCAGGCGCACGTTGTGCAACTGGAACGCGCCGAGGATGACCAGATCCGCCGGCTGCTCGATTTCGCGGCCCTGACCGTCGATGTAAGTCACGCCGGTCGCTTTGGTTTTGCTGCTGTCGAGGTTGACCCGCAGCACATGGGAGTTGGGCCGCAGTTCGAAATTCGGCAGGGGCTTGAGCGCCGGCAGAATGTTCACGTTCGGCGAGGCCTTCGAATACATGTAGCAGACGTAGCCGCTGCAGAAACCGCAGAAGTTGCACGGACCCATCTGCGCGCCGTAGGGATTGGTGTACGGCCCGGAAGTATTGGCCGAAGGCAGGTTGTAAGGTTTGTAACCGACTTCTGTAGCCGCTTTGCCGAACAGCTGTGCCGATACCGTGTTCTTCTGTGCTTCAAGCGGGAACGGGTTGGAACGATCCGCCGCATAAGGATTGCCGCCCTTGCCCTGACCGACCAATTGGCCTTTCACGGTCCAGGCCTGGCCGGAGGTGCCGAAGACTTTTTCGGCGAAGTCGAAGAACGGCTCCAGCTCTTCATAGCTGACGCCGAAGTCCTGGATGGTCATGTCCTTGGGGATAAAGCTTTTGCCGTAGCGTTCTTCGTAATGGCTGCGCATGCGCAACTCGATCGGATCGACGCGAAAGTGCACGCCCGACCAGTGCAATCCGGCACCGCCGACGCCGTTGCCCGGCAGGAACGCGCCCAACTGACGGTTCGGCAGGGCGATGTCGTTGACGCTGTGGCGGATGGTGACGGTCTCTTTGGAGATGTCCTGAAAGAGTTTTTTCCTCACGCTGTAGGTGAGTTCGTCGATCACCTGCGGATAGTTACCGTCGGGGTAGGTGTCCTGCATCGGCCCGCGCTCCAGCGCCAGCACATTGAGACCCGCTTCGGTCAATTCCTTGGCCATGATCGCGCCGGTCCAGCCGAAACCGACGATGACTGCATCAACCTTCTTCATTACCGTTGCCATCCTTACGCCCTCTCGCCGCGAATCGACACTGCCGGGAAGGGGTATGGCTCGTTGCGTTCCACCCAATCCATGAAATCGGCGCGAGCGCCGGGGAAACCGATCAGGGTCCAGCCGACCATGCCTTTATTGCCACCGTGGATCGGGTCGCAGAAGAAGCCTTCCTTGGTATTTTGCAGCAGCAGATTGAAGAAAACCTTCGCCGGAACGGCGTCAAACTGTGGTTTGCCGGCTTCGAGTTGCTTGAGCAATTCGTTTCGGGTAGCGCTGTCTTGCTCGGCAAATGTTTTACCGTTGAGGGCTTTTGCCCACTGGTCCGTGGCGGCGATACCCAGGCGATAGATGTCCTTGGGGACCAATTTGCTCTGCCAGCCCATTTCCGGCGCGGCGTCGGCGTTGAACGGGCCTTGCATGTACCAGAGGGCGCCAGCGGCGTACGGCGTGTTCATCTGACGATCGATGTATTCCGGCACGCCGGCTTCGAGCGCACCCGGGCCTTGGGCATCGTTGGGGATCAGTTGCGCGACGGCGGCGTTGATGAACGCCCATTCTTCGGCGGTGAAGTAGCTCGGCTGGTAAACCTGCGCATCGGCGGAGGCAGGTTGTGGCGCGGCAGCCGCTGGCGCGCTTTGCGGGGCGGCTTGCAGCACGCTGCTGCCCAGGCCGGTGCTGGCCAGGGTAACCACCGGGATCAGGGTCAGGGATTTGCGTAAAAACTCACGCCGCGGGTTGTCTTTATCTTGATCAGACATGGAAGGGCACCTCATCAGGCAAAAAAGTCAGCCGCTTCTGCGAGCAGCTCGAGGGATTTCGCGTTGCGATGACGGAAGTCTGGCCCGGGAGAAGGCGACACGTCTGCAACATCATGTGACAAATGGTAGCAGGCTAAGCATCAAGAAAAACCGCTTGCGCGGAAAAAAGCCCGCGAACGCAACGGTTCACGATTCTTTGACGGCCTGCTCACGACGCCTTGACCGCCAAACACCGAAGCTGCAATTCCTTCAACGAACATTGCCGAAACGGTCAGCCCAGCATGTCCCAAGTGCGCTTTTTCCCTGTGTTGTGTTTCTCCCTGATTGCCCTGTTGCATGGCATCGCCGCCCGGGCTGCCGACGCGATGCAGTCTCGCCCGGCCGAATGGGCGCAGCCAGTCGAGGCGCAGTTCAACCTGTTCCGCCTGTCACCGACGCTGTATCGCAGCGCCTTGCCCAGCGCTGGCGCGGTGCCGCTACTGAAAAATCTGCACGTCGTCACGGTGATCAATTTCCTGCCCGAAGCGGACAGCGCCTGGCTGTCGGATCCTGGCATCAAGCAGGTGCAGTTGCCGTATCGCACCAATCATGTCGATGACAGCGATGTGCTCAAGGTCTTGCGCGCGATTCAATCCGCCGAAGCCGACGGCCCGGTGCTGATGCATTGCAAGCACGGTTCTGATCGCACCGGTCTGATGGCGGCGATGTACCGCTTGGTGGTGCAGGGCTGGACCAAAGAGCAGGCGCTCAAGGAGATGACCGAGGGCGGCTTTGGCGACAGCCAGCACTTTCGCGACAGTGTGCGCTACGTGATGCAGGTTGATGTCGACCGGTTGCGTGAAGCCTGGGTCAATGGCGAATGCAGCACCAGTGCATTCGCCATCTGCGAAATGAAGAGCTGGTTCGACTCGGCTCATGTCCAGCGCTGATCAGTTCGGCAGCCCGGCAAACAGTGCGTGGCTGATGGGTTGGCCAAGGAAGGTTTCCAGCGCAGCGGACAGTGACTGCGTATCGCCCGAGAGCAGCGTCTCGCGCAGATCCCGGCCCGTTTGCGGGTTGAACACGCCCTCGCGCTCGAAGCGTTTGAAGGCTTCGCTGGCCATCACCCCTGACCATTTATAGGCGTACACCGAGGCTTCGTACCCGGTTGCCAGATAATCGAAGCTGTTGGCAAACCGACAGTAATCCGGTATCGGCAAGTGGGTGAACTCGCGCTGCACGTCGTCGAATACTTGCGCAATGCTGCGTCCGTCGCCCTGACTGCGGTGCAACTCGAAATCGTATAGCGCACTCATCAATAACATGGCGGTTTCCCGGCTGCGTTGCGCGTCAAGGGCGGTCAACGCGGTGGCTATCCGGGTTTCGGACAGGCGCTCGGCGGTTTTGTGATGAATGGCCAGCCAGCGCAGAAACTCTGCCGAGTGCGCCCATTGTTCAAACAACTGCCCGATGAATTCGGCAGCGTCGCGGCTCAGTTGCGAAATACCCGAGAGGTTGTAATGCGGCGAACGGGTAAGGACGTGGTGCAGGCAATGCCCGAACTCGTGCAGCAATACGCGCAGGTCGTGGTGCGACAGCAGGTTTTCATGGCCGGCGGCTGCGGCGATAAAGTTGCTCTGAAGCGAGGCAATCGGCAGCGCTGGCCGGCCTTCGGCATTGATTCGCCGGTTGCGCAACACGCCCGTCCAGGCATAGTCATTGCCGGCTGCGCGGCGGAACAGGTCGACATAGACGTAGCCAATCGGTTGGCCATGTTCGCTGACTTCGAACAGGCGGACGGTATCGTCGAAGCGCTCGCCCTGGGTGTCTTCGCTGATTTTGATCCCGAGCAGATGCTCGCTGAATCGGCAAAGGCTGCGCAACGTGGTGTCCAGCGCAAAATATTCGCGCAAGTCATCCAGCGTGCCGTCCACGCGTTGACGACGAAACTGCTCAGCCAGAAAATCCTGATCCCAGGCTTCGACCTGCTCGATGCCCTGCTCCCGAGCGAAAGCCTGCAGCTCCTCGGTTTCAACCGCCAGAGAGGCGGCATTGAGCGCTATTTGTCTGCGCAGAAAAGCGCTGACCTGAGAGGTGTCAGTGGCCATACGATCATGCAGGCGCAACTGCGCGAAATTATCGAAGCCCAGTGTTCGGGCTTTTTCGTGACGCAAGGCCAGCAGCACCATCAACACTGGCTCGTTGTCGAGGTGTTCGGCATCAGGCCCCTGATCCGAAGCACGTGTGCAATTTGCCTTGTAGCATTCCTCGCGCAGCGCGCGATTCTGCGCCTGAGTCATGATCTGCTGATAGGTGTTCTGCTCCAGTGTCAGTCGCCAGCCGGGAAGTCCTGCCTGTTTTGCATTGGCCGCCAGATGCGCCTGCATGACGGGCGTCAGCCCTGCCAGGAGGGAGACGTCGACAATGTGCTTGCTCCAGGCGCCACTGGCGGCGTTGAGATTGCTCATGAACAGCTTCTGCATGAGGTCGATCTCGGTGTTCAATTGCGCGAGTTTTTCCCGCTGAGCGTCCGGCAGTCCGGTTCCCGCCATTTGGAATTCACGCAGGATCTTCGCCAGCGAGGCTTTGCGTGACGCGCTGAAGCTGGCCGCAATCGAACTGTTTGCCAGCCGTTGGCAGGTCTGGAGCAATGCCGGATTAGTGCTTTTCGCAGCGATGAACTGTTCTGCGATAACGCTGCTCAGGGCGCTCTGCTGTAACCAGTCGGGATCGTCGGAACGGATCACTGTCAGGAATTCGATGACCGCCTGGGTTTCGTGCAGGCGCGCGTCGGCTTCATCGATGGCGATGACCACATCGTCCCAGTTGGGATGCTCCACCTGAGTGGCGATGACGTTTTTGATGATCCGTTGGTTGTCGGCAACGATCGTTTCGATCGCGGGCACCAGGTGCTCGGCGCGCACCGCCGACCAGGGTGGCAGCGTCCAGTGTTGTAGCAGCGGATTGGTATCAGGCATGGCGTCTTCCATGAAGTATGGCTGGATTGACCAGCCTAATCAGGAAGCGCAGGGGCGAGGTGGTAGATAGTTACCACCCCCCATCCGACAATCGGCAGGGGGGCGGTGCCGACTCACTGAGGCTCGTCGGGCTTTTTCTTCAGTTTCGGGTTCGGAAAGAACTGCACCGCCTGAACCTTTTTGTCCGGCGCAGGCTTCAAGGCGCTGGTGTTGACCCGCGTGCCCAGCTCTTTGGGCACCGACAGACCTTGTTCGTTGAGCGTGTCGGAATAACCGCAGGCCACGCACTCGCGGTGCGGCACGCCATCCTCGTTCCACATCATCAACTTGTCCGGCTCGCTGCACGCCGGGCAGACCGCCCCAGCGATAAAGCGTTTCTTGGTGATTACAGGCCCTTCGCTCATGCTGCCGCATCCTCGCTCAGGCCACTGTGGCGCAACAGCGCGTCGATCGACGGCTCACGGCCACGGAAGTCGACGAACAGCACCATTGGCGCCTGCGAGCCGCCGCGGGCCAGAATCGCTTCGCGGAAGGCGCGACCGGTGTCCGCGTTGAGTACGCCGTCCTCTTCGAATTTCGAGAAGGCATCGGCGGACAGTACTTCTGCCCACTTGTAGCTGTAGTAACCCGCCGCATAGCCGCCAGCGAAGATGTGCGCGAAGCTATTGGGGAAGCGGTTGTAAGCCGGCGGTCGCATTACCGAGACCTCGTCGCGCACGCCTTCGAGCACCTGCGCCACGCTGCGGCCATCGCCGTGAGTGGCGTGCAGTTCGAAGTCGAACAGCGAGAACTCCAACTGGCGCACCATCATCAGGCCGGACTGGAAGTTTTTCGCCGCGAGCATTTTTTCCAGCAGGTCCTGAGGCAGCGGTTCGCCGGTTTCATAGTGACCGGAAATCAGCGCCAGGCCTTCCGGCTCCCAGCACCAGTTTTCCATGAACTGGCTCGGCAGCTCGACCGCGTCCCAGGCCACGCCATTGATACCCGATACGCCGGCATGATCAACGCGGGTCAGCAGGTGATGCAGGCCATGGCCGAACTCGTGGAACAGCGTGGTGACTTCATCGTGGGTCAACAGCGCCGGTTTGCCGCTGTCCGCCGGGGTGAAGTTGCAGACCAGATTGGCTACCGGGCTTTGCAGCACGCCGTCAACAGTCCGGCGACGGTCGCGGGCGCCGTCCATCCACGCGCCGCCACGCTTGTTGGCGCGGGCGTAGAGGTCGAAGAAGAAGCGGCCGACGTGCTGGCCGTTTTCCTTGATCTCGAACAGGCGCACGTCCGGGTGCCAAGTGTCGAAGCCTTTGAGTTCGGCGATTTCAATGCCGTACAGACGCTGGACGATGGCAAACAGACCGCCCAGCACCTTATCGATCGGGAAGTAGGCGCGCAGGGTTTCCTGGGCAACGCTGTAGCGTTGTTCACGCAGCTTCTCGCCATAGAAACCGCTGTCCCAGCTTTGCAGATCGCTGCAGCCCTGTTCGGCGGCATAGGCGCGCAGCTGTTGCAGGTCCTGTTCGGCGAACGGTTTGCTGCGCTGGGCCAGATCGCGCAGGAAACTCAGTACCTGGTCGCTGGACTCAGCCATTTTGGTGGCCAGGCTCAGCTCGGCGAAGCTGGCGAAACCCAGCAGGCCGGCCAATTCCTGACGCAGGTCGAGGATCTCTTCCATCACCGGACCGTTGTCATTCTGACCGGCGTTCGGGCCTTGATCCGAGGCGCGGGTGCAATAGGCAGCGTAGACTTCCTCACGCAGCGCACGGTCTTGCGCGTAAGTCATCACGGCGTAGTAACTAGGGAATTCGAGGGTGATCAGCCAGCCGGCGAGGCCCTTGGCCTGAGCGGCAGCGGCCATTTGCGCCTTGGCCGAATCGGTCAGGCCGGCGAGGGCTGCTTCGTCAGTGACGTGCTTGGTCCACGCCTGGGTGGCGTCGAGCAACTGGTTGGAGAAGCGGCTGCCCAGCTCGGAGAGTTTGCTCTGCACTTCGGCGTAGCGCTTCTGTTGCGCTTCCGGCAGATCAATACCCGACAGGCGGAAATCGCGCAGGGCATGTTCCAGAATGGTTTTTTGCGCCACGTCGAAGCCGGCCGCTTCCGGGCTGTTGGCCAGGGCTTCATAGGCCTGGAACAGCTCGCGATTCTGGCCCATTTCGGTGGAATAAGCACTCAGGGCCGGCAGGCACGACTCATAGGCTTCACGCAGTTCGGCGCTGTTGCACACGGCGTTAAGATGGCTGACCGGGCTCCACGCTGCACCGAGGCGGTCGTTGAGTTCGTCCATCGCCAGCACCAGACCCGCCCAGGTCGGGTTCTGGCCCTGGGTCTTGAGGATGTCGGCGATCGCAGCGCGGTTGTCGGCCAGAATGGTTTCGATGGCCGGCAGGACATGTTCGGCACGGATCGTGGAGAACGGTGGCAGGTCGTAGGACTGCAGCAGAGGGTTGTTCACGCTCACGGTTGGCACCTTGGCTGGAAGAAACATGCGCCCATCTTAATTACAATCGACACTCACCGCAGCTATCGGCGACAGAGAGAGAACTAATCGTGTCCCTTCGCAAATACCAGAATCACACCCCGCAGTTGAGCAAAGGCGCGTTTGTCGACGGCTCCGCGGTGGTGATCGGCGACGTCGAAATCGGCGAAGACAGCTCCGTCTGGCCATTGACGGTGATCCGCGGCGACATGCACCGGATCCGTATCGGCGCGCGCACCAGCGTCCAGGATGGCTGTGTGTTGCACATCACCCATGCCGGCCCGTTCAACCCGGACGGCTTCCCTTTATTGATCGGCGATGACGTGACGATTGCCCACAAAGTCATGCTGCACGGCTGCACAGTCGGTAGCCGCGTGCTGATCGGCATGGGCAGCATCGTCATGGATGGTGCGGTGGTTGAGGACGACGTGATCATTGGCGCCGGCAGCCTGGTGCCGCCGGGCAAACGCCTGCAAAGCGGGTTCCTCTACGTGGGTAGCCCGGTGAAACAGGTGCGGCCCTTGAGCGAAAAGGAAAACGCCTTCTTCACCTACAGCGCGGCGAACTATGTGAAGCTCAAGGACCTGCATCTGGCCGAAGGCTACGACACACTCTGAATCGATTCGCCACTGCCCAGGAATTTCCATGCATCATCAAACCGTACTGTTCGATCTCGATGGAACCCTGACTGACCCGCGTGAGGGCATCACCCGTTCCATCCAGTTTGCCCTCGCCAGGCTCGGCATCGATGAACCCGACCTGAGCAAACTGGAACATTTCATCGGCCCGCCGCTGCTGCAAGCGTTCATGCAGTTCTACGATTTCGACGAGGCCAAGGCCTGGGACGCGGTGAATTTCTATCGTGAGCGCTTCAGAGTCACCGGTCTCTACGAGAACCGCGTGTTCGACGGGGTGACGCCGCTACTGGAAACGCTCAGCGGCCAGGGACGCCAGTTGTACATCGCGACGTCCAAGCCGTGGGTGTTTGCCCGTGAGATCGCGCGGCATTTTGATTTCGCCCGGCATTTCAAAATGATTTACGGCAGCGAACTGGATGGCACGCGGACCGACAAGGTCGAGCTGATTGCACACTTGCTCGCCGAAGAAGGGCTGGATCCGACGCAGACCCTGATGATTGGCGATCGTAAACACGACCTGATCGGGGCGCGCAGCAATGGCCTGGAGGCGGTGGCGGTGGGCTATGGGTTTGGTAGTTTCGAGGAGTTGACGGCCGAGGCGCCGGCTTATCACTTCCAGACGCTGGAGGAGTTGCATCAGGCGTTTTTGCAGCGCTGATAAGATGGCTATCGCGAGCAGGCTCACTCCTACAGTTGGAATGCATTTCCCTTGTAGGAGTGAGCCTGCTCGCGATGAGGTCCTCACAACCACCTCAGCTATCTGGATCTGCCAGTCCTTTCAAAGCCGCCTTGCGCTCACCAACCGGCAACTTCCCCAACCGCTCAACCTCGGCATAAAACCTCAACCAATCCCCACCCACCTGCCTGAACAACGCGGCAAACGCCGGCACCCACTGGTCGTACAGCCCGAACGGCAACAACCGTGCGTTATTCAGCGGCGCATTGACCCAGGCGTCATAGCGCTTGTCCCCGGCCCATTGGCTGTCCCTCATGGCCCGATAATCGCGGCGCAAGCGTTCGAACTCCGCGGCTTTGCGCTCGCGCATCTGCTCGGCCGCCAATGGCTGCGCGTACAGCTTCTCCAGCCGTGAACGCGTGTCGAGTATCAGCCCGATGAACTGATCGCGCTGCTTGAGCCTGGCATCCGACTCTGCTGGCAGCCCGCGAAAGGCGCGCCATTGCCGCGTGCCTTCCTGCTCGACAAACGTGGCAAAGGACTCGTTGAACTCGGTGTCGTCCTGCACATAGAAACGCTGATGCGCCAGCTCATGAAAGATCAGCGTGGCGAGACGCTCATCGCCCCAGCCCATCATCGAATTGAGAATCGGGTCGTTGAACCAGCCCAGCGTCGAGTAGGCCTCGACGCCGCCAATCGCCACGTCCATACCTTGCAGGCGCTGGATTGCCGCTTCGCCCCGCGCGGCGCTCTGGTTGTAATAGCCGCGATAGGCAACGCAGCCGGCAATCGGGAAGCAGTGGTTTTGCGGGGTCAGGGAAAACTCGGCTGTGGCGAACACGTTCCACACCACGAACGGGCGGCCAATGTCGGCATACAGGCGATAGCTCTGATTGTCGGGCAGGTGCAGGTGTTCGCTGGCGAAGGCGCGCGCCTTTTGCGACTGGGCCAGGTGGGCGCGCAGAGTTGCGTCACGGCTTGGGTCGGCGATGACCTTTTCCACAGGTTCGCGCGCGCGCAGCAATTGCAGTTGTCCACTGGCCAACTGGCCGTAATAGCTGACGCTGGCGCAACCGTTGAGCAACAAAAACAACACACCCGGAAACAAAAACGCAAAAACGCGATCAAGTAACCCAAGGCTTGAAAACGGCCTGATCACAATAAGAAATCCCCCGGAGAGTCTGCCCGCAAGACTATCCCGCCTTTAGGAGCACCGCTATGCGCATGTTAATGCTGACAGGAAGCCTGCTGATGCTGGCCGGTTGTGCCAATTTTGGCATGCCCGATCCGGACCCTTCGCAAGCCTGGATCGATCTCGATGCCCGGCAACCGGACACGGCGCTGCAAGCGCTGCAAGTCGATGCCAGACAGGCCATCGACAAACGTTATTTCGAAGTGCAGCCCGGCAGTCATGAGTTGAAGGTGCGTTATCAATTCCCGGTGGAGGCGACCAACATAGGCCCCGATGCCGAAACATTGTGGCGCGATTGTCAGTTGAGCGTGAAATTCAAGGAGTTCAACGCCGGCCAGCGTTATCAACTGCAGGCTGGCAGCATCGGCTTCCGGCCATGGGCCAAGCTCTATGATGAACAGCGCAAAGTCGTCGGTCAGGGCACGCCGGCGGGCTGCCAGAGCAGCTGATCGGCGCTATGCTGGTGATTCAGAACTGTGGATATCCGTCATGCGTAGGTTGCCGCTGTTGCTCATCGCCAGTCTTGTCGCCGGTTGTCAGGCGCCGTTACCGGCCGTCGACCCGCAAATGGCCTGGGTCGAATTCTCGACGCCAAGCCCCGGCGGCAAGCTGTTGATGGCCGAACGTCTCGATAACCAGCGATTGCGCGACGGCCGTTTTTTTCAGGTAACGCCCGGTAGCCATGAGTTGCGGGTGCGTTTCGACTTCGAAGTGTTTGGCGGCGGTGGCAGTCTGATGACCGGCCCGGTAGAGCGTCTGTGTTACCTGACGATCCGTTACGACCACTTCGAGGCCGGTCAGCGTTATCTGCTGGAAGGGCGCTCGTTGGCGTTCACCCCAAGCGCACGCTTGTACAACGCCAAGCGCGAGATCGTTGCTGAAGACCGGGAATTCAACTGCATCATCTAGCGGTTCAGTTGCCGTTTTTCTGGTAGATGATTCGCTTTGTGCCGTTTTCACACGAACCGACGATCATGGCCTCGTCGTGCTGTTTCGCTTCCTCAGCGGTGATGATTTCCAAGGTATACGACGGAATGGCTTTCGCCTGAATCTTGATTTCGATTTCTTTTCTGAGCTCTTCGCAGTCCTTGGGGGCTGCGATAGCGGACATGGCCAGTGCACTGCAGAGAATCGCCAAGCCAATACGTTTCATCAGTGAAGCTCCTTGAGGCAGCGCGCACGGGCGTGCGCTGAAGCTGCTGTCGATTATTCGACCACATTTTCATCGAGCGGGTTCTGACTTTGCTCACACCTTGCGATGTGCGTGATGTTCAGATTGCTATCGCGAGCAGGCTCACTCCTACAGGGGATCGCATTTATCCAGTTGGAATGCGATCCCCTGTAGGAGTGAGCCTGCTCGCGATAGCGCCAGACCAGCAAACACCAGACCAGCAAACGCCAAATCAGCTGACCAGCGAAGCCTCCAGCGTAATCTTCGCGTTCAGCACCTTGGAAACCGGGCACCCTTCCTTGGCCTTGTTGCTCAACTCCTCAAACTGCTGCTGAGTCGCGCCCGGGATCTTCGCCTTGAGAATCAGCTTCACTGCGGTGATCGCGAAGCCGCCATCGACCTGATCGAGGGTCACTTCAGCGTTGGTGTCGATGCTGTCCGCCTTCAGGCCGGCGTCGCCAAGAATCATCGAAAACGCCATGGAGAAGCAGCCGGCGTGGGCCGCGCCGATCAGTTCTTCGGGGTTGGTGCCCTTGCCGCCTTCAAAGCGCGCCTTGAAGCCGTAGGGGGCTTCTCTGAGGACGCCGGTTTCGGTGGAAATCGAGCCGAGACCGGTTTTCAGGTCGCCTTCCCAATGCGCGGATGCCTTTTTCACGATAGCCATGTCTGCCTCCTCAAATGTGGCGCGCAACGCCGCGCCGTCGTGGTTGTTGCATGCAAGGCTTCTGAGGATAGACGGCGGAACAAAGTTCAGCCTGGCTGAATCGTTGACTTTTTTAGTAGGAAATTTCTTTGCTGCTATTGAATCTCGGGTATATGCCCTTATTGCACAAAACACGCTTATGGATCTGGCAGGTTTTCGTTCGCAAGAAAAGCCTGCCTCCTCACCCGGAGATGCAGGCTTATGAAACAACTGTCCGACGTAAAATTTTCTACCCTCGATCTGGTGCCGGTGCGCGAGAACGGCAGCCCGGCGCAGTCACTGCGCAATTCGCTGGACTTGGCACAGCATGTCGAGAAACTCGGTTACACCCGCTTCTGGGTCGCTGAACACCACAACATGGACGGCATCGCCAGTTCGGCGACATCTGTACTGCTGGGTTATCTGGCAGGCGGCACCTCGTCGATTCGGGTCGGCTCCGGCGGCGTCATGCTGCCCAACCATGCGCCGTTGGTGATTGCCGAGCAGTTCGGCACCCTGGAAAGCCTGTACCCGGGACGGATTGATCTGGGCCTGGGCCGTGCGCCCGGCTCCGACCAGATGACCGCCCGCGCCTTGCGCCGCGAACGCTCCGGCAGCGCTGACGATTTTCCTGAAGATGTCGCCGAACTAGTGCGTTATCTCGGCCCGCGCACCCCGGATCAGCGCGTGATCGCAATGCCCGGCACTGGCACCAACGTGCCGATCTGGCTGCTCGGTTCCAGCCTGTTCAGTGCCCAGCTGGCGGGCGAGCGTGGTCTGCCTTACGCCTTCGCTTCGCACTTCGCGCCACGCTTCATGCACGAGGCGATCCGCGTCTATCGCAACCACTTCAAGCCATCGGCGGTACTCGACCAGCCCTACGTGATGCTTGGTGTGCCGCTGGTAGCAGCGGATACCGACGAACAGGCCGATTACCTGGCGACATCGGTGTACCAGCGCATCCTTGCGCTGATGCGCGGGCAAAGCCTGGTGCAGCGCCCACCGGTGAAAACCATGGACGGCCTGTGGTTGCCCCACGAACGGGAAGCCGTCGGTGATTTCCTCGGCCTGGCAATGGTCGGCGGCCCGCAGAAGATCCGCGCCAAGCTGGAGGTGCTGATTGAGCAGACACAGGCGGATGAGCTGATTTTTACCTGTGATCTGTATGAGCATGCCGACCGCCTGCACTCCTACGAGCTGCTGGCGCAGGTCATGAAGGGTTAATGCGTTCTCCTGTAGGAGTGAGCCTGCTCGCGATAGCGGTGTAATAGTCACAAATGCTGCGACTGAAAAAATGCCATCGCGAGCAGGCTCACTCCTACAAAGAAAAATCATGTGCACAAAAAAGCCGACGCATCCGCGTCGGCTTTTGTATTTCAGGCGCAATCAACCGCGCTTGTAGACGATTTCCTTGCTGCCACCTTCGCAGGTCCCGACAACTTCGGCGTCAGCCGCCGCGCCCTTATCGACAACCTCCAGCGAATAGCCGGAAACACCTTTGGCGTCGAGCTTCGCCGCGATCTCGGCTTTCAGCTCTTCACAAGGCTTGCCGGCTGCAAACGCACCACCGGCAAGGCTCAACAAACCTACTGCCAACATGATCTTCTTCATCGGTTGCACTCCTGGTCGGATTGAAAAAGGCGCGCATCGAGACCTCGCCCGATACGCTCACCTATAGCGCTTTGCCATTCCCTATGGCACTCCGCCAGCGCGCAAGTTCAGAAGACCGGACCAAACTCAGCTGGCGGCGATCTTGAAACCGACTTTCAACGTCACCTGAAAATGTGCCACCTGGCCGTTTTCGATATGACCCCGGGTCTCGGTCACTTCAAACCACTCCAGGTTGCGCAGGGTTTTATTGGCTTCGGCCAAGGCGTTGTTGATGGCGTCTTCGATGCTGGTGGTCGACGAACCGACCAGCTCGACTTTCTTGTAGGTGTGATGGTCACTCATGGCGATCTCCTTGGCGTGTGGAATTGAGACTAGCAGTGAATCGTTCTGTTGATTTCGGCGGCGTTGCGCTGCCGAAGTTCAGATTTTCTGCACTTTCTCGAAGCGGCGAAGTCCCAACCAACACACGCCACTCATCACCAATGCAGGAGAGCCACCATGGCCAACACCTCTTTACGTAAAGCCTCGTTGCAAAGCATGGAAGCCGAGATCGAGAGTCTGCTCAAATCGTTGGAAAGCTTGAAAGACGATGCTTCGGACGAGTCGCGCAAGACCCTCAAGGCGCTGAAAAGCAATGCTGAAAGTGCGCTGAAGCACTCGCGTCACCTGCTCAGCGACGCTTATGAAGAAGTCAAAGTGAAAACCCGCGAGACCGGCATCGCGACCCGCGACTACGCGCAGGAGCATCCGTGGACCACCGCCGGCGTGGCGGTCGGTGCAATCGGTCTGCTGGCGGCTTATTTGCTGTTCAAGCGCGGCGAGTGATCCGTCTGGCGCAGCTCGTTCTTGAGCCATTGCGCCAGTTGCCGGGCGCGCCCGTCTGCGGCGCGCTTGGGTAGCCACAACGCCAGTTGCGCCGGGGTTTCGCAAAAGCCCCACGGTGCAACGAGGCGCCCGGCCTTCAAATCTTCAGTCACCAGCGGTTCCGGCGCGATGGCCACGCCCAGACCAGCCACCGCAGCCTCCAGCAAGTAATACAAATGCTCGAATCCTTGCCCAAGCTTCAACGCCTTGGCGTCGAGGGCGTATTGCTGCGCCCAGCTTGGCCAGGCTTGCGGGCGCGACGTCGTGTGCAGCAGCGGTTCTTTGAGCAATGCCGAAGCGGGCGCTGTGCGCAAGCGTTGATAGCCACTGAACAACGGACTCATCACTGGGCCGATGCGCTCTGCCGCCAGCTCGTAAACCTGCATGTCTGCCGGCCACGGCGGTTCGGCGAACAGCAACAAAGCATCCAGCCCGGGCCGACGCGGATCGAGATCACCCTCACCGGCCGACAAGTGCAGGCGCAAGTCCGGCAGGTCGGCATTCAGACGTCCCAAGCGCGGAATAAACCAGCGCGCCAGCAGGCTTCCGGAACAGCCGAGCACGAACGGCGCATCGGCGGTACTTTGCGTCAGTTCGGCGCAAACACTGCGCAACCGATCAAACGCTTCGCCGCTGGCATCGCGCAAACGTAGCCCGGCATCTGTGAGTTTCAAGCCGCGGCCGTCCTTGACGAACAAACTGACGCCGAGGTGTTCTTCCAGCACTTTCAGATGGCGGCTGACAGCCCCATGGGTAACGTGCAGCTGCTCGGCCGCCCGACTGACGCTGTTCAGGCGGGCAGTGGCCTCGAAGGCGCGCAGGGCATTCAACGGGGGCAGGTCGTGGCTCATGATATCTGTGAGTTTTCCTGACAGGTTGTGGCGATCTTATCGGTTTTCAGGGCGCAGTGTCAGGGGTAGAGTGGACCTCATTGTCTTTTGACCGAATTCACCTGGAGCGACCCATGACCCAGACTTCGAACACCTCTGATCTGCGTAACGGCCCTGACGCCAACGGCCTGTTCGGCGCGTTTGGTGGTCGCTACGTGGCAGAAACCCTGATGCCGTTGATCCTTGATCTGGCCCGCGAATACGAAGCGGCCAAGGAAGATCCGGCCTTCAAAGAAGAATTGGCCTACTTCCAGCGTGATTACGTCGGACGTCCGAGCCCACTGTATTTCGCCGAACGCCTGACCGAGTTCTGCGGTGGCGCCAAGATTTACCTCAAGCGTGAAGAGCTGAACCATACCGGCGCGCACAAGATCAACAACTGCATCGGCCAGATCCTGCTGGCGCGGCGCATGGGCAAGAAACGCATCATCGCCGAGACCGGCGCCGGCATGCACGGCGTGGCCACTGCCACCGTCGCTGCGCGTTTCGGTCTCGATTGCGTGATCTACATGGGCACCACCGACATCGAACGTCAGCAGGCCAACGTCTTTCGCATGAAGCTGCTGGGCGCCGAAGTGATCCCGGTAGTCGCTGGCACCGGCACTCTGAAAGACGCAATGAACGAAGCCCTGCGTGACTGGGTGACCAACGTCGACAACACCTTCTACCTGATCGGCACCGTGGCCGGTCCGCACCCGTACCCGGCGATGGTCCGCGACTTCCAGGCCGTGATCGGCAAAGAAACCCGCGACCAGTTGCAAGCTCAGGAAGGTCGTCTGCCAGACAGTCTGGTAGCGTGCATCGGCGGTGGCTCCAACGCCATGGGCCTGTTCCACCCGTTCCTCGATGACAAGAGCGTTGAAATCATCGGCGTCGAAGCAGCCGGTTACGGCATCGAAACCGGCAAGCACGCGGCCAGCCTCAACGGCGGTGTTCCGGGCGTGCTGCACGGCAATCGGACTTTCCTGCTGCAGGACGACGATGGCCAGATTATCGACGCTCATTCGATTTCCGCCGGCCTCGACTATCCGGGCATCGGTCCTGAACACGCCTGGTTGCACGACATCGGCCGCGTCCAGTACACCTCGGTGACCGACGACGAAGCGCTCGAAGCGTTCCACAAATGCTGCCGCCTGGAAGGGATCATTCCTGCCCTGGAAAGCGCCCACGCCCTGGCTGAAGTGTTCAAGCGCGCACCGAAGCTGCCGAAGGATCACCTGATGGTGGTCAACCTGTCCGGGCGTGGCGACAAAGACATGCAGACCGTCATGCACCATATGGAACAATCGCAGCAGGAGAAACACTGATGAGCCGCCTGCAAACCCGCTTTGCCGACCTCAAGGAACAGAACCGCGCCGCACTGGTGACCTTCGTGACCGCTGGCGATCCTGACTACGACACCTCGCTGGCGATCCTCAAAGGCTTGCCGGCGGCAGGCGCCGACGTGATTGAACTGGGTATGCCGTTTACCGATCCGATGGCCGACGGCCCGGCCATCCAGTTGGCCAACATTCGTGCGCTGGGCGCCAAGCAGAACCTGGCGAAAACTCTGCAAATGGTTCGCGAGTTCCGTGAAGGCAACAGCGACACGCCGCTGGTGTTGATGGGCTATTTCAACCCGATCCACAAATTCGGCGTCGAGCGCTTCATTGCTGAGGCCAAAGACGCCGGCGTCGATGGCCTGATCGTGGTCGACATGCCGCCGGAGCACAACGAAGAGCTGTGCGACCCGGCGCAGGCGGCCGGCCTGGACTTCATTCGCCTGACCACGCCGACCACCGACGACGCGCGTTTACCGCGCGTGCTCAACGGCAGTTCCGGTTTTGTCTACTACGTGTCGGTTGCGGGCGTGACCGGCGCGGGTGCGGCGACGCTGGAGCATGTCGAAGAAGCGGTTGCACGTCTGCGTCGGCACACCGATCTGCCGATCAGCATTGGTTTCGGTATTCGCACGCCGGAGCAAGCCGCGGCGATCGCGCGTCTGGCGGACGGTGTGGTGGTGGGCTCGGCGCTGATCGATCACATCGCCAGTGCCGATACGCCTGAGCAGGCGATCGACGGTGTGTTGAGCCTGTGTTCGGCGCTGTCACAAGGCGTGCGCAAGGCTCGCGGCTAAGCGCTCAAAGAATAAACAAAAAGGCTTCAGAACCGTGTTCTGAAGCCTTTTTGTTTTTCAGGGCAATTGCAGTCCGCCCGAAGCCTTGTGCAATTTGCGCAGATGCTCGCCAATCTGCTTCACGTTGGCCTCGCTGGCGGCAATCTCGGCGGCACGCTTGGGTTCGAGCAGCTTGCGCACTTCGGTATCGAGATCGCCGGACAGGGCCAGCAGCTTCTTCTGCCGCTGACTGCTTTCTGCTTCCAGCCGGTCAAACTCGCTTGGCTGCGGTAATCCATAACCTTTTGAGTCGAGCAGCTCCGCCGGACGGCTTAGGAAACCGCTGTTGGCGAGGATCTGCTGCAAGGTGGCGTTGGCTTTATCCATGCCGCCATTCTCCAGTTCGCGCGCGCCGAGGTAGCGCTGTTTGACCTCGTCTTGCGCGAGCAGCAACTGCTGACGGAAACTGGCCTGCTCCAATAGCAGCAGCGCCGCACTGGTACGCAGGTCGGCTCGTTCGAACCATTCGCGGCGTTCCTCTGCTGTCAACGAAAGCCAGTCCTCGACGGTGGTCTGCTTGATCGGCAATTGTTTCTTCAGCACATCGAACATCGCTTGATAGCGGTCGCGGAACGAGTCGAAGCGATAACCCAGACGCAGCGCTTCTTTCGGATCGTCGAGCACGCTGGTGTCGGCCAATCCTCGGCCCTTGAGCACTTCGAGCAAGCCATTGGGCATGATGCTGTCGAGACCGACCAGTTGCGCGTTGTTACTGCCGCTGCGCAACAGTTTCAAACCTTCCACCGCGCAGTTGTTAGAGAGGAAAAAATAGTTGCCGTCGTAGCTCCAGTGCATCTCGGCGGCGTGTTCGACGACGCCTTCAATTTCCTCGCGGGACAGCTTCAGCGGCACGGAGGCGAGGCTGCGCAATTCGGTCTTGGTGTATTCGTCGATCACTTGTGCCAACGGCAATACAAACAGGCGCGAGGGGTATTTGCCAACCAGTCCGTCCCAGCTCGACAGCTGCACGTCGCCAACGAAGGCGCGGTACGACAACACCAGATGCTGATCGAGGTCGAGGCGGCAATCCGGGCCACGCGGGCGGCCCGGGGCGCAGATGACCAGGCGCAACATGCTGTGGCCCCAGCGGCTGACCCAGTTCTGATTCGCCTCAGCCAGCAGGTAATCGACGGCATAGACGCGTTCCGGATCGACGCGCCCCAAGGGCTGCCTGGCGAAGTCATTGCCCGCATTCAAAAAGGCGAAGCTCTTGCTGCAGGTGTCCTTGGCCGATGGCGCCCAGCCGAAGTGGTCCTTGTAGTAGCGATACAGCGCCGGGCGGCGGCAGGCGTAGCTCGGGTCGAGGAGGAAGTACTCCATGTTGACCGCGACGAATTCCTTGGGGCTGGAAATTTCGTACAGATCAGGGCTGCGGGCGATCTGCCGGTTGTGTTGTTCACGCTCGCCGCGACGACCGACATATTGCTGCCAGCCGGCAAGGTCAAGCAGGCGCGGGTCGTCACTGAGGGTGAAGCGACGGCCATTCTGTCCGCGACACTCATCGGGAATGCCGATCAGTCCTGCGCTATCGAAACGCCGGGTGCAGCGTTGGATCAGCGTGCGTTCGGCGCCCGGCCATAAGCGCGCGCGGTCATAAATATGAGTGATTTCGTGCAGCACCGTGGCGAGCAGTTCCTGACGCACAGTGCCGTGGGGGCGATTGGTCTTTGCTTTGGCGGCGCTGCCGTCGGTGAGTCCGGGCAGCAACTTGCGGTTCAGGTCGAGCTCGGCAACCAGCGTCGCCTGCCCGTAAGCATTGGCGGGCATGTCGTCGGTCCAGCCGACATCAATGCGCCGGTCCAGCCGCTCGATGAAGCTCGGCGGCAGCTTCTGCAGGGCCTCATCGATCAGCGCCTGGCTGGCCTGTTGTTGAGCCGGACTCAGACCCTCGGTCTTGAGCCGCAATTGCAGGCCGGCGTGGGCGCTGTTGCCAAGCAGCAACAACGCCCCGGCCAGCAGCCAGGCACCCATGGACCTCACAGTGCGAGGATGGCTTCGGCAAGTACCTGATCGCTGGCATCACGCGCTTCCGGCACGCGGGTACGCAGGGTATTGAGCGCGGCTTCGAGGTGAGCACCGCGGATGTCGCCGTTGCTGGCAACGAAACTGGCGGCGTCGTCATGGGCTTCGCGGATGATTTTCGAATCGCGGATGGACGTGGTGGTGTCAGAGGTGAAATCGATGGTGCGCTGGGAGGCACGAACGATGATGTTACTGGTGGCTACCAGGGTTTGCGCCTGGGCCACGTCGGCCAACAAAAACAGGCCAAGGGCGGCAGCAATCAGCGGGCTACGCATGGAACGACTCCGGAAGGACAAGGATAACTATTGGACGAGAATTGCCTCGGCCAGTTCAAGGTCGCTGGCATGAAGTTTTGGCCGGGTCTTGCGCAGATAATGCAGCGCGGACTCCAGCCGGGCACCTCGCCATTCACCGTCACTGGCAACGAATACCGCCGCGTCATCGTGAGCGGCGAGCAGCAGTTTACGGTCGAACGGTGCAGAAGACACCATGCTGGTGGCGTAACCGCTGACAACGGTGCCTTGGGTCGACGCATTGAAGGCATCGAAGGCGCTGGCAGGCGTTGTCCAGCAGACAATCAATACAGCAGAAGGGAACAGCAAATTCGAAAGAAAACGCATGAGACTCGGTAATGGTTGGCGAGCTCAAAGGCTAGCGCAATGCCCGGGCCAGAGCCAGCGTTGAAACATCGGGACACGAGCGAAGTGTCCCGATCAGTTCCGTCGCTTAGATCGTCAGGATGGCCTGAGCCAACTGGGCGTCGGTGGCCTGCAGCTGTGGCGCCTGGTGGCGAATGTGGTCCAGCGCGCTTTCCAGCTTCACGCCACGGATCTCGCCTTCGCTGGCGACGAAGCTGGCGGCGTCGTCACGAGCGGCCAGGACGATCTTGTCGTCACGAAAGGAGGACGTCACATCCGACGTGGCGTCGGAAGACGCCTTCAGAGCGCCGACGAGGGAGTCGGTGGTCACGATGAAGCTGGTAGCGCTGGCATTGGTAGCCATAGCCAGCAGGGCAGCGGCACTGAGCAGACGAAGACGGGTCATGGTGTAACTCCTTTGGATAAACCGTAGTGAGAGGTGGCTCGGTATCTGAGGAGTCAGACGCCAGTTGCTTAACGTTCGCCACGTACTGTGTGGATATTAGGCTGACGGGCGCGGTTCGCCCAGTGATGGCAACCTTTGCAGGCGCCTTTTTCACAACTGTTATGGTGATTGTCTGTGTTGATAAAACTGTAACGGTAGACCGCAAATCGGCACGCCAGACACGCCGCAGTCCAAAACGACAAAACCCGACGTGGTTTCCCACGACGGGTTTTGTTTTATTCAATTCGGGTTGCTGGCGGTGGGTCTTGGCGACCAGAGCCAGCGACGCTACTTAGCGCCAGAACGGCTTGCTCAGCTCTTCGTAGCGTTGTGCTTCGCTGATACCGGCGTCAGCCAGCAGACGCGAATCCAGGCGAGCCAGTTGATGGCGACTGGAGATGCGGCGCTGCCACAACATCAGGTTGGCGAGAACGCGCAGAGGCAGGGAAGCCTGGGTGTTTACAGCTTTGTCTTCGAAGAACAGTTCGGAACTGAGTGTACGTTCCATGGTTGACATCCTTCCGCTTGTGGCGGGATCAGGTAGTGGTTTGACTGGTGCCCATGATCCTCCTGTTTGCCTAGTCTCTCTAGATACAGTTCAGCTGTATTGTGAGTGACCAGTTAACTGTTTATAGGCGGTGTACGGGTCAAAATCGAGCAAACTGTACCTGTCCGCACTAATTCGGTGCGTTTATACCCGATTCAGCCCAAATCGTAATCCGTTATCGTAGGAATCGACCGGTACAGCAGTACAGTTTTTGCAGGAAGTGATGTGTGCGAAAGTCCATCGGCACACACTGCGTGTACGCCGATGGTTTATCTGTGCGATTACACCGCGAGCATGCGTCCGGTTTCTTCCAGATTGATATGCCAGCTCAAGGCTTCACGCAGGATGTGTGGCGTGTGCCCACCAATGGCACAGGCTGCGGTGAAGTAGTCATTCAGCGCCTGGCGGAAATCCGGATGCACACAGTTGTCGATAATCACACGGGCACGTTCGCGCGGTGCCAGGCCGCGCAGGTCGGCCAGACCGACCTCGGTCACCAGAATGTCGACGTCATGTTCGGTGTGGTCAACGTGGCTGACCATCGGCACCACGCTGGAAATTGCGCCGCCCTTGGCAATCGATTTGGTCACAAACACCGCCAGATGCGCGTTGCGCGCGAAATCGCCGGAGCCGCCGATGCCGTTCATCATCCGCGTGCCGCAGACATGGGTGGAGTTGACGTTGCCGTAGATGTCGAATTCCAGCGCGGTGTTGATGCCGATGATTCCCAGGCGGCGCACCACTTCCGGGTGGTTGGAGATCTCTTGCGGACGCAATACCAGCTTGTCCTTGTACTTCTCCAGATTGCCGAACACGTCGCTGTTGCGTCGTTCCGACAGGGTGATCGAGCTGCCCGAGGCAAAGCTCAGCTTGCCAGCATCGATCAGGTCGAAGGTCGAGTCTTGCAGCACTTCGGAGTACATGGTCAGGTCTTCGAACGGCGAGTCGATCAAGCCGCACATCACCGCGTTGGCAATATTGCCGATCCCGGCCTGCAGAGGGCCCAACTTGTTGGTCATTCGCCCGGCGTCGACTTCCTGCTTGAAAAAGGTGATCAGATGTTCAGCGATGGCGTTGGTATCAACGTCCGGTGTCGACACCGTGGACGGCGAGTCCGCCTGCTGGGTGATGACAATGGCAACGATTTTTTCCGGCGGGATCGGTATCGCCGTGCTGCCGATACGGTCGTCTACTTTTACCAGCGGGATCGGCGTCCGCGTCGGGCGGTACGTCGGTATATAAATGTCGTGCAGGCCTTCGAGGTTGGCGTTATGCGCCAGGTTGATTTCGACAATCACCTGTTTGGCGAAGATCGCGAAGCTGGCCGAGTTGCCTACCGAAGTGGTCGGCACGATGTGGCCCTGTTCAGTGATGGCGACGGCTTCGATGACGGCGATGTCCGGCAGCTTCAGCTGCTGATTGCGCAGTTGCTCGACAGTCTCCGACAGGTGCTGATCGATGAACATCACCTCGCCGGCGTTGATCGCCTTGCGCAGGGTGCTGTCGACCTGAAACGGCATGCGTCGTGACAGTACGCCGGCTTCGGTCAATTGCTTGTCGAGGTCGTTGCCCAGGCTGGCACCCGTCATCAAGCTGATCTTCAGCGGCGTGACCTTGGCGCGCTCGGCCAGTGCGTGCGGGACGGCTTTGGCTTCGCCGGCACGGGTGAAGCCGCTCATGCCGACGGTCATGCCGTCCTCAATCAGAGCAGCGGCGTCGGCGGCGCTCATCACTTTGTCCAACAACGAAGGCAGGCGAATACGGTCACGGTACATGAATGATTTCTCGGGCAGCGAGTAGCAGGATGCGCAGTCTAGTGAATTTGCCGGGCGCCTGTCCCGCTACCAAGGTCGCAAATGAGGCGTCTATTTAGCGGCTTTCAAGTAAAACACCGTTACCGGATCGGCAACAACGCGGCAAATTGTCCAGCGCTTTGCGCAAACTAAAACGCCCCGACAAGTCGGGGCGTTCGTTATCGCTGCGGGGGATTACTCGACAGCTTTAACCATGTCTTCGATGACTTTCTTCGCGTCGCCGAAGACCATCATGGTCTTGTCGAGGTAGAACAGTTCGTTGTCCAGGCCGGCATAGCCGCTGGCCATCGAACGCTTGTTGACGATGATGGTCTTGGCCTTGAACGCTTCAAGGATCGGCATGCCGGCAATCGGCGACTTCGGATCGTTCTTCGCGGCCGGGTTGACCACGTCGTTCGCACCGAGCACCAACACCACGTCGGCCTGGCCGAATTCGGAGTTGATATCCTCCATCTCGAACACTTGGTCGTAAGGCACTTCGGCCTCGGCGAGCAATACGTTCATGTGCCCGGGCATCCGACCTGCCACTGGGTGGATCGCGTACTTCACGGTCACGCCGCGATGGGTCAGCTTCTCGGTCAGTTCCTTCAGGGCATGTTGTGCGCGAGCCACCGCCAGGCCGTAACCCGGCACGATAATCACGGTGTCGGCGTTGGTCAGCAGGAAGGTCGCGTCGTCAGCCGAACCGGATTTCACCGGACGTGCTTCTTTCGCGCCGGCCGGACCGGCATCGGCGGTGTTGCCGAAACCACCCAGCAGCACATTAAAGAAGGAACGGTTCATCGCCTTGCACATGATGTACGAGAGGATCGCACCGCTCGAACCCACCAAGGAGCCTGCAATGATCAACATCGAGTTGTTCAGCGAGAAGCCGATACCCGCTGCCGCCCAGCCCGAATAGCTGTTGAGCATCGACACGACGACCGGCATGTCGGCGCCGCCGATCGGGATGATGATCAGCACGCCCATCACGAACGCCAGCGCGAGCATCAGCGCAAACGCGGTGAGGTTGCCGGTGAACATGAAGGTCAGGCCGAGTGCCAGCGTTGCCAGTCCCAGTACGGCGTTCAGCTTGTGCTGACCGCTGAACTGTACCGGTGCGCCCTGGAACAGGCGGAACTTGTACTTGCCCGAAAGCTTGCCAAAGGCAATTACCGAACCGGAGAAGGTGATGGCACCGATCGCGGCGCCGAGGAACAGCTCCAGACGGTTACCCGCCGGGATCGCATCGCCCAGCTGTTTGACGATGCCCAGCGATTGCGGCTCGACCACCGCTGCAATAGCGATGAACACCGCGGCCAGACCGATCATGCTGTGCATGAACGCGACCAGCTCCGGCATCTTGGTCATTTCAACGCGCTTGGCCATGATCGAGCCGGCAGTGCCGCCGACCAGCAGGCCGACGAAGACATAGCCAATGCCGGCAGTCGCAAGCTCTGCGCCCAGCTTATAGATGAGGCCAACCGTGGTGATGATGGCCAGCGCCATGCCGAGCATGCCGAACAGGTTGCCGCGCCGCGAGGTGGTCGGGTGCGACAAGCCTTTAAGGGCCTGGATAAAGCAGATCGACGCGATCAGGTAGAGCGTCGTGACGAGATTCATGCTCATGACGATGGCGCCTCTTCTTTTACTTTCGGGGCTTTCTTCTTGAACATCTCAAGCATGCGGCGGGTGACCAGAAAGCCACCAAAAACGTTGACCGCCGCGAGTGCCACGGCGAGCGTGCCCATGGTTTTGCCCAGAGGCGTGACCGTCAGCGCCGCAGCCAGCATGGCGCCTACGATGACAATCGCGGAAATCGCGTTGGTCACTGCCATCAACGGCGTGTGCAGCGCAGGTGTAACGTTCCAGACCACGTGATAACCGACATAAATCGCCAGCACGAAGATGATCAGGTTGTAGATACCGGGGGAGATAAGCTCTTCCATCGTCTGAATCCCTGCTTAGGCGTTTTTGCGGATGACTTGGCCGTCGCGGCACATCAGGCACGCGGCGACGATGTCGTCTTCGAGGTTGACGTCGAACTGGCCTTCCTTGGTGAACACCAGCTTGAGGAAGTCCAGCAGATTGCGTGCGTACAGTGCCGAGGCGTCTGCAGCGACTTCGCCGGCCAGATTGGTCGGGCCGCAAATGGTCACGCCGTTTTCGACCACGACCTGATCAGCCACGGTCAGCGGGCAGTTGCCACCCTGAGCGGCAGCGAGGTCGATAACCACCGAACCCGGCTTCATCTGCGCCACGGTGTCTGCGCTCAACAGCGTTGGAGCCTTGCGGCCCGGGATCAATGCGGTGGTGATGACAATGTCAGCCTGTTTCGCGCGTTCGTGAACGGCCTGGGCCTGGCGCTGCATCCAGCTCGCTGGCATCGGCCGCGCATAACCGCCGACACCGACGGCGCACTCGCGCTCTTCATCGGTCTCGTAAGGCACGTCAACGAATTTCGCGCCGAGGGACTCGATCTGTTCTTTCACCGCTGGACGCACGTCAGACGCTTCAATCACTGCTCCCAGACGTTTTGCCGTGGCAATCGCCTGCAACCCGGCCACGCCCGCGCCGAGAATCAGCACCCGCGCCGCTTTAACCGTGCCCGCGGCAGTCATCAGCATCGGCATGAAACGCGGATAGTAGTGCGCGGCCAGCAACACCGCTTTGTAACCAGCAATGTTCGCCTGCGATGACAACACATCGAGACTCTGCGCCCGCGAAGTGCGTGGTGCCGCTTCGAGGGCAAACGCGGTAATACCGCGCTCGGCCATTTTCGCGAGGGTTTCGTTGTTGAACGGATTGAGCATGCCCACCAGCACCGTTCCGCGCTTGATCAGCGTCAGTTCGGCATCGCTTGGGGCGACCACCTTGAGAATCAGCTCGGCGCCAAACGCATCGTTGGCACTGCCAATGGTTGCGCCTGCCGCTTCATAGGCACTGTCGACGATGCTGGCTTTGACGCCTGCACCGGTTTGCACAGTGACCTTATGACCTTGGCTGATCAGCTTTTTAATGGTTTCCGGGGTTGCAGCAACCCGCGTTTCACCGGTCTGGGTTTCGAGAGGAACACCAATGTGCACGTCAAATCTCCTGCGTGATCTTATTGAGTAAACCCAGGCACTGCGGATGGTGCGACTGGGGCGGCCGATCAGCACGATCCCGCCAAAACAGGGCGGGGCGCGGCATTTTGCAGGCGAACTTTATGCCCTTCAAGGGATTATGACGGGTGACGGAAAATTAACTACAAGTCATGCCGTGACCGAATGTCGCAGATGGCCAGTTGAATCCCTTGCAGACCCTGCCCTGTAAGGATTCTGGCTGAAGATGGAAAAATTTCTCATCGGTGGCGTGAATAGGCAGTAATGCGTCGCCAATGGAGGCTCAAAGCCACGTACTTAGGCGCTTCTGGGACGTCTGTACGACTTTCGGATACAGTCAGCGAAATTGCGACAAATAGTTATATCTGTAGTGCTTTCTGTTTTCTGACTACGCAGTTAGGAAGTGCTGTATGCCCTTATTCCTCTAGGCTGTAGCTATGTGCCTGATTCACCAACCAGTCGCGAAATGCCTTGAGCGACGCCGATTCGACCTTTCGCTCGGGAATCATCAAGTAATAAGCCTTTATGCTCGCGAGCGTCCGGGAGTTAGCAACCACCAAGCGTTTCTCAGCCAGTTCGCGCTGAATCAGGAAGGGGGGAATTAACGCAATCCCCATGTCGTGCATCGCGGCTTGGGCGAGCATGGAGAATAGCTCGTAGCGCGGGCCTGTCATGTCTCGAGGGATGTTCAGTTGTTGTGAATTGAACCACTGACGCCAGGCATACGGGCGAGTGGTCTGTTGCAACAGTGGCAATTCTGCGATGGCTTGAGCTGTCAGTTGCTCTTGGTTTTGAAGCAGGGCGGGGCTGCACACCGGCATCGGATTTTCGCCCATCAACCGGTGGGACTCGGTACCGGACCAATCGGCGTCGCCAAAGTAGATCGCAGCGTCGAATTCGGTATCGGCAAACAGGAAGGGCCGGGTGCGGTTGGTCAGGTTAACGGTGACTTCCGGGTGCTTGAGCTGGAAGTCCTTGAGCCGTGGCAGTAGCCATTGCGTGCCGAACGTAGGCACTACGGCAAGTTCGATCACGTTGGTGCCTTGCTGGCCCATCACTGAAAGGGTGTCGCGTTCGACGGCATCCAGCTGGGTCGCGACACGACGGCTGTAGGACAGGCCCGCTTCGGTCAGCTTTACGCCGCGCCGCGAACGTCGGAACAGTTCCACTCCGAGAAACTCCTCGAGGCTGGCGATCTGTCGGCAAATCGCGCCCTGAGTCAGCGAAAGTTCTTCGGCGGCCCTGGTAAAGCTCTCGTGGCGTGCGGCGGCTTCGAAGCTGATCAGGGCGGCAGTGCTGGGAATCTTTCTGCGCATGTACGTTAACCTCACTGATGCGTCGGTAAAATTGGAGTCTCCGCCGTTTCGGAGTGAGAAATTAGCACAACAGCATGCGAAATCCTCGTTTGCCGCCAACAAGAACCGCGCCTAGGATCAATGCCACGTTAATTCAACCGATTTGCGAGGACACACCCATGGGCGGTAAAGCGAGTTTCAACTGGATCGATCCCCTGCTGCTGGATCAACAGCTCACTGAAGAAGAGCGCATGATCCGCGACACCGCCGAGCAGTTCGCTCAACAGAGCCTCGCACCGCGTGTCCTCGAAGCTTTCCGGCATGAGAAAACCGACCCGGCAATCTTCCGTGAAATGGGCGAAGTCGGCCTGTTGGGCGCGACCATTCCTGAGCAGTACGGCGGCAGCGGCTTGAATTACGTCAGCTACGGCTTGATCGCTCGCGAAGTAGAGCGCGTTGACTCCGGCTACCGTTCGATGATGAGCGTGCAGTCTTCGCTGGTGATGGTGCCGATCAACGAATTCGGTACCGAAGCGCAGAAGCAGAAGTACCTGCCGAAACTGGCCTCCGGCGAGTGGATCGGCTGCTTCGGCCTGACCGAGCCGAATCACGGTTCCGATCCCGGCGCCATGATTAGCCGCGCACGTAAAGTCGACGGCGGCTACAGCCTGACTGGCGCAAAGATGTGGATCACCAACAGTCCGATCGCCGATGTCTTCGTGGTCTGGGCCAAAGACGATGCCGGCGACATCCGCGGCTTCGTCCTGGAGAAAGGCTGGAAAGGCCTGAGCGCGCCGGCGATTCATGGCAAGGTCGGCCTGCGGGCGTCGATCACCGGTGAAATTGTGATGGACAACGTGTTCGTGCCGGAAGAGAACATTTTCCCCGACGTGCGTGGCCTGAAAGGGCCGTTCACCTGCCTTAACTCTGCGCGCTATGGCATTTCCTGGGGGGCATTGGGCGCTGCCGAATTCTGCTGGCACACCGCGCGCCAGTACACTCTGGATCGCCAGCAGTTCGGTCGCCCTTTGGCCGCTACGCAATTGGTCCAGAAGAAGCTGGCCGACATGCAAACTGAGATCACGCTGGCCCTGCAGGGCTGCCTGCGTCTGGGGCGCATGAAGGATGAAGGCACCGCTGCGGTCGAAATCACTTCGATCATGAAGCGCAACTCGTGCGGCAAGTCGCTGGACATCGCCCGTATGGCTCGCGACATGCTCGGTGGCAACGGCATCTCTGACGAGTTCGGCGTGGCCCGTCACTTGGTCAACCTTGAGGTGGTGAACACCTATGAAGGTACTCACGACGTTCATGCCTTGATCCTCGGGCGGGCGCAAACCGGTCTGCAGGCGTTCTATTAATAGGAGAGCGGACCATGGGCGCGCTGTCGCATCTGCGGGTACTGGATTTATCGCGAGTGCTGGCCGGGCCGTGGGCCGGGCAGATCCTCGCTGACCTTGGCGCCGAGGTGATCAAGGTCGAGCGCCCCGGCAATGGTGATGACACGCGTGCCTGGGGGCCGCCCTTCCTTAAAGATGCGTATGGCGAGAATACGTCCGAGGCGGCGTATTACCTTTCGGCGAACCGCAACAAGCAATCGGTGACCATCGATTTCACACGTCCCGAAGGGCAGAAACTGGTGCGGGACCTCGCGGCGAAGTCGGACATTCTTATCGAGAACTTCAAGGTCGGCGGTCTGGCGGCGTACGGGCTGGACTATGAATCGCTGAAAGCGATCAACCCGAATCTTATCTATTGTTCCATCACCGGCTTCGGCCAGACCGGACCGTATGCAAAGCGTGCCGGCTATGACTTCATGATCCAGGGGCTGGGCGGCTTGATGAGCCTGACCGGCCGGCCCGATGACGATGAAGGGGCTGGTCCGGTGAAGGTTGGGGTGGCGTTGACGGATATCCTGACGGGGCTGTATTCGACGGTGGCGATTCTGGCGGCGTTGGCCCATCGGGACCATGATGGCGGTGGTCAGCATATCGATATGGCATTGCTCGATGTGCAGGTCGCCTGTCTGGCCAACCAGGCCATGAACTACCTGACCACAGGTAATGCGCCAAAGCGTCTGGGTAATGCGCATCCGAATATCGTGCCTTATCAGGATTTTCCTACGGCTGATGGCGACTTCATCCTCACCGTGGGTAACGACGGGCAGTTCCGCAAGTTTGCCGAAGTGGCGGGGCAGCCGCAGTGGGCGGATGATCCGCGCTTCGCGACGAACAAGCTGCGAGTGGCGAACCGCGCAGTGTTGATTCCATTGATCCGCCAGGCCACGGTCTTCAAGACCACGGCCGAGTGGGTAGCCCGGTTGGAGCAAGCGGGTGTGCCCTGTGGGCCGATCAATGATTTGTCGCAGGTATTTGAAGACGCGCAGGTGAAGGCACGCGGTCTGGCTATCGAGCTGCCGCACGCGCTCGCCGGATTGGTGCCTCAAGTGGCCAGCCCGATTCGGCTGTCAGAGACGCCTGTCGAGTATCGTCATGCTCCTCCTTTATTAGGCGAGCACACGTTGGAAGTTTTGCAGCGGGTGCTGGGTCTCAGTGCGGGTGCGGTGGCTGAGCTTAAGGGCGCTGGGGTGCTCTAAGATCTCCTTCTATATAGAAGGCGCTGGTTTTTCCTCATATTCGACGGCGAATTGTCTGTTTTTTAGCCAATCTGCAAGTTATTGAAAGAAAAGCGAAATTAACGGTTGACGGCAGATTCTGGAAGTCTATAATTCGCCCCACTTCTGGCGCAGTCGAAACGGAAAACTCCTTGAGATTCAAAGAGTTACGCAGTTTTCGACAGCGACTTGCTTCAGATCATCGAAGCCTGGAGGGAGTTGGAATCGCAGTGATGTATGGCGCTTTCAACGGTTCGATCTTCTCGGTCGAAAGCGGTGTAAAAGAGGTGTTGACAACAGCG